>NZ_CAIKKU010000626.1 GCF_903828115.1 uncultured Thiodictyon sp. | reverse complement strand
TCTCGTTCCCACGTTGCGGGGATTGTGAAAGGATTCCGCGGCGATGTGGGTTCCACGCAATCCCGCAGGTCGGGTCAGGCGTGTGCGGCACGGCGCCTTCAGCAGGCACTTGCGACAGTTCCCCCGCGGGACTAGGATACCGTCATGCGAATCTCCCCAAGATTTATTCCTTCGCCGACGCGTTGTGCTGGTTCGCGAGCCCGGAGAAAACGTTACGGACGGGGCGAATGCCCCGTCCGGCCCGGATATGACACCATCAATGCAGAAACCATCGAAACGGATTTGTGACATGCCCATCCGACCGATTCGCACTGAAGAGGACTACTGCTCGGCCATGCGCGAGATTGCCGCTTTCTTTGATCACGAACCGGAACCGGCCTCACCGGATGGCGAGCGCTTCGAGATCCTCTTGACACTGGCCGAGGCTTATGATGCCAAGCAGTTCCCGGTGGACCTGCCGGACCCGGTGGCGGCGATCCAATTCCGCATGGAGCAGGCCGGACGATCGAATGCAGTCTTTCGATAGGTCGGGAAGCCATGAATGAAGCCGACACGCGAGCGGAATTTATCGACCCGGCGCTGCGGGCCGCCGGCTGGGGTGTGGTGGAGGGCAGCCGCATCCTGCGTGAGTATCCGATCACGCCGGGCCGCATCGAAGGCCAGGGCCGGCGCGGCAAGCCGCTCATTGCGGACTATGTGCTGGTGTTTCGCAACTACAAGCTGGCGACCATGGAGGCCAAGTCCTGGGAAAAGGCGCTGACCGAGGGTGTCGGGCAGACGAAGAACTATGCCGGCAAGCTGCGGGTGCGCTTCGCCTATTCGAGCAACGGCCAGGGCTTTTACGGCGTCGATATGCAGACGGGGGCCGAGGGCGAACTCGCCCGGTTGCCGACCCCGCTGGAACTCTGGGACCTGACCTTTGCGAGCGCGAACGCCTGGCGCGACCGTTTCGCCGCCGTGCCCTTCGAGGACCGGGGCGGTTACTTTCAGGGCCGCTATTATCAGGACCTCGCCATCGAGCGGGTGCTGGCGGCGATCACCGCTGGACTCACGCGCATCCTGCTGGCGCTCGCCACCGGGACCGGTAAGACCTTCATCGCCTTCCAGGTCGCGTGGAAGCTGTTTCATAGTCGCTGGAACCTGGCCGACTGGAAGAAGGAAGGCGAGCCGACCCGCCGACCGCGTATCCTGTTCCTGGCCGACCGCAATATCCTGGCCGACCAGGCGTACAACGCCTTTTCGGCCTTTCCCGAGGATGCATTGGTGCGCATCGCGCCCGCCGACATCCGCAAGAAGGGGCGGGTATGTGTATTCGCTGAAGGAAGGGATCAACGACGGCTTCCTGACCCCGTTTCGGGTGAAGCAGATCGCCACGACGCTCGATGACTATGTCTACACCCCGGACGACACCGTCCTGGAGGGCGAGATCGAGCCGGGTAAGCGCTACGAGGAGCGGGATTTCAACCGCATCATCGAGATCAGGGAGCGGGAGCGGCGCCGCGTCGAGATCCTGATGGCGCAACTCGACCCGCGCGAGAAGACCCTGGTCTTTTGCGCCAACCAGGCGCACGCGCTGGCCGTGCGCGACCTGATCAATCAGGCCAAGACGGTCGCGGACCCGAATTACTGCCACCGCGTGACGGCGAATGACGGCGCCCTGGGCGAGCAGTATCTGCGCGACTTTCAGGACAACGAAAAGACCATCCCGACGGTGCTCACCACCTCGCAGAAGCTCTCCACCGGGGTCGATGCGCGCAATGTGCGCAACATCGTGCTGATGCGCCCGATCAACTCGATGGTAGAGTTCAAGCAGATCATCGGACGGGGTACGCGGCTCTACGACGGGAAATACTATTTCACGATCTATGACTTCGTGAAGGCGCACCACCACTTCAGCGATCCGGAATGGGACGGCGAGCCGCTGCCGCCGCCAGACTGCCCCCGCTGTCATGCCTCGCCCTGCATCTGCGTGGAGGAGCCGCCGGTCGCCTGCTATCGGTGCGGTCAGTCGCCGTGCCGGTGCCCGCCCGGGTCCAAGGACCCCTGTGCGGTCTGCGGGGTTCAACCGTGTCGCTGCGACCGGACGACCAGGATTCGGGTGGAGTTGGCGGACGGCAAGGCGCGTGCGATACAGCACATGACGGTGACCTCCTTCTGGCACCCTGATGGCACGCCCATGTCCGCGCAGCAGTTCATGGAGGCGCTGTTCGGGCGGCTGCCGGAGTTCTTCAAGGACGAGGATGAATTGCGTACCCTGTGGAGCCTGCCCGATACCCGTACCAGGCTGCTCGCGGGGCTGGCGGAGAAGGGGTTCGGACGGGAGCAACTCGCCGAGATGCAGGTGATCATCGAGGCGCAGCGGTGCGATCTGTTCGATGTGCTGGCCTATGTCGCCTATGCCGCGGCGCCGCTGACTCGCGAAGAGCGGGCGGGGCGGGCCAAGGTCATCATCAGCAGCCGCTTTACCGGCAAGCAACAGGCCTTTCTCGATTTCGTCCTGCTGCACTATGTCCGGGTGGGCGTGGAGGAACTGGGCAAGGAGAAGCTGACGCCGCTGCTGCGGCTGAAATACCGCAATTCATTGGCGGACGCCATCGCCGATCTGGGCAGCCCGGCGCAGATCAGCGATTGTTTCGTCGACTTCCAGCGGTGGCTCTATACCGCTCAGGCGGCCTGACGGCGCGCGGAGTCCAAGGCTGTCGTTGTCGTTGTCGTTGTCGTTGTCGTAATCGTAATCGTAATCGGAGAAGCGATACACTTTGGCGTGCGAGAGAATCTGGGCGCTACGATAATCTCGACAACGACAACGACAACGACAACGACGCTTCGCGGTCTCAAATGTCGCGCAAGGCCTCCGCCGGATCGATCCGGCTCGCCCGGTACCCGGCGGCGAGCGCGGCGATGAGTGCGACCAGGAGCGTGGCCGCGGCGGCGACGGCGAGCTGCCGGGGCTCCAGTCGGCAGACATAGCCCTGCCCGGCCAGGTTTTGACCCAGGCTGCGGTTGAAGGCGGCGGCGCCGGCCAGGTAGGCCAGGGCGGCGAGTGCGAAGGCGAGTGCGGCGATGACGGCGGACTGGATGAGCGGCATCAGGACCACGGTCCCGTTGGGGAAGCCGAAGAGGCGCAGCAGGGCCAAATCCCGGCGCTTGCGCTCCACGTTCACCCACAGGGCGCCGCCCAGGGCCAGGGCGCAGCCGCCGAGACCGATCAGGGCGATGACCCGCAGGATGAATGAGAGGGTGCGATCGAAGGCGCGCACGGTCGCGATCCGCTCGGCCTGGGTGCGGACCTCGATCCCCTGGTCACGCATGGCCGCGGCCAGGGTGTCGACCCCGTCCAGGTCCCGCGCATAGACGCGGGCGCCCGCATACTCGGCACGCTCGCCGGCGACGCCGCCGCGCAGGTCCGCGTCGCTGAGGTCCGCGCGCAGACCGTCGCGGTAGTCCTCGGCGGCGACCAGCAGGTCCGGGTGGGTGAGGACCGCCTCGCGGGCGAGACTGGTCTGCGGGACGACGGCGATGGCGGTCAGGGTGAACCGGGCGGTCTGCGGGGTCCCGTTGCGGGTGCGGCGCAAGACCCCGGTCAGGGGCGACCCGGGAGAGACGCCGATCCGCTCGGCCAGGGTCGCGGTCAGCAGCACCTGGTCGGCGTGGGCGGGGGTGGGCAGTCCGGGCGGCAGCAGGGGGTCGCCGGGGGCGGTCGGGATCAGGTCGAGCGCTTCATAGGGGCGCTGCGCCTGGTCCAGGAGGTCGATGGTGGCGTTGATGCTGCGCGTGCGGGGCAGGAGGAAGCCCAGGTCCGCGCGCGCGCGCATGGCCGCGAACCAGGCGCGGTCCAGGCGGTGGGCGCCGTAGACGATGATCTCGCGATTGCGCGGGTCGTTGAGCAGGTCCTGGCGCAGCGTGGCGATGACCCCGGTCTTGAGCCCGAGCAGCAGCATCAGGGGGGCGAGGATGGCGGCCACGGTCAGCACCAGCACCAGGGCGGTGCGGCGGTCGTGCCACAGGTCCTGGAGCGCCAGGCGGACCCACTCCAGGCGGGATTGGGGGCGCGCCGGGTCGCTAGCCATCGAAGCGCGACCCGAACCCATCCGCCAGCGGTACCGCCCGGACCTCGCGCAGTCCCCGGGCGCGCACCCGGGCCTGCTCATGGGTGGCGAGGATCACGCTGGTACCCAGGCGCTCGACCAGGTGCAGGAAGAGCCCCATCACCTCCTCGCCCAGGCGCGGGTCCAGGGCGGAACTGGGTTCATCCGCCAGCACCAGGCGCGGCCGGTGGGCCAGGGCGCGGGCGATGCTGGCGCGCTGGTATTGGCCGACGGAGAGCTGCGCCGGTTGCTTGTCGAGCAGGCGGCCGATCTGGAGTTGGTCGATGATGGCGTCCAGGTCGGGGTCGCGCGCCGGCAGGCACAGCAGGCGGCGGTTGATCCCGATGTTGCCGGCGACACTCAGATAGGGCAGCAGCCCCCCGGTCTGGAGCACGAAGCCGATGGCCGCGGCGCGCAGGCGCGCCAGGCGGGCCTGCCGGTCGCCTTGCCAGAGGGCGGCGAGGTCTTGCGGCTCCCCGTCCGCGGCGAAACGAAAGCGCCCGGCGGTGAGCGGCCGCACCACCAGGCCCAGCAATTCCAGCGCGGTGCTCTTGCCGCAGCCGCTCTCCCCGGTGAGCGCGACGATCTCCCCCAGGTCCAGGGTCAGGGAGGCGATCAGCACCCGGAAGGCCTGGTCGCCGCTGCCGCGGGTGTAGCTCAGGTCGGCGCAGTCGAGCAGCATGGCCGGGGCCTCAGGGCAGGTCCTTCAATGGGATCGGATAGACCGCCTCCCGGTTGCGCGGATTGTCGGCCTGGGCGATGTCTACCCAGCCGAAGGTGTCGGCATAGTAAAGACCGTAGAGGGTGGCCTTCTTGCGCAGCCGGTCCACGAAGTCCGCCTGCCGCTGCATGCCCCAACTCGACCAGTCACTGCGCTTGAGATCCAGCACGTCGCTCTTGTAGGGCAGGCCCTCCAGATAGTGGAGCAGCAGGTCCTGTTGCGCCAGTTCCGGGGCACGGCGGCGCCCGGTAGCCTGCGGGTCGCGCTCGAAGGTGGCGGCGATGGAGGCGAGCCGGTCATAGAACGCCTGGGTGCTGTTGGTGCCGTCCAGGTCCGCCTCGGCGGTGTCGATCACCTGGGCCACTAGTTCCTTGAGGTCCGAGAGTTGGTCGCGCGACATCAGGACGCGTACCTCGACCGGGCGCCGCCCAGGGTCGGCCAGGTCAGTGTCGCCGATCCAGGCCTCGAAGACCTCCGGGGCGGCCGTCTGGCGCTGTTCCCCCAGATAGGCCAGTTGCATGGCGTGTCCCAGGGAGGCGACGATGGCCTGGATGCGGGCGCGCTGGTCCGGGTCATCGGCCGCGTCCGCCGGGGCGGTGGTCGGCGCCCGGACGGCGGGGTCTGAAAGCGTCGCGTAGCCCTGGGCGCTGTGGTCGATCTGCTCGATGACGCCCCCCGCAAAGACGTCGATGGCCGACCGCAAGCGGTTGCGGGCGCCGTCGGCGATGGGGAAATAGGCCTCCTGTTGGGTCATGGCGTTGCGCGCCAGGTCCTTGTATTGCTCTGCGGCACGGGCCAGGTCCCCGACGCGCCGGGCCTCGGGGGTTTGCAGGTGCATGACCGTGATCGCCACCCCGGCGCGGCGGGCCAGGTCCTGGATGGCCGCGGCATTGAGGCCGGTGCGGGAGTCAACCCCTTGGACCGCCCGCTCCTTGGTCGGCACGGGCGCTGGTGCGGACCCGGGTGCCGCGTTGAAGGTGCCGTCCAGGGCACCGGCATCGGTGATCAGCACGATGTGACGGGCGTCGAACCGGTCCTTCCACTCGGGCATGTCCAGGGCGGCGCGCACCCCGGCGTAGGGGTCCTCGTCGAAGAAGTCAGTGGCGACCGGGGCCTCCTTCAGGGTCGCGATCCGGGCCAGGAAGTCGTCTCCGTTGCGGACCTGGGTGGGGGCGGCAAAGACCTTGGCGACATAGTCGAGCCGCCGGTTCTTCTCCGCGCTGGCCGTTTCGGCGCGGAAGGCGACCAGGCCGAAGGCGACCTTGTCGAGCAGTCCGGCGGCGCGGATGCGCTCGTAGAACTGCTTCACCGCGGCGCGCGTCTCGGCGATGTAGGGGCCCATGGAAACGGTGGAGTCGACCACGAAGACGATGGCGGCCTTGAAGTCCTTCAGTGGGTTCGCCGACCCTGTCGCTGGGGCGGGTGGCCGGGACTCGGGGCCAGGGGCCGCGGGCAGGGTCACGGAGGCGACCTTGAGTGCGCGTATGCTGCTGCCGACGCGGCTGCTGTAGTCCTTAAACTCCAGGATCGGCAGCAGATAGAACCGCTCGTAGAGGTCCACAAAGGTCTCGGGCTCCAGGGCGACCACCCGCGGGTCCTGAGCGCCCGCGGCGACCCCCTGAATCAGGCTCCGCCCCGCTGTGGCCGGTGAGGGCGAGTCCAGCACGACGCGCAGTGAGTCCCAGTCGCGGAAAAAGATCAGCCGCTCGCGCCCCGCCGGGTTGGTCAGGGCCAGGGTCAATTGCTGATTCCAGGCCAGGGTCAGCCCCGTCGGCACCCAGCCCAGGAGGTTCTTGCCCAGGGTATCAGTGCCGAGCCGCAGCCATTCTGCGCCCGCGTGGGTCTGGCGCTCGTAGACATAGAGACGGCTCAGGGCGTTGATCAGCCGTGTGCCGGCCTCACCGGGTGTGTCGCTCGCCGCCGCCCCCGGTTTGGTCAGCACCCGTTGGTATAGGACCTTGGTGCCGGGCAGGATCAGGGGCGTCTCGGCCGCGACCGGGCAGGACAGCATCGGCAGCAGGATCAGGGCGAGGGCCGCGAGCAGGTGGCGGCCAGGGCAGGGGGGCATGGTGCGTCTCACAGTTCGGTTCCTTTTTTCCGTCGATGCGTTTCTGTCCCTGTACGCTGATCGGTCAGTGGATGACCTCGTCGATGCTCGCGGCGACGAGTGCGCGATCCAGCCACTCCAGCAGGGTCTCGGGGTCCGCGGCCTCGATCCGCTGGCGCGTCGGCTCGGGGATGTCGCCGAATTTATGGCGCATCACGCGCATCAGCGCCAGCACTTCGCCCTGCTGTCGGCCTTCTTCACGGACTCGTTGGGAAAAGCTGTTCACGGCATGGACCTCGTTGGGGTAATCGCGTTCGTAGCACGCGCGCTCCGTGTCGTTGAGCACTGCGTAAATGTCGATGAAATCGGCGTACTTGAGCCGTTTCTCCGGGTCCGGTTCCAGACTGATCAGGCCGCGCACGGCAGCGGCATAAACGGCGACCCGCTCCGCCGGTTCGTAGCGCATGTTCGGGAGGTTGAGACGGACCACGAGGTTGTCGCTGTCCTGGTACTGTCGAAACGGCAGCCGCGACAGTTCGACACAGAGGAACCGAAAGCGCAGATAGGTCTCGCGGTCGCCGCCCAGGTCGAAGGTCCGCTCCGACGGCCCGCCGCGCAGGAAGATCACCACCGGGACCACGCGCCGGGTCTGCAACAACTCGGCGATGTCGATGCAATAGTGGGCCAGGCGGCTGATCGAGAAGCGTGCCGGATCAGTCTCCTCCTCGACCACGAAGACCAGGGCCGCCCGTCGGCCGTCGGGCCACTCCACCAGCAAGGGGATGTCCAGTTCCCGGAAGCGCTCGCCGAGGCGTTCCTTGAGTTGTTCTTCGCGCACCGGGGTGATGCGCACGTCCGGGGTGATCTGCTGTGCTTCAGACTCGGCAAAGAAGGCCAGTGCCTGACGCGGATAGTCGAGGACGAGGTTCTTGAAGTTCTGGTCGTGGTCCATGGGCCGATGGTAAACCAGATGGCGGGGATGCAGAAGCGGCCAAGCGGCCCGATGGCGAACCCGCCGACCACAAGGAGTCCGCGGATTGCCCTCGGACCCTGACCGTTGCCCAGGTCCCGACAATGCAGCCGCCGCCTCGGGTAACATGCGTCGCAATCCGAGTCCGAGGAGTCAGCCGCGTTGCGCGATCCCGTCGAGAAGCCCGCCGGCTCCCGACCCTGGCCTTGCCTTGGGATCGCCGCCGTCTGCCTGTTGCTTCCGTCGGCGCCCCCGCGGGCCGTCCCGGCGCCGGTCATCGCCTGGCCGGAGGCGCAATACAACCCCAATCCGCTCCCCGATGACCTGATCCTGCCGCTGCCCTGCGGCGGGGCCATGGCCTTTCGGTCCGTGACCACCCCGGAGCGGGCGGACCTGGCCCCCAAGGTCGCCGGGCGCGATTTCGGGGCTGTTGCCGGACCCTTCCGGGATAGGTCGGGCAATCCCCGTTTTCTGCTCGGCAAGTACGAGGTCAACCGGCTCCAGGTCGCGGCGGTCGGGGCCTACGCTAACGGTAGCGATTGCCCCTCGCCGCAACTGCCGGACGGACGGCTCGCGTCCTCCACCATCGGTTGGCAGGAGGCCATGACGTTCGGCGACGACTGGACCGGTTGGTTGCTCGCCCAGGGCCCCGCCATCCCGGACTGCACCGACGGCCACGCACCTTGCCTGCCGCGCGCTGACACTGGCCCCACCGTGGTCCGGCTGCCCACCGAGGGTGAATGGGAGTTTGCCGCCCGCGGCGGTCTGGCCGTACCCCGCGAGGTCTTCGCCCAGTCGCGCTATCCCATGCCGGACGGCATCGCCCGTTACGCCTGGAGCAAGGACAACGCCGGCGGGCAGGTCCATCCTATCGGCACCCGCGCGCCCGGTCCGCTCGAGTTGCACGACCTCTATGGCAACGTCTCCGAGATGCTGTTGGAGCGCACAATCGGTGCGACCCACCAGGGCCAGGGTCCCGTCTTTATCGTCCGCGGCGGTGGGCGCTATGATCCACCGGAAAAACTCAACGCTGACCTGCGTTACGAGGTCCCCGTCCACAATGAGGGCGGCCGGACGCGCACCAGCGATACCGGGTTCCGGGTGGTGGTTTCGTTGGCAGATTCGGGGTTCAAGACTTTGCCTATCGACGCACCCGGGGTTCCTCCCGCGGCGCCGACCGGCCACTCCCGAGACCTGAGTCGGAGCCAGGATGTGCCGGCTGAGACTCCCTTAAGCGAAGCCGGCGTCCAGGGCCTCCTCGACCGGTTCGGTATCGTCGCGATCGTCCTTGGTGTCATGGCTGCTGTGGGGGTGGGCGTTGGGATCACGACGAGCGCTTTGGGGTTGCTCGGCTGGTTCTGGAGGCGCCGAGCGGAGGCCGTGCGGCGGGCCCAGGCGGCGGCGCAGCGAGCGTTAGAGGCCGATGCCCTGGTCGCCCGTGAGCGCGCTGCGGCTGAGCGGGATCAGAAGGGGAAGGCGCGTCAACAGGCGGAGGCGCAGCGGCAGGCGGCAGCGCAACGGCAGGCTGAGGCGGTGCGCCAGGTTCGGGCGAAGGCGCAGCGGCAGGCAGAGATCGATGCTCAAGCTGCCCACGAGCGTACCGCGGCCGAGCGCCAAGCGGATCTGGAGCAGGACACAAGGGGGCTGCCGCAGGCGGCGCAACAGCAAATGGAGGCTAGACGCCAGGCCCTGGCGGACGCACAGCGGCAGGTAGCAGTTGATTTCATGGCTATCGGTGCGAGTGCCAATACTGTGCGTCACGCTGGGCAAGAGCAAGAAGTGAAGGCGCAGCGGCAGATGGAGGCCATGCTCGAAGCACTGGCGGAAGCACAGCGGCAGGTAGCGGTTGATTACATGGCAGCCCGCGACCGCGCCGAGGTCAAGCGCCGGGCTGGGCAAGATCGCCAAGTGGAATGGGAACGCTGACCCCGGATCGCTGCGAGCCGTGCCGTGGGCCTGCTGGTCCGGAGAAGACGTCTCGGACCGGACGAATGCCACGTCTTGCCCGTGGTTTGTTCCGTCCGGACGGTCTTGGTCGCCGCGCTCGACCGGCGTCGCTGCTGTTAGACTGATGCCGAAGTTGTCCCTCCCGAGCGAGATTACCATGTACGCAACGAATGTTCGCGACCTCAAGAAAGACCCCCGATTGGCGCTTCGCCAGGCCGAGGATGCACCGGTCCTGGTCTTGGATGAGAACCAGCCCAACGCGCTTATCCTGCACCTTGCCCCCTCAATGATAGATGAGGAGCGGGGACTCAGACCCGCCCTAGCCGCCGCGCTGTTCAAAGATGGAGCCTTGTCGGCCGGTGCAGCGGCGAAACTCAGTGGGCTCGGCTATGCGGAGTTTGTCCGCCACCTGGACCGGTTGGGGATCGCTGTGGTTGGCCCGGACGAAACGAGCGATGCTGATGTGAGTGACCTTGAATCATGGACCCTATCGTCATCGCGGACGCCGGCCCCCTGATCGCCCTGGCATCGACAGGTGAATTGGGTTTGCTGCGTAGACTCTTCGGGGAGGTGCGCGTTGCCCAAGCGGTTGAGCGTGAATGTTCTGCAAAACAAGGCGACGATCAAGCGGCGATCACTGCTGCCGTCGCGGCTGGCTGGCTTCGCGTGGTCGCCGCTGCAGGTTGCGATGAGTCCGTGCCGATGAATCTGGGCACTGGGGAGCATGAGTCGATTCGACTCGCCTTGGCGCAGCCTGACCGGAGTCTGGTGATCTTGGATGACCGTCTGGCGAGACGATATGCGCTCCGACTCGGTCTCAATGTGGTCGGCACCGTCCGTCTGCTTGATCTTGCGGAGCGCCGGGGTTTTCTCGGCAGTGCCGAACTGCTCATTGAGCAGATGCGGCAGAACGGGTATCGGATTAGTCCGGTCCTTCTGCGGAATCTGCGTGCTGACGGCGGATGATGCCGCGCGCTGGGCTATTTTCCAGGCGGGGTGGGGTGGCTTTCATCATTGCTCTGGCCGCGCGTATGTGTAGGTCGGCCTTGGTTTCGTCAGAAATAATGGCTATTTTTTCTGACAAGAAAGCAAGGTCCAGACACGGCAGCGTTAGGTGGTCCGCGGGGCACGGGGCTTCCTGGACTGCCCGCCAAGGCTGAAGCCTTGGACTCCAGGGGGGCGTGCCGCCGCGCGAACGGCCCCGCCCGGGCGCGCCCGCCGGTATACTGCGCCCCCATGTCGCTGCTCAGAAAAAAACCCGCCTGCCCGATCCACGGCTGCGAACTGCGCCTCTCGCACCACGGCAAGAAGACCAACCCGGGGCACTACTGGATCGAGGTCCAGGGGGCGCCGATCCTCTACTGCCCCGAGTGCCACGAGCGCGGTACCGATACCTCGGTGGAGATCGAGGCGGGGGCGTCCAATGCCTTCCTGCGCCAGTTGATCCGGCTCTACGACGGGTTCAACTTCCCCCCCGAACTGGGCAAGCCGCGCATCCGCGTGGACTTCAACCCGGGGCGGGCGGTCGCGGACGGACTGCCGACCACCGTGACGACCGGACAGCCGCTCTATCAGGCCCTGTCGCCGACGCCCGCGCCGTCCCCCGCCGCGCCCCCCGGCCGCGCGCCCGGTCCCCAGGAGGCAGCGCCCGATGACACCCAGACCTTCGAGAGCTTTGAGCCGCGCCAACCCCGCCATCACCTGGACCAACTGGTGCTGGACCCCGAGACCCTGGCGCGCATCCGCGAGGCGGTGAATGTGCTGCTGTCCCAGGACCTGCTGTTCGGCTGCTGGAACCTGGGATCGGTGGCGCGCACCGGGCGGCGCGTGGCGCTCAACTTTTTTGGGCCCCCGGGGACCGGCAAGACCCTGGCCGCGGAGGCGATCGCGGCCATGCTCGAGCGCGAGATCCTGGTCATCAGCTATGCGGAACTGGAGTCCAAGTATGTCGGGGAGACGCCCAAGAACATCCGCGCCGCCTTCCGCCGCGCCAGCGAGACCGGGGCCCTGCTGTTTTTCGATGAGGCCGATTCGATCCTCGGCAAGCGCCTGACCAGCGTGACCCAGGCGGCCGACAATTCGATCAATGTCGCCCGCAGCACGACGCTAATTGAACTGGACAATTTCGACGGGGCCGTGATCTTCGCCTCCAACCTGGTGAAGAACTACGACAGCGCCTTCCTGCGCCGCGTGCTCGCCCATGTGGAGTTCCCGCTGCCCGCGACCGAGCAGCGCCGCCGGATCTGGGAGTGCCACATCCCCAAGGAACTGCCGCTGGCGCACGACGTGGACTTCGCGCTGCTGGCCCAGTATTCGGAGCACGCCGCGGGCGGGGATATCCAGAACGCCGTGCTGCTCGCCGCCTCCTATGCCTCGCTGCGCCAGGGTGCGGCGCAGGTCGTCGGCCTGGGCGACTTCAAGCGGGCCATCGCCTTTATCCTTGATGGCAAGCGGCGCATCCTGGAATGATCAGCATCCCTCGCGTCCCCAGGCTCCGAAGAGCGCCTTCACGGAATACTTGCACCGCCTCTGCGCGTGGGATTGCCGCCCTGGACGCTCCGCGTCCGGCGCCCTCGCGACGCTGGAGCCTGGGAGCCGGAAGCGAATTACCCACCAACCGGAGTATCACCGATGAGCACCCCCCATGACCTCTGAGCCGCGCCCATACCGCATCGGCTTCATCACGCTCGCCCCCGGCATCCTGCCCCGCCACGGCTGGAGCCTGCTGGCCGCGGCCTTTTTCTCCATTGGCCTGGTGACCTTCATCGCCATCGGCCAGACCTATGTGCTCAATGCGATCCTCAAGGTGCCGACCACCGAGCAGGGGTCCATCAGCGGCAATCTGGTGTTCTGGACCGAGATCATCGCGCTGGCGCTCTTCATCCCCGCGGGGATCCTGATGGACCGGGTGGGGCGCCGGTCCATCTACGCCGTGGGACTGCTGCTGCTGGCCCTGACCTATGCGCTCTATCCGCTGGCGACCTCGGTGGACGACCTCTATCTCTACCGCATCCTCTATGCCTGTGGGATCGTGGCGGTGGCCGGTGGGCTCTCGACGGTGATGGTCGACTACCCGGCCGAGCGCTCCCGCGGCAAGCTGGTGGCGCTGCTGGGGGTCTTGAGCGGGCTCGGCATCGTCTTCACCAACCAGGGGTTCGGGGCCCTGCCGCAGGCGCTGGTCAAGTCCGGCTGGAGCGGCGAACAGGCGGGGGTCATCACCCATCTGGCGGTCGCCGCGCTCGCGGTGGGCGTGGCGCTCCTGGTCAGCATCGGGCTCAAGGGCGGGACCCCGGTGCACAAGCATGATCGCCCGGGGGTGCGCGAGCTCTTTACCAGCGGCTTCGCCCAGGCGCGCAATCCGCGCATCCTGCTCGCCTATGGCGCCGCCTTCATCGCCCGCGGGGACCAGTCGGTCAATGCCACCTTCCTGATCCTGTGGGGCACCGTGGCCGGGATGGCGGCCGGCATGGGCCATGCGCAGGCGCTCAAGGCGGGCACCATGATCTTCATCACCGCCCAGATCGCCGCCCTGTGCTGGGCGCCCATCCTGGGGCCCCTGATCGACCGCATCGACCGGGTCAGCGTCCTGGCCATCTGTATGGTGCTCGGGGCCATCGGCAATTTCTCATTGCTGCTGCTCGATAACCCGCTGGCCGGGGGCTCCGCCGTGATCTTCTTTATCCTGATCGGCATCGGCCAGATCAGCGTCTATCTGGGTGCCCAGTCACTCATCGGTCAGGAGGCCCCGACCCGCCAACGCGGCTCCGTCATCGGTGCCTTCAACGTCTCGGGGGCCATCGGGATCCTGGTGGTCACCACGATCGGCGGGCGCCTGTTCGACTTTGTGGACCCGCGGGCGCCCTTCATGGTGGTGGGGGCGATCAACGTGCTCCTGTTTCTGGCCAGCGTCTATGTGCGGGTCAAGGCGCCGAGTCCGCCGCTTGATCGGAACGGGGCTTGAATCAGGGGCCAGGCGTTGGACGCGGACATCTTCATCAGCTATGCACGCAAGGACCTCGGGCGGGTCGAGCCCATCGCCCGGGCGCTCGCGTCCCTGGGCTATGGCGTCTGGTGGGACGCGGACCTGCGCGCCGGGCGGCGCTTCCACCAGGACATCGAGCGGGAACTCGCCGCCGCGCGCTGCGTACTGGTGGTCTGGACCCAGGCCGCGGTGGCTTCCAACTGGGTCTACGCGGAGGCCAACGAGGCCCTGGACGCCGATAAGCTGGTGCCGGTCTTTCTCGAACCGGTCAAGCCGCCGCTGCTCTTCCGCCAGGTGCATGGTGTCGATCTGAGCGGCTGGGACGGGCTGCCGGGGCATGGTGAATTTCAGCGGCTTCTGCGCGCCGTGGCGGAGTTGGCCGGGCCTGGTAAAGCAGCGCGCGCGCCGGTCGATCCCGAGCCGCGGGGGGCGGCGATCATCGGCGCGCCTCGGCCCGAGCCCCTGAGTGTCTTCCAGGATTCGCTCAAGGACGGCGGCGAGGGTCCCGAGATGGTCTGGCTGCCGCCCGGTACTTTCCTGATGGGCTCGCCGGACGGTGTTGACCTGGCCTATCCGAACGAGCGGCCTCAGCACGAGGTGGATATTGCGCGGTCCTTCGCCATTGGCCGTTTCCCGGTGACCTTCGCGGACTATGACCAGTTCTGTGCCGCGGCCGGGCGCGAGCAACCCGGCGATCGGGGCTGGGGCCGCGATCGGCGCCCGGTGATCGACGTCTCCTGGGACGACGCCGTCGCCTATTGCCTCTGGCTCACCGGTCAGACCGGTCGGACCTACCGGCTCCCGAGCGAGGCGGAGTGGGAATACGCCTGTCGGGCGGGGACCCGGACCCGCTGGTCATTCGGCGACGACGGAGATGCCTTGGGCGCCCATGCCTGGTTCAACGTCCATCAGGATGTAGCCAGTAAGCTGTTCCGGATAGAGGTAGTAGTTAAAGACGCGAACGACGTTGTGATGATGAAGTTCGTGTAGTAACGTAATCTCGCGAAGGAAATTTCCAAAGAGCTCTTGTCGGTGTTCTTCGGCATGTGGGGAATACTTCTTGCAAACGAATTGCTTGCGAATAGTGTCATCTCGCAACAATATGGTTTTCCCACATGCGCCCTGACCAAGTTCCTTGACGAAAACATAGTCACGTTTGCTGAACGCGACGATCTTGTCGGGGAATTTCATATGATCTTCACTTAGTGCAATTTATAGTACCTTGCAAGAACATCAATAGTTTGAAAGATGAGAAAGCATTTTATTTTCAGCGCCTTGCTATAATTTAAAGATATGGAATTTCTCGCAGAAGACTATAAGGACCTTGGCCGCCTTTGCCGACACTATATTCTTTTCCGCCGATGAGTTACCCCCGAGCTAGACGGACGGAATGGTCCGGGAGGATACCCTGGACAGACAACAGTTTAAAGGCCGGATCGGCATTTGGACCTGATTCGCGTCCGGCGCCTCTTTCTTCAGTCGCCCCGAACTCAATACAGGGATCAAAGCTAGCAGTTCGGCGTAGGAGCGGCCCCCGGCCGCGACGGGTTACCGCAAGGGCGTGGTGCCTGAGTTATGATCAGCAGCCCCAGGCGCCGCCAACCGATGGATCACAGGAACCGGCGGCAGGCTTACCCGAGGAAATCGGACCCGCCGGCCCTGTTCTCCAACTGATGAAAAAGCAAAGACGATGACCGGCAAGACGGTGGCGCAGCGGACCTACCTGCATGTGAGCGGCCTGGACACGGCGCCGCCCGCGCTGACGGCGGCGGTGGCGGCGGCCGAGGAACTGGCCGGCGTGCGCCGGGGGGAGGCCTTCAACGTCGTGCGCTTCGACCCGGCGGGGGCCCAGGTGGCGCTGCTCCAGTACCCGGGTTTCTTCGAGGACCCCTTCCCGGCCCTGGAGGCGAGCTGGCGGGTGGAACTGGCGTCCGGGGAGGTCGGCTACCGGACCTACGCGCAGTCGCACAACCCGCCCATCCTGCACCGCAAGGAGCTGCTGCTGGCCGCGGATGACCCGCGCCGGGCGCCCTTCGCGGCCCTGACCCAGGCGTGCGAGTCGGTCGGGCTCTTCGATGAGCCGACCCGCATCGGCTATCGGCGCCAATGGCTGGAGCTGGTGCGCGCGCGCGGCTACCGCATCGCGGGTCAGGCCCTGGTCCCCCTGGGCAACGAGGAGGCCGACGACGCGGACCCGGCGCCGAACCCCGCCCAGGTCGAGACCCCCGCCGGCCCCGCAACCCAGTGGCAGGCCGCCCGCCAACTCACCGCCCTGGTGCGCTACGGCCTCTCCGCGCCGGTGCAGGCACTGGCCCGGCATGGGCTGCTCCAGGGACGCGAGGGCGGCGACCTGACCCTGTTCGACTACGGCTGCGGACGCGGCGACGATGTGCGCGGACTCCTCGAGCTGGGCCTCCCGGCCGCCGGCTGGGACCCCTTCTACGCCCCGCAGAACCCGCTGCACCCGGCGCCGATCGTCAATCTGGGCTTCGTGATCAACGTGATCGAGGACCGCGAAGAGCGCCTGGCGGCACTCACCCGCGCCTGGTCCCTGGCGCAGACCCTGCTGGTGGTCTCGGTGATGCTCGCCAATCAGGGCGCCGCGCGGGGGACTGATTTCAACGACGGGGTTCTGACCCGGCGCGGGACCTTCCAGCGCTACTTCACCCAGGCGGAGATCCGCGCCTATGTGTCCGAGGCCCTGGACGAGGAGCCGATCGCGGTAGCCCCGGGAATGCTCTATGTGTTCCGGGACAAGGAGGCCGAACAGCGCTTCCTGGCGGAGCGCTACCGCAGTCGCCGTCCGGCCCTGGTCCCGCGCCCATCCAGACCCCCGGCGCGGGCGGCCGGCGAGCGCGAACCGCGCCGACGTCAAGGGCGCACCACCCCATGCGACGAGGCCTGCCGCGAGTCGCTGGGGCGTCTCTGGGGGCAATGGCTCGCGCTGGGCCGCCCGCCGGAGCCCGACGAGGTCGCCGCGGACCTGCCCGCACTCACCGCGGGCTTCGGTACCCTCACCCGGGCCTTGGCCTATCTGCGCGAGCAACAGGACCCGCCGGCACTGGCCGAGGCCGAAGCGGCGCGGCGCGCCGACCTGCTGGTCTACCTGGCGCTCGACCTGTTCGAGCGGCGCCGCCCCTACAAGCAACTGGAGCCCGGGCTGCAACGCACCCTCAAGGCCCTGTTCGGTGACTACACCAGGGCCCAGGCCCAGGCGCGCGATCTGCTTTTCAGCATCCGCGACACCCAGGCCATCGCCGACGCCTGCCGGGAGGCGGCGCAGCGCGGCCTGGGCTGGCTCATACCCGGCAAGTCGCTGCAACTGCACTCGAGCCTGGTCGAGCAGTTGCCGCCCCTGCTGCGGGTCTATGTGGGCGCGGCCGCCAGCCTCTACGGCGACTATCGGGAGCTGGACCTGATCAAGGTCCACATCGGCTCCGGCAAGCTGAGCCTCATGCGCTATGACGATTTCCTGGGGCAGCCCCTGCCCCGCCTGCAGGAGCGCGTGAAGGTCCGGCTGCGCGATCAGGACTACGACTGCTTCCTGTACGGCGAGCCCTTCACCCCGCCCTGGCTGTTCCGCAAGTCCCGCTACATCAACGAGGAGTTCCCGAACTACCCGGAGCAGCTCGCCTTCGAGCAGGCCCTGGAGAACCTGGGGCTCTTCGATCTGTCCGGCTACGGCCCGGCCGCGGAGGTCTTCACCCAGACCATGGCGCGGCACCGCTGGGTGATCGACGGCTTTCGCCTGTGCCGGCCGGATACCTGCCCGGACCTGGACGACCCCTGCGGGCGTTTCCTCACCTTCCGGCAACTGATCGAGTGCGGCGAGACCCAGGGACGCACCGGGCTGCCCAACCGCCCCCGCCAACCGGAGAGTTGGAACGCCCTGCAAGACCTGGCCGAGCAGGTCCTGGACCCGGTCATCGACTGGTTCGGGATGATCCGCCTGACCTACGGCTTCTGTTCCCCGGAGTTGGCGCGCGCGATCCCCGGGCGCATCGACCCCCGGCTCGACCAGCACGCCGCGCACGAGGTCAACCGCCTGGGCAACCCCGTGTGTTCGCGCCAAGGGGCGGCGGCGGACTTCATTGTGGAGCACGAGGACATGGCCGAGGTCGCCCGCTGGCTGGCGCAGAACACCCACTTCGACCGGCTCTATTTCTACGGCCCGCAGTTGCCGATCCATGTCAGTTACGGCCCGGACCACAGCCGCCAGGTAGTGCGGATGGTGCCGACGGCGGGCGGGCGGCTGGTGCCGCGGGTGGTCGCCGCCGCTGCGCTTTGAGGCTTGCACTTGTTTCGTCTGAACAGGCGTTCGCGCCGGTTCCGGGCAATCGACTGTCAGAATACTTTACACTTTTACTTTGTTATTTCAGGTGCCCTACGCTATCGTTCTGATTAATAAAATTATTCTTTTTTGGCGAATTTATTGCTTCATTGCATAGTGAGCGACGTTCATCCGGCGTCGAGCCACCAATTCGGCGAGCGACAGGTACGCCGATGCCCTGACAACCTTCGCGCCAGAGGGCTCATTATGCGCAACTTCAAGTCTTCCGCGTTCTTGACGAGCGGCCTGGTCCTGGGCCTGCTGACGGCGCCCGCCGCGGCCACGGTGATCACCAGCACCTACGTCGGGACCTTCTCCAGCAACTTCGCAATCCCGAACGACCCCTCGGGCGTGACGCGCGGGGGCAAGTACGTCGTCAAGAGTTCCTTCGACACCAGCACGCTGCAACTCGTCACCGCGGCGACCGGCCAGATCGGCATCAACCAAAACACCTTGGTGGCACCGCTCAACCAGGTGCCGGGTGCGCCCGGTGCGACCAACACCTACCAACTCTTCCTGCCGACCCAGGGCTACGGCATCCTGACCCAGACCGGGCTCGACCACTTCGTCATCAGCAACAGTACCGCCCAGACCGCCCAGATCCAGTTCTTCAACACCTGCACCGACGCGGCCACCTGTGCCGCCCAGTTCCGCGGCTTCGAGTTCGAGAGCAACTTCCTGCGCACCAACAGTGGGACGACCCCGGCCGCCACTGATTT
>NZ_CAIKKU010000625.1 GCF_903828115.1 uncultured Thiodictyon sp. | reverse complement strand
GTCCGCACAGCGGACCCTACGGGCCCGTAGGGTCCGCTGTGCGGACCAAGCGCCGCCCCGGCACGCGCAACGGCATCCCGACCCACGGTCGGCCCCGGCCTGCCCCACCCACAGGCCCCCGCCTGCGGCAACCCCTTGCTTGCCTTGATGTCTGCCGGGATAATCCAGGCCCCGACCACCGCCGAAGGGACCCCGCCATGTCACCCCGCTCCCGCTACGCCCGCCCGGCCGCCAACCGCATCTTCACCAACCGGGAGGGACCCATCGCCCGCTTCGCGGCCGCCCGCGCGGACCTGCCGCCGGACCGGCACCGCATCCTGGGCTTCCACGGGGTCGGCGGGACGGGCAAGACCGCCCTGTGCCGCAAGCTCCGCGAGACCCTGCGCGACGAAGAGCCGCGCCGCCAGGTCTGGGGCCACCTGGACTTCGCCGTCGAGTCGCTGCGCGAGCCCGCCCGCGGCCTGCTGCAACTGCGCCGCAGCCTGGCGGAGTCCGGGCCCATCCGCTTCAGCGTCTTCGATGTCGCCATCCTGACCTACTGGGGGCGCGCCTATCCCGGCGAGGACCCCGCGCGCGCCTTCGCGGATATCTTCGGCGAGCAGGAGGGGCTCCTGAGCGGCCTCGCGGACAAGGGACTCAGCCTGCTCGACCAGGCCCAGGCCGTCTCCGGCCTTGCCGGGGCCGGGTTCAAGCTCCTGAACTACGCCCGTCGCAAGCTCAAGGAACGCAACGCCCGACAGGCGTGCGAGGCCTTGAACGGCCTGGAGCATCTGGACGCCACCGACCTGCTGGACCGCCTCCCCTGGTTCCTCGCCCAGGACCTGTGCGCCCACCGGGCCGCCGCGCAGTCCCCGCCGAACCGGCCCGCACCGCCGCCCGTGATCTTTCTCGACAGCTACGAGACCCTGTGGAGCGACCGCCCGGACAAGACCGGCGCCGCCGCCCTGGAGACCGACGCCTGGGTGCGCGAACTGGTGGCCGCCGCCCCCGGCTGTCTCTTCGTCTGCCTCGGCCGCGAGCGCCTGGGCTGGGACCGGCGCTTCCCGGACCAGTGGGCCGGCTACCTCGCAGACCAGCACCCGCTCGGCGGCCTGGCGGAGCCGGACGCCCAGCGATACCTTGAGGCCATCCCGATCCCCGATCCCCTCGTGCGCCGCGCCATCATCGACGGCGCCACCGCGGAGGCGGCGCCGGGCGCGCCCCGGACCGCGGCGCCGACCACCGGCGCCCACCCCTTTTATCTCGATCTCGCCGTGGACACCTGGCTGGACCTGACCGCCGCCGGCCGCACCCCGGCGGCGGACGACTTCGGCGCCACCCACCCGGAGGTCCTGGCCCGCTTCCTGCGCCAGCGCTCCACGGCGGAGATCGCCACCCTCGAATGCCTGGCCGGCCCCAACGCCTTCGACCGCGACCTCTTCGCCGCCCTGGTCCAGCGCTTCAGCACCGGCTATCCGCTCACGGCCTTTGCGGACCTGATGGGCTTCTCCTTCTGCGAGCCCGGCGCCGACGGGCGCTACCGGCTGCACGGGCTGATGCGCGAGCACCTCCTGGAGGAACTGGACCCCGCGACCAAGGGTGAACTCTCGGCCTTTCTGTTTGACTGGTTCGATGCGCGCTGCCGGCCGGCGGGGCCGCGGGAGGTGACACCGGGGCATGAGGAGGCGTTGCGGGAGGCGGTGCAGCAGCGGGGGATCGAGGATGCCGGGGCGGCGCTGGAGTGGTTTTCGGAGCGGGCACAGGTCTTCTACGAGGCGGCACGCTTCGCCCTGCTGGAACCGCTGGACCGCTGGTCGCTGGACCTGGCCGAGCAGCGGCTCGGGCCGGACCATGCGCGGACCGCCGTTGCGCTCAACAACCTCGCCCAACTGTTGCAGGACACCAACCGCCTGCCCGAGGCCGAGCCGCTGATACGCCGGGCACTGGCCATCGATGAGGCGGGCTATGGGCCGGATCACCCGAATGTCACCATCCGTCTCAACAACCTCGCCGCGCTGCTGTGGGCCACCAACCGCCTGCCCGAGGCCGAGCCGCTGATGCGCCGGGCACTGGCCATCGATGAGGCGGGCTACGGGCCGGATCACCCGAATGTCGCGATCGACCTCAACAACCTCGCCCAACTGTTGCCGGCCACCATCCGACTGCCCGTGGCCGAGGCGCTGATGCGCCGGGCACTGGCCATCGATGAGGCGGGCTATGGGCCGAATCACCCGAATGTCGCGCGCCACTTCAGC
>NZ_CAIKKU010000624.1 GCF_903828115.1 uncultured Thiodictyon sp. | reverse complement strand
GGACGCGGAGCGCCCGCACTTGCTCCCACGCAGGAGCGTGCGAGCCAGAAGCACCGGCCGCCGGCTGGTGCCGCGGGGCGGAATTGCCGGGGCCAGTCCGGCGATCGGGCAAGGGGCATGGAGCTTGGGGTATCCCGCCCTGTATCGACATGCCTGCCCCTCATGGGTGGCGAGGGCCAGGCGGGATGGGCGCACAATGATTCAATCGGCACGCGTCGGCGGTCGCGCCCGCGGGCGCCGCCCGCCAACTTCCGGCCCCCGTTGCGTTGGCCCGTCTTGCGGACCCTTGAAGCTCCTGAGCCAACCCTCGTTGTGTCTGCAAACCGAGGCGACCTGGAGTTGATGGTGGGTTACGGCGCGCAACACCGCCGCGCTATCCGGCAAGCTCCGTGCGGGCGCGCCTAACCCACCCTACAGGCCGCAAAACTCTTGAACGCCTGGACCTCCTTGGCCAGGCGAATCAGAATGAATAACTCATCGAGTTGGCCGCGCAGCACCAACAGCATCGGCGGCTTGTCATGCTCGGCATTGGCGCGTATACTGTGGGAGACGACCACGCCGGACGGGGCATTCGCCCCGTCCGAAACGTTTTCCCCGAGGCCGCTGGCCCATGCCCAGGGTCGGCCACGGAATAAAAGTCCGGGAGCGCAGCTCGGTGCCCAGCGTGTATTTGTGATAGCGGCTGAAGCCGGCCACCACCTTCTCGAAGTGTACCGCGACATCCATCGCCTGTTTGTAGATCGGCAGGTGTTCGTATCGCGCCATAACAGTTACACCTATCGTGTATTCACGCGCGCTGCGCGCGCAGGGGGGAAGTATCCCCCCTGACCCCCCTCTAAAGGGCCGCCTCTATCAGATCAGGCATCCGAATCACCGAATAACCAACGTCGCTCGCCGCGCGCGTCGGGTAGCTCCGAGCGCTAGCAAGCCCAGTGCCATCAGCAAGCCAGTCGCGGGCAGCGGGGCGGCGGCGACTTGTCCGGGGCGCACGGCCCAGCCGTAAAACTGGTTGTCCTTGATGCCGAGGCCCTGGTCCCCGCCGGCGGTGCCGAAGATCCACGCGCTGTTGGGACCCGGCGCGAACTGCGTATCGGACTAGTACACGGACGACTGCATATTGGTGAAATGTTCAGTGAGCGCCGTACTGGAGGTGATGCTTTGGCCTTGACTCAGACCACCCTCGGTATAGAACAGGTGCCCCAATTCACTTCCGGTGCAGTTGAAGCCCTCGCACGGATCCGTACCATTGCTATTCAGCGCCGACCACAGCCGCCAGCCGTTGGTGCCCGCATAGTTGGCCGCGTTCATCGCCGTGATCCAGTCCTGGGCCACGGCCCAGGTCATGGTGCCGTCGGCCGCGATGCCGGTCACGCCAAAGTCCACCGTGTCGGCCAGGTTGGCGTTCTTGAGCCAGGTCAGTCCCGTCGCACCACGGTCGTTGTCCCAGACCAGGTTCACGCCGCCCGCCGTGTAGTCGATCAGCGCCGCCTGGGCCGCACCGCCGCCCAGCAGCAGCGCCCCCGCCAGCAGTCCCGCGCCCGTCAGGTCGTCTTCATCGCTCCCCTCCGACCGATCAGTTGAACAAAGGATTCGGCAAACCGGGGCCCGGTGGTTTCCTTGCGGCTTGGGCGGACGTGTGCTGCCTACGGCGATATTACCATAGCTGGGGGGTAGAAAAAGACAAGAAATCTGAACCGACAGGCGGCAGCAGCCCGGCGCGCGGTCCCGTAGGGCGGAACGCGCAGCGGTTCCGCCAGCCCCGGCGCCGGCGCAATCGTCGGGGTCGGCGCAATGGCGGATCGCCCTGCGGGCATCCGCCCTACGGCAACCGCACTGGCAGCGCCGTGCGGTACCGTGAAGGTCGCGCAGCGACGCTGTGGGAGCGGCTTCAGCCGCGACCAGACCGGTCGGCCGGTCGGTCGGGTTAGACGCACGCGGCACGAATTCGCGTCTTGGCTTGGAGGCTTAGCGCGCCGTAACCCGACAGCGAGGGCGCCTGTCGGGTTACGGCGCGCGCGGGCACCGCGCTCCGACGCGATGCCATTTAGGCGCGCCTAACCCGACCTACAAGATCGTCAGCGCACCTTCGGCCCGCCGCGCCGCGGCCTGGGGCCGAGCAGGTCCTCCAGGCTCTGGGCCTCGAAGATCCCCTCCAGCCAGCCGTCCAACTGCTCCATGGCCGCCCCATCCAGACGCAGGACGGCCCACCGGGGCAGGGCGCCGAAGCGGCGCTTCAGCAACCGCTTCAGGCCATCGGCCTTGCCCTTGGCCTCGCCCTCCGCCTTGCCCTCCGCCTTGCCCTTAGCCTCGCCATCGGCCTTACCGGCGGCTTCGCCCTTGGCAAAAATCTCCTGATAGGCGCGTGTTTGTTCCAGTGGAACCAGTACCGGCAACATGATGCGCAACTCCTCGTTGGTGAGTAGTGGAAACCGCTCCATCAGCAAAAATTCGAGTATCCGTTCCAGGGTAGCGCGGACCGGCGGCGCCACGGCCGCCGTCCGGATCACCTGCCAGGCCGCCGGGGCACGGACCCGCAGGTCCTCGGTGCGCGGGATGATCAGCGGGACCAGCGCCGCGACGTATGGGTTGTCCGGCTCGCGCTCCAGCCACGCGGGCAGAATCTCGTCGAGATACGCGACCGAGCACAGGGGCGGCCCGGCGCCGGGCGGTGCCCCGGGATCGTCCCCCGCACGCAGGAAGATGAGGATACCGCGAACCGCGCGGCCCGGGTGCGCCTCCCCGTACAGTCCGATCTTGGTCAGCAGGTTATACCAGGCACCGGCCACCGGTTGCGCCTGAAACTCGACGATCTGGGCGGGTCCGTCGTGGTCCTCGGGTTCAAAGATGCCGTCCAGGCGTCGCTCGATGCCCTTGAGCGTCAGGGACACGAAGCGGTAGCTCCCGCTCAGGGTTACACCGCCGCTCAGGATGCGAAACGCCTCGGCGCCGGTGGCGAGGTATTCATAGATCGACGGATCGGTCTTCATGTCGCGCTGTCCGCTGCCGGCCATGGCTTTACCGTGAAAGTCCGGCGGGGACCTTGTGGGAGCAGCCTCAGCCGCGACGAGGTTTCGCGGGTTACCCGAGCGTCGCGGGTCACCGCCTCTGCGCCTCTGCGCCTCTGCGTGAGATCTCTTAAGAATCTCACACAGAGGCACCGACACGCACCGGTGCCTCCCCAGCCGGTCCGGTCGGCCGCAGCTTGAGCTTGCTCATCGTCGACTCGCTCTATGTCGGGTTTCAGGTGGCTTTAAGCTTACCCGACACCGGGGCAAGAATGCAGGCTGCCAAGAGAAATTCCGGATTCCATGGATCGCGGCCTGGCGCTGCCGGCCTTGATACTCCTGGCGGCCACCCGCCGCGGCCGGGGGGCCGCTCCTACAACTGGGATTCGGCAGCGGCGCGCGTAAGGCGATATGCTATTCAGCAAGGCTGGCGGTTGCCGGCCGCGTCGCTGAAAACCTGCGAACAGGAGAGATCGAGAATGGGTATATCGCCTGCACTGGACTTGGGTGGGAAGCCATCGGCCGCCGTTCGACCGCTCGCGCCCGCGGCCCGACGGCGGTTGTTGCCTTGGCTGGCGCTGGCCGGCCTGGCCCTGGCGGCGGGCTGTGCGTCGGTCAACCAGGTCCCGCCACCCGCCGCCGTGGCCGAGATCAAGCCGGGGACACCGGCCGGCTTCCTGCAGCCCGGCGCGCTGCCCGACGGCCTGACGCTGCTCCCGCCCCCGCCCGCCCCGGGATCGGCCGCCATGGCCGCCGACCAGGCGGCGTTCCGCGCGACGCGCGCCTTTCGCAACACGCCGCGCTGGGCGCTAGCGACCGCCGACGCGGTACTCAAACTCCCGCAGGGTCCGCAGGCCTTCTCCTGCGCGCTGGACGCGCCGATCACGCAAGAGGCCACGCCGAACCTGTACGCCCTCCTGGGCCGCAGCGCGACCGATGCGAATCTGGCCGCCGCGCCGACCAAGGAGCACTACCAGCGCACCCGTCCCTTCGTCGTCAATCGCCAGGCCAGTTGCACCCCGCAAGACGAGGCGCGGCTGCGGCGCAATGGGTCCTACCCATCCGGTCATACCATGATCGGCTGGACCTGGACCCTGATCCTCACCGAACTGGCCCCCGAGCGTGCCGACCGGCTCCTCGCGCGCGGCTATGCCTTTGGCCAGAGCCGGGTGATTTGCGGCATGCATTGGCAGAGCGACGTGACGGCCAGCCGGGTGCTGGCGCCCGGCGTGGTCGCCCGCCTGCACGCGGACCCGGCCTTTCGCGCCCAGTTAGAGGCCGCCAAGGCGGAACTGGCCGCGGCCCGCGCCAAGGGACTGGGGCCCACCCGCGACTGCCGGGCGGAGGCGGCGGCACTGGCCGTGACGTTGCCGTGAAAGTCGCGCGGCGACGCTGTGGGAGCGGCTACAGCTACCAGACGTTCTAACGGACCAGGCGTCGTTGTCGTTGTCGTAATCGTGGTCGGATTATTCGATT
>NZ_CAIKKU010000623.1 GCF_903828115.1 uncultured Thiodictyon sp. | reverse complement strand
GGACGCGGAGCGCCCGCCCGGCATTCCCACGCGGAGCGTGGGAACGAGAAGCGACCGCAGCGCGACCAGAAGCCCTGAAGGGGCGTAACATACCAGCCCAGGGCAACGCCCTGGGTTGGTCGGTTAAGGACGATCAGCCCTGAAAGGGCGTGACATTCAATGTTGATGCAGGAGTACCGTTCACCCATGCAAGTCACCACTGGTACGGTCGTAGCCGGGAAAATCGTCGTGGAGGGCCTTTGCCTTGCAGAGGGCTCCGTCGTCGCCGTCATCTCCCGAGAACCCGATGAGTCCTTTAGCCTCTCGGCGGAGGAGGAAAATGAACTGCTGGCTGCCATGGCGGAGATCGAGCGGGGTGAATTCATCTCGCAAGACCAACTTCTTGATAGCCTGCGTAATGATCATTGATCGCGAGTTGGCGACCAAGTCCGACGTGGAATTACTGAAAGCGGATCTGGTTAGGTGGATGGCGGGCCTACTATCAGCCCAGGCAGCGGTTGTTGCCATGCTGGTCAAGTTCCTTTAGTGGTTTCAAGATCCAGTGCGGAATGTCTCGGCGGCGGCCGGGACGATGACTCCTGCCCCTGGACATTCCAGGAAATGATGGACGACGGATTCCGGGGCCGACCGGGTGCGATCAGAACTGATGTAGTGACCGAGAACCCCGGTACGTTGTCGTTGTCGTAATCGAACAATCCGACCACGATTACGACAACGACAACGACAACGACAACGACGCCCGACCCGTCGGCTTGACTCCACCGGACCCTTGAGGCAGGGTCAGCGGTTTGACGCCGCACCCTTAGCCATGGACCCGACTCCCCCCGATCTCCCGGCCCTCCCGCGCCCCCTGCCCGCCCTGCGCCACGATAGCGCGGGCCGGCGCCGCGTGGACCTGCGCGCCGTCGTGGCGCTGGCCGCCCCGCTGTTCCTGAACAGCGGCATCCAGGCGGTGCTCAATCTGACCGACACCTGGTTCCTGGGGCGCATCTCCACCGACGCCATCGCCGCGGTCGGCGGGGTCTACTGGTTCGTCATCGTGCTGATCCTGCTGTTCGGGGGGGTGGCCATGGCGGTCCAGACCCTGGTCGCCCAGGCCTACGGCGCCGGTGACCGCCTGGGGGTGGCGCAGACGGTCTGGAGCGGGCTCTGGGTCGTGCTGGCCACCAGTCCGCTCTTCGTCCTCGCGGGGTTGGCGGGCGGCTGGCTCC
This sequence comes from uncultured Thiodictyon sp., assembly GCF_903828115.1. Classification (GTDB taxonomy): domain Bacteria; phylum Pseudomonadota; class Gammaproteobacteria; order Chromatiales; family Chromatiaceae; genus Thiodictyon. The sequence continues at coordinate 437 of NZ_CAIKKU010000623.1, read as the reverse complement.
TGGCCCCGGTGCAACTCCCGCCGGCGGTCGAGACCATGGCCCTGGACTTCTGGTTTCCGCGCGTTGCCGGGGCCATGGGCGGGGTGGCACTCTGGTGCATCACCAGTTTCTTCAACGGGATCGGGCGCACCGGGGTCACCCTGGCCCTGATGGTCGTGGTCGGTGTGACCAATGCCGTATTGAATCAGGTCCTGGCGCTCGGCCTCGGGTTCGGGGTGGCGGGGGTCGCCTGGGCCACCACCACGGCCCAGGCGGTCGGCTTTTTCGCCGGACTCTGGATCTTCCTGGGTCCGCGCGTGCGCCGCGAATTCGCGAGCCATCGTTACTGGCGGCCCCGGTGGGTCCCCATGGGTCGCGCCCTGGCGCTGGGGCTGCCCATGGGCCTGCTGCCGGCCGCCGACCTGATCGCCACCGGGTGCTTCCAACTCATGATGGTC
>NZ_CAIKKU010000622.1 GCF_903828115.1 uncultured Thiodictyon sp. | reverse complement strand
AGCCTTGGCGCGCTCCAAGGCTGAAGCCTTGGACTCCAGGCGCTTGGGCTGGGGCGCTTGACTTAACGGCAGTGACATCGGAGCCTGGGAGCGAGATCAAATGATTCTTGAAGCTGGTCGCCTGAAATAATCGAGCACTGAGCGATTTTTCCGCTGCATCAATGTTACTGAATTCAGAGGCAATTTGTTCTTGCTTTGGGCTATCTGGCAAATAGATTTCCAGCCGCTCCAAGATGCGCTCATTCATGCCGGGCATCACAGTCCCATTGCCGCCCGCCTGCGCCTGGAGCCAGTGCTGGGTTGAGTCGGATTTCAGAAAATAGAAAAAATACCTAGGATTGATTATAGCCTTGTCCACCCGGAATCGTATGCAGTCAGAACCAACAACAAAGCCTTCATGTTCCTGCTCGACGTAGACCAGTTTGTGCATGTGACGTTTCCTTCCCATGACGACATCTCCGGGCATCATCCAGTATTTCGCAAGTCTTTGCCGGTCGTCTTCTCCCAGAAACGGGCCGTCAGGGAAAACCATTTTACCGTTCGTAATGTTCACCGGGTTAATTATCGGAACGCCAACGCTTTGATACGCCGATGCCTTCAGAACGCTCCCAAATGGCCCAGTTTGCAGCGAGAGGGCTTTTCGGCGTATGAGGTCTCGGCCTGTAACCGTTTCTGCTAACGGAGTGCCCAAGAAACGGTGAATCGAAAGGGAGTAGCGCAGTTTTTCCAAAGACTCCATGGCCGCACGTATCAATAGAACATTACTCTCGGCTTTCTGCAATAATGACAGAATTGGCTGCTGCTCCTCCAGCGCGGGCAATGTGAATTCGTATTCCGCGAGACTCTTCCAATTAGTCCGCGGTGACAGCGAACCGGCCGAGGTCGCAACGGCGTGCTCAAAAAACCCATCCGTCTGGCAAATGAACGGCAACAGTTCCGGCAGCAGCAGATTCGGGTCTCTGGATTCCAGCACATAGATATCGCCGGAGCAGATCCCATCAAAATCCGCGACCGCGACCTTCCGCTGATAGGCCCGGCGCTTGCCAAACAACACCTGCCCCGGTCGGAAGCGGTTGGTGAAGGTGGTCCCGTCGGCGATCTCGCCCCAGGAGCGGATACGCAGGTCGCCAGGCTCGATGTGCTCCAGACCGACGTAGCGGTCCAGCCCATCGGCCGCAGGATCTTTGCTCGTCTCCTGGTTCAGTTTTACGACATCGCCGAACCTGACCCGTCGCCACCCCGCCTTCAAACCTTCCATACCCGAACCTGCGGCGCAATTCCGGCCTTCCGCGCCGCCTTACAAAAATCCTTATCGAAGGTATGCATCACGGCACTGCCGCTCGCCGCGAGGTGCAGTGCATCGGCGAAGTCAGCCCCCATCGCATACCACGCGAGCGCCTGCTCGATGGCCGCTGCGTCTTCGAGTTCGGCGTTTTCCGTCTGTATCATCAACTGGAAAAACGCATGGATACGCTCACGCGGAGTCTGGTAGAGTGATCGCAAGACCCATTCGGTTTCCAACAGCACGGTCCGGGATATGAGGACGCGATGCTGTTTGAGCAGGTGCTCAGCCACGTCCGCCTGCCGCGGGTGATCATCGACGATAAGTCGCACCAGTAAATTGGTGTCGAAGGCGATCATTGACCATGGCTCTCCGCGGCGTCCCACTCGGCGCCGATATCGACCGGTGCGCAGAGCGCATCGGTGGACAGCGGCGGGCCGGCGTGTTTCAGGAATCCCCGCAGGTCCTCCAGCCTGAGCGCTTTATTCGCGGGTCTTGGCTTGAGCAGGAGACCGGCCGGGGTGGTTTCGAGGATCAACTCGCGACCAGTTTGCCAATGCAATTCGGCGCGAATATGCTCGGGGATCTCAACCTGTCCCCGGCTGGAGAGGGTGACTGTCACGCTCGACATGGAAAATCTCCAAGAGGAAATACCCGGCCTGGCTGGTGTCCGTCCTACGCGCGCTCCCCTGGGCCTTCATCGGATGCCCAGGGAAAAAAACCCGCCATGGTTGCGCTGCCCAGTCGAAACCGGCCAAGCGTGGCGGGTGTGTCATGAGCATTATAGTGCCAAAGGAGCGGGGGCGTCCCGCCCCCGCGGGCCCGGCTTGCGGGGCCTTGAACATCAGACCAGTCGCAGGGTTCGGGGGGACGGCGTGCCCACCACCTGCGCGACGCCACTGTGGAGCGGTGTCACGAGCGGAAGGCGATCACTATCCCCACAAGCACTTGTGGGGATTCAGCGCTGAGCTTGTGTGGATTCTACGAATCCCCACAAGCTCTTTCGCACAACACGTCCAGCGTATCGACCAAGGCATCCATCTGCTGCCAGAACCCCTCCCCCTCCGCCTCCCAATCCGCCCACACCGCCGCCAGGCTACGCCCGTCCGGCGCCGCACCGTTCGCGGGCTTGCCCCGTTTGACATAGAGCGGAATGGACAGGCTGTAGTCGCCGACGGCGACCGCCGCGCGCGTGGCGACCGCGGCGAAGCCGGGTACCTCGGCAAAGGCCTGGTAGGCGTCGGCGATGCGTCGCTGGTGCTCGGGTTTGAGGAAGCTGTAGGCGCGCTCGCGGGTGATTGCCTCGAGTGCGTCGATGAAGAGGATGCGGCCCTGGCGCTGCGGCGGTTTGCTGGTGCGGCAGAGGACGACGCAGGCCTCCATCGGGGAGTTGAAGAAGAGGTTGGGACCGAGACCCAGCACGCAATCGACCAGGTCGGCCTCGATCAGCTTGCGGCGCATCGCGGCCTCTTCCTTGCGGAACAGGACGCCGTGCGGAAAGAGGATGGCGCAGCGCCCGGTCCGCGGGTCCAGGCTTTTGAGGATATGCTGAAAAAAGGCATAGTCGGCGCGGCCCTGGGGCGGGGTGCCGAGGAAGTTCCGGCCCCAGGGGTCCGACTGCCAGGCGTCGCGGTTCCACTGCTTAATCGAATATGGCGGATTGGCGAGTACCACATCAAAGGTGCGCAGCCGGTCGGCGTCCGTGAAGCGCGGTTCGGCCAGGGTGTCGCCGCGCTGGATGTCGAAGTCCTCGACCCCATGCAGGACCAGGTTCATGCGGGCGATGGAGGCGGTCATGTGGTTGCGCTCCTGTCCGTAGAGACGCAGCGTGCGCGGCTCGCCCCCGGCGCACTTCACCTGCGCGAGCGCCGAGAGCAACATGCCGCCGGTGCCGCAGGTGGGGTCATAGATGCGCTCGCCGGGTTGGGGCTGGAGCATTTGGGTCATCAGGTGGACGACGGTGCGGTTGGTGTAGAACTCCTGCGCGGTGTGGCCGCCGTCGTCGGCGAACTTGCCGATCAGGTATTCATAGGCGTCGCCGAGCGTGTCCTCGGGGACCTTGGCGGTGGAGAGAATCTGACCTGCGAAGTGCTCCAGCAGGTCCTTTAAGGTGCCGTCGGGCAGGCGCTCTTTGTTGGTCCAGGGGGCGTCGCCGAAGATGCCGTCGAAGCGCCCCGGGTTGGCGGCCTCAATGGCGCGCATGGCGTCCTGCAGTGCACGGCCCAGGTCCCGGGCGACGGTGCGCACCTGGTCCCAGTGGGCGCCCGCGGGGACGGCGAAGCGCTCGTCGGCCTGCGCACGGGCGAGCACCGCATCGTCGGCGTAGGTCGCGAGCGCCTGCGCATAGTCCTCGTCCCAGACATCCGACAGGCGCTTGTAAAACACCAGCGGGAAGATGAACTGCTTGTAGTCGCCGGCATCGATGAGGCCGCGCAGGATGGTGGCGGCGCCCCAGAGGTAGCTTTCCAGTTGCGGGAGGGTGAGGCGGTCAGGCATCAGGGCATTCTAGTCTTCGTCTGTGTGGTCGGCGACCCTGCGTCAGCGGCGGCGCTCGGTCCGCACAGCGGACCCTACGTCTGGTCCGGCGGTCGGGCGCGCCGCATCCACCATCGGTCACGGTTCCCGCGTTGCCGATGTCACGCCCTTTCAGGGCTGGGACCCTCAACAACAGACCACCCAGGGCGTTGCCCTGGGCTGGTATGTCACGCCCTTTCAGGGCTGGGACCCATAACAACAGACTACCCAGGGCGTTGCCCTGGGCTGGTATGTCACGCCCTTTCAGGGCTGGGACCCATAACAACAGATCACCCAGGGCGTTGCCCTGGGCT
>NZ_CAIKKU010000621.1 GCF_903828115.1 uncultured Thiodictyon sp. | reverse complement strand
GGGCGCGGTGCCGTAGGGTCCGCTGTGCGGACCACAGCCCTCGCCGTCGGCTGATGGGCCGGGATGACGATCGAGGCCGTCACGCGGCACCGGGTGGACTGACAGCGCGCCCTGCGCCAATGGAAAGGCCAGGCGAATGCCTGGCCTTCGATCCGGCGCGCTATCCCTGCGCGCCGAAGGTCGTGCCGGTCGGCGGCCTTACTTGGCCGGGGCCTGCTGGGCCGGGGCGGCCGGCGGAGCCGGGGGGGCCATCGGGACCGGGTAAGGGGCGGCATAGGGGGCGCCATAGCCGTAGGGAACGCCGCCGTAGGGGCCGTAGCCGCCGTAGTAGGGGGCGCCGTAGCCGTAGCCGTCATAGCCGCGGCCATAGCCATTGCCGTAGCCAGTGCCACGCCCGCGACCGTAGCCGCGGCCATTGCCGCCGCCGCTCATGCTCATGTTGAAGTCGCCGTCTCCGAACATGTCGCCGAGCCAGTCGCCCGAGCCGTCACCATAGCCGTTGTTGCCCCAGCCATTGTTACCCCAGCCGTTGTTCCCGTAACCGGGCCCACCGCCCCAAGGACCGCCGCCCCAGGGACCCCAAGCGGAGGCGGAGGCGGACAGGCCCAGCAGGGCGGCGACGGCGACAGCAGTAGCAAGCTTTTTCATCTTGATCTCCGAAGATTCGATTGTGTTGTTGGCAGCTAGCGGGGCGCGTACAGCACCACCCACGGGAAAGAGTATATTAGTAGTCGCTTAAATTAGCAAACACATTTTTCTCGTGCCCGATTCCGGAACGTGCAGACCCCCTCAGGCACCCCTGCCGAGCCGGCGTGACACCTCGATCAGGTCCTCCCAGGCCTTGCCCTTGTGCTCGGGTGAGCGCAGCAGATAGGCGGGATGGTAGGTAACGCGCAGGGGGACGGCCGCGGGGCCATAGTCGAACCAGCGCCCGCGCAGACGGCCCACGGGGGTGTCGGTGCCGAGCAGGTTCTGGGCCGAGACCGCACCCACGGCCAGGATCACCCGCGGGCGGATCAGTTCGACCTGCCGCGCCAGGTAGCCCTGACAGTGGGCGACCTCGCCCGGGTGGGGATTGCGGTTGCCCGGCGGGCGGCACTTGAGGATATTGGCGATATAGACCTGACCGCGCGCAAGCCCGATGGCGGCCAGCATCTGGTTCAAGAGCTGGCCCGCGCGGCCGACAAAGGGCTCGCCCGCCCGGTCCTCGTCCGCCCCCGGGGCCTCGCCGATGACCAACAGGCGCGCCTGGCGGTCGCCGACCCCGAAGACGGTGCGGGTGCGGCTCTCACACAGTGCGCAGGCGCGGCAGGCGGCGACCGCGGCGGCCAGGGCGTCCCAATCCAGGATTGCGGGGTCGTCGAGCACGGGGGGCGGGGCGACCGCGGGGGCCTTGGCGGGCGGCGCGGCGGCGTGCGCAGTCCGCGGCGGGCTCTGGACGCGGGTGGGCCCAGCCGGGGCCGTCGGCGGCTCCCACACCGGCTCCCATACCGGGTCACCGACCGGCTCCCAGGCCGTGTCCCAGTCCAGGTCCGGCGCGGGCGGCGGCGGCTCGGCCGGGGCCCGGGGGGCGTCGGCGGCGGGCTGGGGGGGCGGCGCGACCGGTCGCGGTGGTTGCGGC
>NZ_CAIKKU010000620.1 GCF_903828115.1 uncultured Thiodictyon sp. | reverse complement strand
GTAATCGAAGAAGCGATGCAATTCGGCGTGCGGGAGAATTCGGGTCGCTACGATAACCTCGATTACGACAACGACAACGACAACGACAACGAGGTAAGCACTCCCTAATCGACTTGCTTATTAGTGAACCGTTCCTAAACAGACCAACACAGCGTACCTGGCGCGTCTCCCCCCCGTGCCATCATCCCGCGGAAACAAATCAAGTGCCTGACTACAAACACACCCTGAACCTCCCCACCACCGCGTTCCCGATGAAGGCCAACCTGGCCCAGCGCGAGCCGGCGCTGCTTGAGCACTGGGAGCAGTTGGATATCTACGCGAAGATCCGCGCCGCCCGGGCGGGTGCGCCGCGTTTCATCCTGCACGACGGCCCGCCCTACGCCAATGGCGAGATCCATATCGGGCACGCGGTCAACAAGGTGCTGAAGGACATCATCGTCAAGGCCCGGACCCTGGACGGTCTGGATGCGCCCTTTGTACCGGGCTGGGACTGCCACGGGCTGCCGATCGAACTCCAGGTGGAGAAGAAACAGGGCAAGCCGGGGCACAAGCTGACGGCCGCGCAATTTCGCGTCGCCTGCCGGGACTTCGCCGCCAGGCAGGTCGAGGGGCAGCGCACCGACTTCAAGCGCCTGGGGGTCTTCGGGGATTGGCAGCACCCCTATCTGACCATGGACTTCGCCAACGAGGCGGACATCATCCGCGCGCTGGGGCGCATTATCGCCAAGGGCCATGTGGTGAAGGGGGAGAAGCCGGTCCATTGGTGTATCGATTGCGGCTCGGCCCTGGCCGAGGCCGAGGTGGAATACGCGGACAAGCAGTCCATCGCCATCGACGTGCGCTTCCCGCTGGTGGAGCCGGGGGTGTTGGAGGGGCGTTGCCACGGCTCGCCCAACGGCTGCGGCGAGGGTCCGGCGTCGCTCGTGATCTGGACCACCACGCCCTGGACCCTGCCAGCCAATCAGGCGGTGGCCCTGAACCCGGAGTTGGAGTATGTCGTCGTGGCGGTCGAGTCCGGCGGCCATCAGGAACGCCTGATCGTGGCCGAGGGCCTGCTCAAGGACACCATGGACCGCTGGGGCTTCGAGCGCTATCGCGTCCTGGGCTATGCGCGCGGCGCGGACTTCGAGGGGATGCGTCTGCGCCATCCCTTCTACGATCGTGAGGTGCCGGTGGTCCTGGGGGGGCATGTGACCCTGGAGGCGGGCACCGGCGCCGTCCATACCGCCCCCGGTCACGGCCTGGAGGACTATATCGTCGGCAGCCGCTACGGGCTCCCGGTGGATAACCCGGTGGGCGCGGATGGGCGCTTTCTGCCCGGCACGCCGCTCTTCGCGGGCGAGAACGTCTTCAAGGCCAACGAGAGCGTGGTGGAGGTGCTCAAGGCCCACGGCGCCCTGCTGCTGGAGCAGCGCTTCACCCACAGCTACCCCCATTGCTGGCGCCACAAGACACCGGTGATCTTCCGCGCCACGCCCCAGTGGTTCATCAGCATGGACAAGCAGGGACTGCGCGCGGCGGCCCTGGGCGAGATCGAGCGGGTCACCTGGACGCCGCAGTGGGGCCAGGGGCGTATTGAGGGCATGATCGAGGGCCGCCCGGATTGGTGCATCTCGCGCCAGCGCACCTGGGGGGTGCCGATGACGCTCTTGGTCCACAAGGTTACGGGCAAGCTGCATCCGCGCACGGCGGAACTGATCGAGGAGGTCGCCCGGCGGGTGGAACTCAAAGGCATCGAGGCCTGGTTCGAGCTGCACCCCTCGGGGCTCCTGGGGGAGCGCGAGGGCGCCGAGTACGAGAAGGTCCAGGACACGCTCGACGTCTGGTTCGACTCGGGCGTCACCCACACCTGCGTGTTGGAGCGCCGGGCGGACCTGGGCTTCCCCGCGGACCTGTATCTGGAGGGCTCGGACCAGCACCGGGGTTGGTTCCAGTCGTCGCTGCTGACCTCGGTGGCCCTGCACGAGCGGGCGCCCTATCGGGGGGTGCTGACCCACGGCTTCACGGTGGACGCCAAGGGCGAGAAGATGTCCAAGTCCAAGGGCAATGTGGTGAGCCCCCAGGACGTGATGAAGACCCTGGGGGCCGACATCATCCGGCTGTGGGTGGCGGCCACGGACTATCGCGGTGAGATGAGCGTCTCCGATGAGATCCTGAAGCGCACCGCGGACGCCTACCGGCGCATCCGCAACACCAACCGCTTCCTGCTCGCCAACCTTGCGGGCTTCGATCCGGCCGCCAACCAGGTGGCGCCCGCCGACATGCTGGCCCTGGACCGCTGGGTGATGGACCGGGCGCGGCAACTGCAGGAGGAACTCATCGAGGCCTATCGCGACTACCAGTTCCACCTGATCTACCAGAAAGTACACAATTTCTGCGCGGTGGACCTGGGCGCCTTCTATCTGGACGTGATCAAGGACCGCCAGTACACCACGGCGACCGATGGCCTGCCGCGGCGCTCGGCCCAGACGGCGATGTACCATATCGCGGAGGCCATGGTGCGCTGGCTGGCGCCGATCCTGTCCTTCACCGCGGAGGAGATTTGGGGCTATCTGCCGGGCACCCGCGCCGAGTCCGTCTTCACGGCGGCCTGGTACACGGGGCTCACCCCCCTGGACCCCACCGGCGCCCTGGACCAGGCCTTTTGGGATCAGGTCCTGGCCGCCCGGATGGCGGTGGGACCGGCCCTGGAGGATGCCCGCAAGGACAACCTGATCGGCTCCGGACTGGACGCGGAACTGGACCTCTACTGCGATGCCGGGCTCTCTGAGTCCCTGGCCCGCCTGGGGGAGGAGTTGCGCTTCGTACTGATTACCTCGGCGGTCCGGCTGCACCCCGCGGCCGAGCGGCCCGACACGGCGCTCGCCACCGACCTGGCCGGGCTGGCGGTGCGGGTCACCGCGGCCAGGCATCCCAAGTGCGTGCGCTGCTGGCATCACCGGCCCGACGTCGGCACCCACGCGGACCATCCGGAACTATGCGGGCGTTGCGTGGAGAACGTGACCGGGGCGGGCGAGGTCAGGCGATTTGCATGACGGCAGTGGCCGGGATTTCGGTTGAAGCGGGCGACAAGAGCGGTTAGTCTGTAGTTAGCTAAGCCTAAGACCCAAACCATGCAGACCGCACTGCCGACCCAGGTCAACATCCATGAGGCCAAGACCCGCCTCTCCCAGCTCATCGAGCAGGTCGAGGCCGGGGGTGAGGTCGTGATCGCCCGGGCCGGGTCGCCCGTGGTCCGCCTGGTGGCGATCACGCAACCGCGTCCGCGCCGGGTGCTCGGGACCCTGGCGGGACACCTGCCGAGCACGGGCGACTATCACGCGCCGCTGCCCGATGAACTGCTCGACGCCTTCGAGGGGCGCTAGTGCGGCTCCTGCTGGATACGCACATCCTGCTCTGGGCGCTGAGCGAGCCGGGACGCTTGCCGAGCGCCGTCGGTGAGGCCTTGGAGGCGCCCGAGAACCGCGTCTTCTTCAGCGCCGCGAGCATCTGGGAGATCGCGATCAAGCGGGCACTGAACCGGCCGGACCTCGCGGCCGAGCCCGAACTGGTGCGCTCCGCGGCCCTGGGGACGGGCTTCGAGGAGTTGCCGGTCAGCGGCCTGCATGCCCTGCGGGTGCGCCGTCTCCCCCACCTTCACCGCGATCCATTTGATCGACTGCTGATCGCCCAGGCCCAAACAGAACCCTTGGTCTTGATGAGCGATGATCCGCAGGTCGCCCGTTATGAGCTGAACCTGTGGCGGGTCTGAGCATCAGGTTGGCCGTGCGCGGTGATCGGTCCCGTAGGGTCCGCTGTGCGGACCGGCGACCGCGCCGTTCGCGCAATGGCCGGGATGATGATCAAGACCGCTTTTCACTCACTACTCTGTGCGGATTGCGTAATGAAACACTGGCTCTGGCTGTCACTCATCGTGGTCCTCCTGGACCAGGCCACCAAGTGGCTGGTGATGGGCTCACTGCAACCCTTCCAGACAATTGAAGTGCTCCCCAACCTGAACCTGACGCTGGCCTTCAACACCGGCGCGGCCTTCAGCCTGCTGGCCACGGCCGGGGGCTGGCAGCGCTGGCTGTTGGCCGTCGTGGCGCTCGTCATCACCGCCATACTGACGGCCTGGCTGGTGCGGCTGCGGCCCGGCGAGCGGACCCTGGCGGCGGCCCTGGCCCTGATCATCGGCGGGGCACTCGGCAACCTGATCGACCGGTTGTTGCTCGGCCATGTCATCGACTTTATCCAGGTCTATCTGCCCTGGGTCCCGCTGGCGCTGTTCAACCCCTGGCCCGCCTTCAATATCGCCGACAGCGCCATCAGCATCGGCGTGGTGGTCCTGCTGCTGCACACGCTGTTCACCAAGGAGGACGCGACCGGGCCCGGGCACGCCGCGGATACCCCCAACCGATGAGCAATCACTGGCAAGACCTCAGCGCCTTCGTCCACGACCAGTGGTCGCGGCTGCGCGTGCGCGGGGCGCGCAACCAACTGCGCGAGGACGCGATCCGGCACGCCATCGAGCGTGCCGTCGACCTGGCCAATCCCCGCATCCGTGGGCTCAACGGTTACCGTCGCCTGCTGCGCGAGCCCATCGCCCGCTGCCTCGACTACAGCGAGGAACTCGCCCGGCGCGTCCCCGGACCCGTGCGGCTCAACCGGCAGACCTGGGCTGAGGATGCCCTACTCAACTCACTGTTCGGCGATCCGAGCCGCATCCGCTGGGCGGTCTCAAGCACCGACTGTCGCGACTACATGGGTAAGACGGCCCTCATGACGGGGGATTGCTACGCCATCCTCCTGGCACTGCCGGTGTTCCGCCACCAACTGGGCATCGAACTCAACGGAGAGACGTTACAGCGCGACATCGCGCAGACCACGCTGTCCTTCGACAATATCGAGGTGATCCTGGCCGCGGGGAATCCGGAGACGGTCCGGGCCAAGACCGCCGGGGCCATCATGGATGCCTTGGTGGAGTTCGCCGCGCAGGAGATCGGGCGCCAGCAGGCGCGGATCGAAGAGCTGCAGGAAAGCCTGCGCATCGTGCGCATCAAACAGAAGGTGGTGAGCCCGGTGGCCCATGGGCTGGAGATCCTGCGCGACGACGGCGCCGCCCATACCACCGAATACCAGATTATCGGAAATGAGATCAAGGACCTGGAACGGGCACTAACAGCGGCGCACCAGGGGCTGGCGACGCTCAACGACTACCTGGACCGCTTCGCGGCGCTGCTGCGCACCCCCGAGACCCTGATCGCCGCCAGACCGGAGCGCACCCGCCTGGACCGCATGAACGTCGTGCGGCAAGAGCGCGAAGAGGACCCGCAATCGGCGGAGATCGAATACCTGCGCGCCTATCACGGCGAGCGGGCCGGCCGGATGGTGCTCATGGTGCGTTTTGCCCGCGCGGAACTCGTCAGCGACCAGGAGCGACTGACGCAGGTGGAGCGCTTTTTCAGTGCCTGAGAACCAGGGATGAAGATCGCACTCCTGTCGCGCGACCCGACCCTCTATTCCACCTGCCGTCTGGTGGCGGCGGCGCAGGCGCGCGGACATGAGGTCCAGGTCATCGACGTGCTGCGCTGCTATATGAACATCAGCACCCGGGCTCAGTCCATCCACTACAAGGGGGAGGAGCTCAAGGGCTTCGACGCGGTGATCCCGCGCATCGGCGCCTCCGTCACCTTCTACGGCACGGCGGTGCTGCGTCAGTTCGAGATGCTGGGGGTCTTCGCCCTGAACGAGTCGGTGGCGATCGCCCGCGCCCGCGACAAGCTGCGCTCACTGCAACTGCTCTCGCGCAAGGGCATCGGGCTGCCCATCACCGGCTATGCCCATGCCCCGGACGACATCGAGGACCTGCTCAAGATGGTCGGCGGGCCGCCGCTGGTCATCAAGCTGCTGGAGGGTGCCCAAGGGATCGGGGTGGTGCTGGCGGACACCGAGCCCGCCGCCAAGGGCCTGATCGAGACCTTCATGGGGCTGCGCGCCAACATCCTGGTCCAGGAGTACATCGCGGAGGCCCAGGGGGCGGACATCCGCTGCTTCGTGATCGGTGAGCGGGTGGTCGCCGCGATGAAGCGCCAGGCCAAACCCGGGGAGTTCCGTTCCAATCTGCATCGCGGCGGCAGCGCCAGCCCCATCCGTATCACCCCGCAGGAGCGCTCTACTGCCACTCACGCGGCCCGCATCATGGGGCTCAACGTGGCCGGCGTGGACATCCTGCGCTCGCGGCGCGGTCCGCTGGTGCTGGAGGTCAACTCCACCCCGGGCCTGGAAGGGATCGAGGGCGCGACCGGCAAAGATATCGCCGGTCTGATGATCGAGTACCTGGAAAAGAACGCCGCCCTGGCCAGGACGCGGGTCTATCGCCAGGCCTGAAGACACCATCGTTGTCGTTGTCGTTGTCGTTGTCGTTGTCGTTGTCGTTGTCGTGATCGTATTCCGAGAGGCGATGCCGTTCGGG
>NZ_CAIKKU010000619.1 GCF_903828115.1 uncultured Thiodictyon sp. | reverse complement strand
GTCGTTGTCGTAATCGAATCATCCGACCACGATTACGACAACGACAACGACGCCCGGTCCGTGAGACCGTCCGGTAGCTGTCGCTGTAGGGTAGGGCATCGCGTACCCGGCTCCGGCGGTCGTGGCAGCATGGCGGGTACGCGATGCGTACCCTATAACTGGTGACATTGCTAACCCTATTGTATTTCTTGGCGTCTTGGCGTCTTGGCGTGAGCAACTGCCGGAGTTAGGGTAATGGGTGATGCTGGGCATCGTGAGCGGCAGTCCGCCATCCCCGACCCGCTGGCGCCGGGGTCCGTCGCGCAGCGGCTCGGCACCCTGGGTCTGCCGGCCGCGATGCTCTCCTGGGCCTCGCTGCTGGCCTTGCTGAGCGTCCTGGCGGCGGTCCAGCACAGCGCCCAATTGCGTGCCGCTTACCGGTTTTTTCTGCCGCTGCCCTGGTTGGCCGCACTCGGTGCCGCGATACTCGCCGGGGCGGTCGTGGCCGTCGGCAGTCGGCGGCCGGGTCCGCTGTGGCCGCGTCTGTGGGCGCTCGGGCTCGCCTGTCTGGCGTCCGTCATCGCGCTCGCCGCCCTGGTGCGCCCCGCCTGGCTGCCGACCGCCCAGTTGCACGCGCTGATCACGGCCACCCTGGCCGGCGCCCTGGCACTGGCCCCGCGCCTGGCCCGCATCCATCCGGACAGCGATTGGACCCAGCGTGTCGCACCGGCAAGCCTCCTGCTCACCCTGGCCCTGATCCTGCCGCCGGCCCTGACCGGCGCCCCGGGGCCGGCCGCGGGGCCGGACCGCCAGGTCCGCCCGAACGGGACCGACGCACCGACCCTGGACGCCGCCATTGCCGCGCTCGATGACACCGAAGCGGCCGTGCGCGCCGCCACCGACTTCGACTGGTCGCGCTTCGACCTGCGGCTGCCCAAGGCCGAGGCCGTGATCGCCGGACTGCGTGCCCTGCCGCGGCACCCGCTGGTCTGGCCCGCCGGGGGCTGGGGCAAGGGCGCCGCGCCCGCTCGCGCGGACGCCTTCACCGCGGGGGCGCAGCGGCTCATGGACAGCGTCGCCCGGGGGCTCGATCCAGCGCGCGCGGGCGGCCTGCCGCGGCTGTCGTCCCTCGGCCTGGGCGCCCAAAATCCGGCCGAGGCTGGTCGCACCGTGGCCGACTATTTCGAGCAGCTCGGGCGCCTCTTTCAAGCGTTGGACCCGGCGCCTCTCGGTATCACCACGGGCCCCTTGCCGGACGCCTACGCGGCCGCCGCGGCCGACTTAAGCGCCTTCCTGCGGGTGATCGGCGACCGCTGGTCCGATGCCTGGTCGGTGACGATGATCGGGCCTCCGCCCGGCCCCGGGCTGACCGAAACCATTACGCCGCGCGCCCTCCTGGGCAAGACCCTGTTTACCGACCAGGGCACCGGCTACCGGGCCAACGAGGTCGCACGGCTCTGGGGCCTCGACCTCGCCGCCGCCCGGCGCCTGCAGCCGGGCGGACGCAACGACTGCGGCGGCCAGGCCTTCGAGCAACCGGGCCGGGAATACCGTATCGACTGCTTCGCCTACGCGCCCGTTTCCGGTAGCGGCCCCGACGCCAAGGGTCGCGGCGCCGCGGTGCTGGCCGAACTGCGGATCGTCTATTCGTCGCGCACCGGCACCCTGTCGGACCGCTCCCCGCCCGCCGAGATCTGGTATGCCTTCGTGGTCCCCACCGCGGCCTCCCCCGCCGAGCGCGACCGCTACCAGCGCACGACCCTGGACGCCCTGCGCGCGGCCCTCAAGGACGCGGGCCTGAGCGTCAGCGGCGCGGCCAGCGATCAGGGTTTCCGGATCAAGGGCAAGGGCCAGACCTGGAAGCTGACCGCGCCGCTCATCGACCACCACCTCGCCGACCGCGACTGGGTGGTGATGCGGGTGCTGGCGGACTGAGATGACCGACACTATTCAAGGCGGACTCGCCATGGACCCGACCGACGACGACGACGAGCCGGACGACTGGGGTGCGATCCGCACCGACCCCGCCGACCCGCGGTTCGAGCTCGGCGATCTGGTCGACGCGCCCGAGCACGAGTTCGCCGCGACCCCGCCGCCCGCGACCGCGGCACCGGCGCCGCCGCCCGCTCCGCTGCCCGCGCCCGTGCGCGCCCGCACC
>NZ_CAIKKU010000618.1 GCF_903828115.1 uncultured Thiodictyon sp. | reverse complement strand
GGCGGATGCCCAGCCACAGGAAGCAGGCGATCAGGCCCCAGCTCAGGATGAACCCCGGCCAGTAGATGTGTGCCGCGCCGCCGAGGATGGCCCAGCGGAAGCCGTCGATGACGCCGACCATGGGGTTGAGGGCGTAGAGCAACCGCCATTGTTCCGGGATGACGCTGGAGCTGAAGCCCACGGGGGAGACATAGAGGCCCATGGAGACGATGAAGGGGATGACGTAGCGAAAGTCGCGATATTTGACGTTGAGTGCGGTGATCCACAGCCCCGGCCCCAGACTGGCGAGGAAGGCCATGAGGACGAAGCCGGGTAAGGTGAGGATCTGCCAGCCGGGCCAGAATTGGTACCAGAGCATGAGCAGGACCAGGATGCCGAAGCTGATGAGAAAATCAATGAACGAGGTCACTACCGCGGCGGTGGGGACGATGAGCCGCGGAAAATAGACCTTGCTGATCAGGTTGGCGTTGCCGATCAGGCTGCCGGACGCGGAGGACAAGGCGCTGGCGAAGAATTGCCAGGGCAGCAGTCCGGCATAGACCAGCAGGGCGTAGGGGGTGTCGCCCTCGGTGGGCATCCGGGCGAGTTTGCCGAAGACGACGGTGAAGACCACCATGGTGAAGAAGGGCTGCAGCAGGGCCCAGGCCAAGCCGATGATGGTCTGCTTGTAGCGCACGGCGACGTCGCGCCAGGCGAGGACGTAGAAGAGCTCGCGGTAGCGCCAGAGGTCGCGCCAGTAGTGGCGCTCGGCGAGGCCGGGTTCGATGATCAGTGTCTGATTGGTCACGCGGACGTCAAGAATCGTTGGCACGTTGGAATCATATGAGCCGCAGTTCGGCCAAGGTCATCTCGCGGATGAGGTCGGCGAAGGTGGTTTGCGGGACCCAGCCAAGGACGGTGCGGGCCTTGCTTGCATCACCAACCAACTTCATGGGCTCGGCGGGGCGCAGCAGACCCGGATCGGTCTCGACCTCGGGCTGACCAAAGATCTCGCTGGAGGCGGCGTGGAAGAGGCGCGGCGGGTCGGGCAGGTCCCGCATGATCTCCAGCAGCCGCAGGGTACCCATGGCGGTGAATTCGCAGGTGGTCTCCGGGATCTCGAAACTGAGTCCGACGTGGCTCTGGCCGGCAAGGTGGTAAAGCTCGGACGGCTGGACCTTGGTCAGCACGCGGCGCAGCGTGGTCGGGTCGTCCAGGTCGGCGTAGTGCAGAAAGAGCCGCCGGTTGTACAGGGACTGGTCGGCGTACAGGTGCGCGAGGCGGCTGCGCTCCAGGGTACTGGTGCGGCGCACGGCGCCGTGCACTTCGTAGCCCTGGGCCAACAGTAGCTCCGTGAGGTAAGAGCCGTCCTGGCCGGTGATGCCGGTGATGAAGGCCTTGGTCATGCGATGAGACAGGGTTCAGAGCGCGGCGACCAGGGCTTGCGGTGTGCGGCCTGGAGGCGGGTTTCGCCGATATGCACCCGGCCGCCCGGAAACCACCATTGGCCGATGGCGGGCTGGTTGGTACGCTGGAGTAGCAGGACACGTCCTGCTGTGTCGGTCAGTAGGATGTCGACGCAGACACGCGGGAAGACCCTGATGATCCGTTCGTATTCTTCCCTTGCGATTAGCATTCGTGTGAGATGTCGGAGCTTGGCGAGTGGGGTGGTCAGCGCTGGCGGACGTTGAGGGGTTCGCATTGCGCCAGGCTTGCGGCGTGTTGGGGTTCTTGCCGACGGCTGATCGCTTCTCCAGCGTGCGCTTGGACAGCGGCTACCTCGGCCCTGAGCTGGGCGATCTCTTGCTCCAGCGCCTCGTGTTCCTCCATCTTGCGCTGGAGGAAGCGCACGGCGATGCGGGTTTTGGCCTCGATGCCGCTGGGGGTGAGGAGGTAGGCGTAGGCGAGCTTGTGGTGGCTGTTTCGGAAGTTGGTGGCCTTGACCCAACCGCGCGCGATGAGTGCGTTGACGCAGTAGTTGAGGCTGCCGACGCTGACGCCGAGGACTTGCGAGAGTTGCCGTTGGCTGGCCTGCGGCTGCTCGGAGAGGAGCTTGAGCAGGCGGTAACGCAGGTCGTCGCTCAGGTGACGACGGACCTTGATTGGGGTGTCGGACACGCTACCGCCCTACCGTGACAGGACGGTACTCAGTCTTGGGTTGCTGGCCAACCGGCGGGGCGGGCCGAACATTCACGGGATGAACACGGGTGTATGAGACCACAATTGGCGCGGGTTAGTCAATGTGCTTCGTGGGGGAGGTGGGCCTTGATCATCAGCAGTCAATGGTCGTGACGGGGATGTTGCTTCAGCCAGGCTTCGATGATCTCGGGATCGAGACCTTGCAGCCACTCCTCGGGGGCCAGCCCACGCCGCCGCTCTTCGGGGGCGAGCCCGCGCAGGCGCTCCTCGGGGGCGAGTCCGCGCAGGCGCTCCTCGGGGGCGAGCCCGCGCAGGCGTTCCTCGGGGGCAAGGCCTTGCAGCCGCTCCTCGGGGGCGAGTTCGCACAGCCGATCCTCTTTCACCAGGCGATCCAACAGTGCCTTCAGGTGCTTGGGATCGCTCAGGACGTCGTCCAGCAGGTCCCGCATCGCTTCGCGTTTGAAATCCTCAACGGTATAAGCCATGTCGGTCTCCAGGCCAAAGTCTTTGGCCAGTTGGTCGCGCAAGAAGATGCCGATGCTGCTGCGCGGTCGATAGTGGGTCAAGCCGTACCGGGTTTGATCGCTGGCGTGTGCAAACAGTCCCCAGGGGGCGTTGCGCGGCTGCTTTGACAAGGCATCCAGCACGATCAGGCGCACCGGCAGTGCACCCACCGCAAGATCATAGACCCCGGGGCAGGCGGTCTCGCGACAGGTGCCGACCGGCAGTTGGCGTAACAGTTGACGCGGCTGGCGGGTGGCGATGGCGTAGCGGCGAAAGTCGCGCGCCGACAGCAGCGGGT
>NZ_CAIKKU010000617.1 GCF_903828115.1 uncultured Thiodictyon sp. | reverse complement strand
TTCCAGGAAGTAGCCCAGCATCGTGCAGGCCATGGCACGGTAGTCCTCGACGTATCCGTGGTCGTGAAGTCCGTGGGTGACGAAGGCATCCGCAAGAAGCGCATCACACTGACCAGTCGAGGCAACTCCCTGGGTGACTACCTTTCGATAGACCTCCCGGATCGCCTCGTGCATCTGCATGAAGGCGCTCATGCGGCGACGCCCACCGACTTGCAGTAGATGCGTATACAAGAACCGCCGCCCGCATGACTCATAGAGCGCGACTGCCTCGGAAGTGAAGCACGGTGTGCCCAAAAAGAACACAGGTATCTTCGCGACGTCTGAGGCTGGTGGCAGGACGGTCAATGGCGTGACCGATCGCCGACTGGCGGCGCCGATACGGTCAAAGAACGTCGACAGTGGCCTGGAGGTGCCGTTGGACTTCGTCGTGGCGCCGTAGAACACCAGACGGTCCCTTGCCCGCGACATCGCCACGTAGAAGAGACACTCCTGCTCCGCGTTGTGCGCGGCACGCGCGATTTCGTCCGGGCTGCCCGTCCCTCCTGTGACCATACCTTTCGGCGGCGGGCATTTGGAGGGGCGGACGGCGCCAGGGATGGAGTCCTGATTCACACCCACTATGTGGACCACGGGAAATTCCAAACCCTTGGAGCCGTGGATCGTCATCAGACGAACAGCGTCGATGCCTTGGGCTGCGGCTGGCAATTGCCTAAGATCCCTGTCATCCCGGAGGCGCAGCAACCTGCGCACGCGGTCGGCTAGCCGCTGGATCGGAAGACCCTGCCCGTTGGGCTGGGCCCGTACGAAATTCATGAACTGCCAGATGGCGATGCCTTGGGCCTGTTCGGGAACGCTAGAAGACGAGGCGATGTGCGCTGCCAGCCTCGTTCGGTCAAGCAGCAAGGTTGCAAGCACTACCCAGGGCTGCGCCGTGGCGTTGAAGCCGTCGAGCGCGGTACTTAAGGCAGACAGGGCGGCCTGCCCCGCTCGAGTGATGTCCGCTGCTCCTTGCCGCCACGCACCAGGCTGCACTTCAGCGCCGCGAAGGCGTTCAAATATGCGTACAGCGTCCTCAAGCGCCATCGCGAACTCGGGCCAGCAGGCGGTGCGAATCAGGCCCATGGCGCGCCTGTCCACGAGGAGCAAGAGGACCGCGACAAGGTCCTTTATCTCGGTGCGCTCGAAGAGACTGCCCAGGAATAGGACGGGCACGCCGGCTCGCTCAAGCTCCTGCCCGGTATCGGACAGCCTATCGTTGCCCCTGCACAGAACTGCCTGATCGCGATACCGAAAGCCCGCTGCTCGGAACTGCTCAATGCTGTCGATCAGCGCCGAAGTAACCAGCGAACCATCAGCAACGGTGATGACCTCCGCCTGCGCGCCGCCGGAGCCCCGATAGGCCTCGAGGGACGTGGGCCCGTCAGCGGCACTCATGCTGGCCGCGAAGTCGGAGAAGGCGCTAACGATCTCTATCGTGGAGCGGTAGTTGATGTCTAGGCTGTCTCGAACTCCATCGGGGAAGTCC
>NZ_CAIKKU010000616.1 GCF_903828115.1 uncultured Thiodictyon sp. | reverse complement strand
CGCTAGCTCGATGGCCAGCGTGCGGGGCGGCGTAGTCAGGGCTTCCAGCCCTGACTGTTCCAGCCCCGACACCGTCAGGCCAGGATGGCCTGACTACGCACTTTCACGGTAAAGCCGCTCCCACAGTTGTTTTCGCCCTGGATCAACTGCAAGTAAGCGCAACTCTGATCCCAGCGAGATTCGTCATGACAAAGCTCGGCTGCGCACCGCCGGACCGGATGGCCGGCGCATCGGTTGATCCGCCTCCCACCTGGACCGGGGTCCCGCCGCCCGCCCCGGGAATCGAGCGCTCGCGGCTGTTTAGGTTCAGCGATGGCGACCGCCTCGAGGACGCGGGCCTGATCCTGGTCGACGGTGGCCGTTTTTCGCGCACCGAGAGCTTCGAGTCGGTGCGCCGGGCCGACGGCGGGCGGACCCTGACGAGTGTCATCGTGGCGGCAGACGGGTCCTATCGGGTCGAGGGCCGCTGGACCTATGACGCCGACGAGACGGCACAGGCGGCCCAGGGGCTGGCCAACTATGGTGGCGTCCCGGCGAGCGTCACGATCCGCGTGGCCGATGCGGTCGCTACCATCACGGTCAGCTCAGACTCAGGTGAGCGCCAGATCACCGCTCCCTGCCGGTCCTGCCTGATCGACATGTCGCCCAGCGCCCTGCCGATGTTCACCATGACCCGCCGCTACGACGCGGCGCAAGGCGGGGTGCAGTCATTCGATTGGATCGGCCGGGGACTGACCCATGACGTCGAGTTGACCGAGGTGCGGGCCGATCTGCGCAGGCTCCGCGGGGGGGAATTGTCAGGGCCGGATGGCGCGCTGGTGGCGGCGGCTCAGTATCATTTCGTCGAAACCTTCAAAGACCCGGGTACCGGCCACAGTATCCAGATCCCTTTCAACCTTTATGTCGATGGAGCCCGACGCCCGCTCGGTTTCGCGTGTCGCGCCATGGGTACCACGGCGATCGGTATCCGCAGCGGCTTCGCGGACCTCACGCAGCGGATGCCGCCGGTGTTCGAGGCGGATACCGTGCCTTGAGGTTAGGTTTACCGTGAAAGTGCGTAGTCAGACCATCCTGGCCTGACGGTGTCGGGGCTGGAACAGTCAGGGCTGGAAGCCCTGACTACGCCGCCCCGCACGCTGGCCATCAAGCTAGCGGTCCAGAGGACTTTCATGTTCCGGGGTGGCGCGGGTGCCATGACCGTTAGCCGGACCAGGGCCGCTGCGACGCGAAGTCGACCGGCTAAAGCCTCGACCTCCTGTGCCCTCGCGGCCGAAACGACGATCAAGGCTTTCTCTCGCACCCCAAGGTGTATCGCTTCTCCGATTACGACAACGACAACGACAACGATCGTGTCTACCTTGCTGTTGACTCGTTACTGATCCTGTCTCTACCCGACCTCAAGCCGGTCCTCGACTGCTATCGGGATCAGAACTCCGCTTAACCAGCAGGAACTCCAGCAGCGCCTTCTGCACATGCAGCCGATTCTCCGCTTCGTCCCACACCACCGACTGGGGGCCGTCGATGACCGCGGCGGCCACCTCCTCCCCCCGGTGGGCAGGCAGGCAGTGCATGAAGAGGGCGTCGGGGGCGGCGCACGCCATCAGTGCCTCGCTGACCTGGTAGGGCGCGAACAGGGCCGCGCGCGCGGCGTGCTCGCCCTCCTGGTGCATGCTCGCCCACACGTCGGTGGCGATCAGGTCGGCCCCCGCCGCCGCCGCCAGGGGGTCGTGCAGGACGGTGCAGCGCTCGCCGGCCGCGGCCAGCAGGTCGGCAGCCGGCTCGAACCCGGCGGGGCAGCCGACGCGCAGCTCGAAATCGAAGAGCCGCGCCGCCTCCAGGTAGGTCTGGCACATATTGTTGCCGTCGCCGATCCAGGCCACCCGGCGCCCGCGGATGTCACCGCGGTGCTCGCAATAGGTCTGGAGATCGGCCAGCACCTGGCAGGGGTGCAGGCGATTGGTCAGGCCGTTGATGACCGGGACCTGGGAGTAGGCCGCGAAGCGCTCCACCGTCGTCTGCTCGAAGGTGCGGATCATCACCGCGTCGACCATGCGCGAGAGGACCCGGGCGGCGTCCTCGACCGGTTCACCGCGCCCGAGCTGGGTGTCGCGCGCCGACAGGAACAGTGCATGACCGCCCAGTTGGGTCATCCCGGCCTCGAAGGAGACCCGGGTGCGGGTGGACGACTTCTCGAAGATCATCGCGAGCGTGCGGTGTCGCAGGGGGCGGTAGTCCTCCCCGCGGCGGTGCATCGCCTTCAATTCGGTACCGCGTGCCAGCAGGGCGCGGGCCTCGTCGGCGGTCAGATCGTTGAGTGACAGTAGGTGCCGACAGGTAGCTTGCATCGGGGGTCCATAGCTCCGGGATGTGATCGAGCGCGCGCTCAAGGGGCGGTGAGGAAACGGCGGATCAGGGTGCTCAAGACCTCGACTAAGTGGGTCGCCTGGTCCGGCTCGATGATCAGCGGGGGCAGGAGCCGGATCACCCGCTCGGCGGTGACATTGATCAGCAGCCCCGCGCTCAGGGCCGACATCACCAGCTCGGCACAGGGGCGGTCCAGCTCGATGCCGAGCATCAGGCCCCGACCGCGCACCGCCACGACCCCCGGGACCCGGGCCAGGGACGCCTGGAAGGCGTCGCGCAGGGCCGCCCCCTGGGTCGCCGCATGTTCGACCAGGCCTTGTGCGGCGATGGTCTCCAGCACCGCCCGCGCCGCCCGACAGGCGAGCGGATTGCCGCCGAAGGTGGAACCATGGGTGCCGGGGCCGAAGACCTCCGCGGCCGCCCCGCGCGCCACGCAGGCGCCGATCGGCACGCCGTTGCCGAGCGCCTTGGCGAGCGTGATCACATCCGGCACGATCGCGGTATGCTGGAAGGCGAACCAGCGCCCGGTGCGGCCGATCCCGGTCTGGATCTCGTCCAGGATCAGCAGCCACCCCTCGCGGTCGCAGATGCGCCGCAGGGCCGGCAGGTAGTCGTCCCTGGGGATGTTGATGCCGCCCTCGCCCTGGATCGGCTCCACCAGGATGGCGACGATATTCTTGCGATTGGCGGCGGCGGTCTCCACCGCCCCGATGTCGTCGTAGGGGACGCGCACGAAGCCCTGCACCAGGGGCTCGAAGCCGGCCTGGACGCGGCGGTTGCCGGTGGCCGTCAGGGTCGCCAGGGTGCGGCCGTGGAAGCTGTTCTCCATCACCAGGATGGCCGGATGCTCGACCCCGCGCTGATGGGCGTAGAGCCGCGCCAGTTTGATCGCCGCCTCGTTGGCCTCGGCCCCCGAGTTGCCGAAAAACACCCGGTCCATGCCCGCGAGGCTGGTCAGCAGGGCGCCCAGGCGCTCCTGTTCGGCGATGCGGTAGATGTTGGAGGTATGCACCAGCAGCCCGGCCTGCTCGCACAGGGCGTCGCGCACCGCCGGGTGGGCGTGGCCCAGGCCACACACGGCGATCCCGGCCAGGGCGTCCAGGTAGCGCGTGCCGGCATCGTCCCACAGCCAGACCCCTTCGCCCCGCGCGAAGGTGACCGGCAGCCGCTTGTAGGTCGTCATCAAGGGTTCGCTCATCAGGGCAGGCCCCACCGTGTTGGCTCCGGGACGGGCGCCATGCCACGTCCAAAAAACAAAAAGGCGGCTTCTCCACGCGGGAAACCGCCGTGACCGAAAAGGTGAAGCCGTCAACGATAGCGCGTCTCCCCTAAGGGAGACAAGTGTTTGGGTTCACGGGGCCCGGATCAAGGGGTAATCGAGATCCCGGGTACGTTGTCGTTGTCGTTGTCGTGGTCGGATTGTTCGATTACGACAACGACAACGACAACGACAACGACGCCCGGTCCGTAAAAAGGTCCGGTCGCTGTAGGGTACGGGATCGGCGTCAACACATCAGCTCTGATCGCGCCCCAGCGCGACCTGGGCGCGGACAAGGACGCGGGCAAGCGGCTAAGATGCATCCCCTGGCCGGGGGGCGCTCCCTGGCCTCCCCGTCCGCTCCGGGTTCCCAAGGACTTGCCGCAATGCACACCGCCGACCGCCAACGCCTGCGCGAGCTGATCGTCCGCCTGCCCCGCTGGGGCGGCCGGGACACCCGGGGCGCCCTGTACGCGGACCTGACCTGGGACCTGACCACGCGGGACCCCGAGCCGATGCCGCCGACCCCGGCGGACGCGGCGGAGCGCCTGATCGAATTGGCCCTGGCCGCACCCAGCGGCCCCGGGATGCGCGGCCTGCTGGAAGACCTGCGCGAGTTGGGGGCAGACGGCGCCGCGGGGTCGCGGGCCCTCGCCGAACTGGCCGCCGGGCTCACGGACGCCGCGCCGCCAAGGCCCTGGGCCGGGGAGCCCTATCCCGGGCTGCGCCCTCTGGAGTGCCGACAGGCCCCGCTCTTTTTCGGTCGCCGGGCCGCGACCCGGGACCTGCTGCGCCGCCTGAGCGCCCCCGCGGGCGCGCGCCTGATCTTGGTCGCCGGAGTGCTCGGGTGCGGCAAATCGTCCCTGGTCCAGGCGGGCGTCGCGGGGCGACTCGCGGCGGGCGAGCTGCCGCGCCTGCCCGCGGCCGCGCACTGGCAGGTCAGCAGCATGGTCCCGGCCGGACACGGGGGCGATCCCTTCCTGGCCCTGACCTACGGGCTGGCGCGCGAGCCCGGGATAGCGCCCTTCGATGCGCCCACCGAGGCCGCCGCCATCAAGGGTTACGGCGCCCCGGCCCTGGCCGGGCTGCTCGCGCGCGTCCTGGCCGGACGGCCGGCGGACGCCTGCTGGCTCCTGGTCATCGACCAGTTCGAGGAACTGTTCACCGCGGTCGACGAGGACCTGGCCGGGGAATTCCTGGAGACCCTGATCGAGGCCCTGGAAGAGCCGCGGCTGCGCCTCCTGGGCACCCTGCGGGTCGACCTGCTGCACCGCTGCTGCGCCCTGCCGGACCTGGCGCGGGTCCTCAATGCCGGGGGACTCTATTGCCTGGCGCCGCCGTCGCGGCCCAGCCTGGAACGGATGATCCTGGGGCCCCTGACCGAACTGGAACTGGCCGCGCCGATGCAGATCGAACCCGCACTGGTGGAGCACCTCCTGCGCGACGCGAGCGGCCAGGCGGGCGGGCTGGCACTGCTGGCCGATGCGCTCAAAGACACCTACGATCAGGCCAGACAGCGGGGGGGGGCCGCGGCCGTGATGACCCTGGACCTCTACGCGGGACACCGCCACGGCGGGCTCAAGGCGGTGATCGCCCGCCGGGCGGAGCGCGCCCTGGACCGCAGCGGGCCCGCGGCCCGCACGACCCTGAACCGGCTCTTCTCCCAACTCATCGCGGTGGCGCCGGACGGCACCGCTGCCCGGCGGCGCCTGGCGTGGGTCAAGCTCGCCGCCCAACCCCAGACCGCGGCCCTGGCGCAGGCCCTGGCGGCGCCCGACACCCGCCTGATCAAGATCGGCCAGGGCGAGCGCGCCACGGTCGAGATCGTCCACGAGGCCCTGCTGCAGGAGTGGCCAGCCCTGCGCCATTGGATCGAGCGCCGCCGCGAGGCCCTGCGCGCGCGCGAGCAGTTGGAGGTGGAGGCGCGCACCTGGGCGGCCATCGGCTATCCGCCGGACTTGCGGTGGCGCCACGAGGTGTTGGAGTCGGCCCGCACCCTGCTGGCCGAGACCGGCCTGCTCGACGAACTGGAGCGCAACCTGGACCTCTCGTCCTTCCTGACCCCGGAGCCCGAGTGGCTGCTCTGCGAGATCCTGTGCTCCCGGGTGGAGCCCGTGCAGCGCGAGGAGATCGGCCTGCGCCTGGCCCAGATCGGCGATCCGCGCCCCGGGGTCGGGGTGGCGGACGGTCTCCCCGCCATCCGCTGGTGCACCATACCGGCCGGCGAGGTGCTGATCGAGGGTCACGGGCTCTTTGCGGTCGCACCCCTGCGGATTGCCGCCTACCCGGTCACCCAGTGCCAGTTCGTCGCCTTCCTGGAGGCTGCTGACGGCTTCGCCTCGCCCAAGTGGTGGACGGACCTGCGCCAGACCCCCCCGGTCAGCGGTCCCGCGCGCCGCCACGGCAACTATCCCGCCACCCAGGTGAACTGGCTCGAGGCCACCGCCTTCTGCCGCTGGTTGAGCGCCCGTCTGGGCTACAGCGTGCGGCTGCCCGACGAGTGGGAGTGGCAATGGGCGGCCCAGGGCGCGCGCCCCGGCTTCATCTATCCCTGGGGCCGGGACTGGCGCGAGGGCCACGCCAACACCGATGAAGGCGCGGTCGGACGCGCCACCGCGGTCGGCATGTACCCGGCCGGGCGCAGCGCCCAAGGCGTCTACGACTTGGCCGGCAACACCTGGGAATGGTGCCGCAACCGCTACGACAAACCGAAGATCATCGCCGCCGACCCCGACCGCTCGCGCGTCCTGCGCGGCGGCTCCTGGCGCGTCAACATGGGCTTCTCCCGCGCCGACTTCCGGCTCGACGGCCTGCCCGAGGACCGTATGGGCGGCAGCAGCTTTCGGGTGGTGACGGGGGATTGAGGGTGCGGGCTGGAAAGAGGACTGGTCCGCAAATGAACGCAAATGAACCCAAAGAAGAGAAGATCAGCGAGGTCGCTATGCCTTGGAACATCGCGAGTGCGAAACAACAGTTTTCCGATCTGGTGCGCCGGGCGGTCGTCGAACCCCAACTGATCTACAACCGCAAGCGCCTGGTGGCCGCGGTAATCGATGCGGCGCAGTACCAGGCGTTCAAGGAATGGTCGGAACAGGCAAACCGGCGCACCCTTGGAGACGAACTGGCCGAACTGCGTCAGATCATGGACGAGGAGGATTACGCACTGGTGCCGGCGCCGCGCGCGACCAGGCCCAACGCCCTGGTCCAGACGCTGGAGGAGGACGGGCGTGACCTATCTGGTTGACACCAATGTCATCAGCGAACTGCTGATTGCCGCCACGGCCTGGGCTCATGACCTGACCTTGGCGACCCGTAATACGCCCGATTTCGAGGATTGCGGTATCCGGTTGTTGAATCCGTTCAGCGACGCCTGACTGATCCGACTGAAGCAGGCCCGCTGGACAGAGAGGGAACAAAGGTTCGGAACGGGGCGAATGCCCCGTCCCGCGGTGGGGCCCCCCAACCCACAACCGGGCGGCCGCACCGGGCACGCGAACTGCCCGTTACCACTGGGCCATCCTGTCCGCGCGGCGGTTCGCGTTCCTCCCGCCCCCTCCCGCCGGGAGGGGGCGTTTTACGACGGTCGGTTCTGGTGATCCTTGACGGCTCTGGTTTTAGCCGGATTTGTGATCAAGGTTCCCTTGACAAATGCCCAATCTGTACTAGTTTTGAAGGCAGTGGCCGATGTCCCGTGGATTGACCGTGGGTGCCGCATGATGATGGCGCCGCGGATTCCATCGCGCGCGCAAGCCGCACGGCCCGCGGTCAGCGAGGCTGGCCGTCCCCAAACCAAGCGGACCCATGAGTCCGTCAACTGGAGTTCGAGCAATGAAAGCCAAGGCGGTTTCCAATTTACTGATCGGTGGCGGGGCGGGGCTGTTACTGTCGACTGGGGCTATTGCCACTCCCTATACCAATACGTTGGGGACCATCTGTAAGAACTACAGCGCCGGCGACTTGAAATACATTGACTATGTCGATTTATCGACAGCCAGCATTAAATCCGCCACCACCACGGTTATCTGCCCACTATCGCGGGATACCCAGTCCACTAAAGGCGCCACGGCTTACGTGGACGTTACGCACAGCGCAAATGCGACCACCGCTTGCACCCTTTATAGCTATTCCTACACCGGAACTTTGCTGGGCTCAGTCTCCCGAACCTGGACCGGCACTGGCTTTCATGGGTTCACCCTCGTGGTTCCCGCGTCCGATGCCTACAGCGACTATGCCGTGGTGTGCAACATCCCGGGATCGAAGGTGGGCAGAATTTGGGATGTCGACCTACAGGAATGGTAAATACGCCAGCCGCAACTGGGTCGAGGTGAGTGTGACGACTGTGCTGTGCGCAGACCGCACCGACCGCAGTCGGTCAGAGCGGTGTTCCCGAATCGAATCGGACTGATGAGTCCGTCAAGCGGAGTTGCAAGCGATGAAAGCCAAGGCAGTTGCCAATTTGCTGAACGGTGTCGGTGGCCTGGTGGGGCTGTTACTGTCGACCGGGGCTGTTGCCGTTCCCTATACCAATACGTCGGGGGCCATCTGCAAGAACCTCGATGCCCCCGACGCAAGCTACATCGACTATTTACCCGCGGGAGTACGCAGCCTCAAATCTGCCGCGACGAGTATTATTTGCCCCCTGTCGCGGGATACTATGTCCTCAAAAGGTGCCGTGGGTTACGTGGATGTTTATCATAGCGTAAGTGCGACGACCGCCTGCACCCTCTATAGCTATAGCAAGGATGCATCGTCGCGACTGGGGCTTTACTCTCAGACCTGGACCGGCGCGGGCTTTCATGAGTTCAAACTCTTACTTAACGCTAATGGCAAGTCCGGGCCTCACAGCAGCTATGTCATGGTTTGCATAATCCCGCAGTCGCAGCGCGGTAAGATCATGGGTGTCGATCTATGGGAACAGTGACTTCCTTGGTCGTACGGCGTTCAGTCAGCCAGACCGGGTGTTCCCAAACTAATCAGACCGACGGGTCCGTCAAGCAGGAGTTCAAGCAATGAAAGCCAAGGCAGTTTCCAATTTGCTGATCGGTGGCATGGTGTGGCTGTTACTGTCAACGGCGGCTGCTGCCGGTGACCCTGCCCTAACCTTTACGTCGGGGACCATCTGCAAGAACCAATTGGCCGCCGACGCGGGCTACATCGATTATGTGCCTTGGGGGGTGTACAGCATAAAAAACTCCTCTACAAATGTTGTCTGCCCCCTCTCGCGGGATACCACGAATGCAAAGGGCGCAACAGTTTATGTCTATATTCGACACGACGCATTTCAGGATACCCAGTGCGTTTTCGTGAGCCAATCTAGGACCGGATCAATACTGGCTCTGGGGACCCAAATATGGTCCGGCTCTGGCAATGGTTCTATAGTAATCAAAATCGTTGATGGCAAGTCAAGTTTTACTAGCGACTATTACCTGTCCTGCTCCATCCCCGGATCAGCCCACGGTTTTATCACGGGTATCGAATTATTAGAGGAATAATTGATGTTGCCGATCAAGAGCCAATCCGCTGCCTGGCTGGCCCTGACCATCGCGACGATGGCGCTGGGCCTGGCCCTCTGGGGCCAGCGGGTGCCGCCCCCGGCACCCCCAGGGCCGCCCCAGAACGCCCGACAGGCAGAGGCGACGACTCAGGCAGTGACCCCCGTCAGTTCATCCCCGGCGTCGGGGGGCCAGGCCGATGGGTACCTGATCCAGGAAGTGGCCGCCCTGAGGCAGGAAGTAAGGCGCCTGCGGGGCATGGTCGCCAACCTGCGCCGTGACTCCCAGCCGGACGCCGAGCAGGCCCTGGCCGCCCAGGCCGAGAGGGACCTCAAGGCGCGGGACCCCGAGGCCCTGCGGCGCGACAGCGAGCTCGAGCGCGTGCAGCAGTTGCGGGAAGCCGACGCAAAGTTTCAACGCGAGCGGCGTGACGCCGCGTGGGCGCAATCGACGGCAGTCAAACTGCAGGAGGCGATGGACTCCGTGGAGTTGCCCCCCGCCCTGGTGCGTGCCGTCGACTGCCGGGCGCAGACCTGTCGGGTCGAACTCGCGGGTGGTGTCAACGAGGGCGGCGCGGGGGAGACCTCCGTCTCGGTGGATAAGGCCCTGCCCATGCTGGCCCTGGCATTGGCGGAGAGCCTGCCGGCGATAACCGCATACGAGGTCGATAACGGTCACGCGGGTACGACGACCGTGCTGTTTCTCTCGCGCGATGCCCAGTAAACCGGGTGGGAGCGCGAGATGCTCGCCCGCTAGCGGCTGGCCCTCCGCCAGCCCCGCCGCCGGTCTTGTGCGGGGTGCCCAGATCCACCCCGGGCCGCCTGCCTGAGCCGCAAGGACGATCACCGAGGCCTATACGGACGCTGTCGCGCCGTTCGGTCCCGTGCCTGGGCGCCGGGGCCGGCAGGCCAAGGGCTCGGTCCTGTCATCCGCCGCCAAGCAGTGCGTCCAGGTCCAATGGCGCTCGGTCCGCACAGCGGACCGGGACCTATTGTGTAAGCATTTTCCAGACAAATCGCAGCCGGGGGCTTGTCTGTGCATACCTGTTTTGGGTATGCTCATACCCAATATGGGCACAAAACCTTCAGCCGCCTTGAAATCGCCACCCGCGCCGCGCGGCGCGGGCCTTGCTGACGCACTGTTCACCGGCACCCAGCAGCGGGTGCTGGGGCTCTTGTTCGGGCAGCCTGATCGGAGTTTTTACGCCACGGAACTGATCGGCTTGGCGGGCTGCGGCTCGGGCGCGGTGCAACGCGAGTTGGCGCGCCTGGCCCACGGCGGGCTGCT
This sequence comes from uncultured Thiodictyon sp., assembly GCF_903828115.1. Taxonomy (GTDB): domain Bacteria; phylum Pseudomonadota; class Gammaproteobacteria; order Chromatiales; family Chromatiaceae; genus Thiodictyon. Next base: position 989 of record NZ_CAIKKU010000616.1, on the reverse strand, counting down.
GAGCGTCCGTCCGGTCGGCAACCGCAAGCATTACCAGGCCAACCCGGACTCTCCCGTATTCGCAGAGCTGTGCGGACTCGCCCAGAAGACGGTCGGCCTGGCGGAGCCACTGCGCCTGGCCTTACAGCCCTTAGCGCCGCGGATCGATGCGGCCTTTGTGTTTGGGTCGGTGGCCAAGCGGCAGGACACCGCGACGAGCGATATCGATCTGATGTTGGTCAGCGACACGCTGAGCTACGCCGACGCCTATGGGGCACTGGAGAGCGCAAGCGCCCGTCTGGGCCGAACGGTGAACCCGACGATCTTATCGCGCGCGGCCCTGGCTGCGCGGTTGAGCGACGATAACGCCTTTGTCACGCGCGTGCTGTCGCAGCCCAAGATCTGGCTGATCGGAGGACAAGATGCCCTCGGCGTTTGAGAACCTGTGTGGCCCCGGAAAGCCGCTGAAGCCCGAGCCGCCTGATGCGAAGGAGTTTGCGGGTCTGTTGCGCTCAGGCAAGGCACGTCTGGGACAAATTGCACGGTCGGCTCGGCGCGGACTCGTACGCCTTGCAGGAACTCGCCCTGACCCCCGACGACGCGGACGCCCAGGCGGCCCTGCGCCTTGCAGTCAAACGACTCCTGCTGTCTGATCCCATCCTGACGGATCAACTCGCCGACCTGCTCAATCAGGTCAAGCCAGCCGCAGTCACTCAAGTCGGGATACGCGGAAACGCCAATGTCGTCGCCCAGGGCGCGGGTGCAGTCGCCCCCGGACCCGGCAGTGTCGTGGTGGGCGGCAGCCTGCGCGGGTCGACTATCAATACCCGCCATCGCGAATGAGATAAGGCGTGACTGGCTGCCCTTGGTAACGAGTCAAACGCAAACGCAAACGCAATCGTGGTCGTGGTCGTGGTCGTGGTCGTGGTCGGCCTTGATCATAACCCCGGCCTATCAGCCAACGGCGAGGTCTATGGTCCGCACAGCGGACCCTACGGCCCCGCGCCCGT
>NZ_CAIKKU010000615.1 GCF_903828115.1 uncultured Thiodictyon sp. | reverse complement strand
GCGGCGGCGGCGGCGGTGGGCCGGGCACTCACCGCGGCCGCCGACCCGCGGGGGCTCGCGATCTGGGACCTGATGTCGGCCCGGGTCGACAATCTGGAGGCGCAGGAATTGAGGCTGCGCGCGGCGATCGGCCGGGGGGACTGGGCGCGGGTCGCCGCCTGGGTGCAGCGGATGCCGGACCTGACCGAAAAGGGCGACCGCTGGCTCTACTGGCTCGGGCGTGCCCAGTCGGCCCTGGGCGATGAGACCGCGGCGGGCCTGAGCCTCGCGCAGGCCGCCCGCAGCCGCAGCTTCTGGGGCTTCCTGGCCGCGGATCGGCTGGGGCTGCCCTATCACCTGGCGAGCCGCCCGGTCCCCGCGGAGCCCGAGCGGACGCGCCGCCTCAGTCAGGCACCCGCGCTGGCGCGCATCGTGGCCCTGCGCCAACTTGGCCGGGAGGCGGACATGCGCCGCGAGTGGCGCACCCTGACGCGGGGGCTGGCGACGCCCGACCTGCTGGCGGCGGCCCTGGTGGCAGAGGCGCTGGGCTGGTACGACCAGGCCATCTTCACCCTGAAGCGCGCCGATTATTGGGACGACCTGCAACTGCGCTTCCCGCTCGGTTACCGGGACCTGGTGGAAGAACAGGCGCGGCAGACGGGGCTTGCGGCGGACTGGGTCTACGGCGTCCTGCGCCAGGAGAGCGTCTTCAACGCGAGCGTCGCCTCCGCGGCCGGGGCCCTGGGGCTGATGCAGCTCATGCCGGCCACGGCGCGGCAGGTGGCGGTGCAGTTGGGCCTGCCCGCGCCCGCGCCCACGGCCATCCTCGATCCGGGACTCAACATCCGGCTCGGGGCCACATACCTCGCGCAAATGAATGAGCGCTTCGGCCACGCCGCCCTGGCCACGGCCGCCTACAACGCCGGACCGCAGCGCGTGGTGCGCTGGCTGCCGACGCGCGACACCCCTGCGGATCTCTGGATCGCCGCTATACCGTACGAGGAGACGCGCGGCTATGTGGAGCGGGTGCTGGCCTACCGGGTGATCTACCGCGCGCGTCTCGGGCTGGAGCCGGAGCGCCTGAGCGACCTGCTGCCGCCGGTGCCGGCACGGGGCGAGTAGATGACTTGTGGTCCGCATACGATGAAAACGCTCGCGGCGCTCATGGCACTGTTGATGTCGGCGGCGGCCGGTGCTGGACCAGACACGAACATACTGCAAAACCAAGCGCGCTATTCGCCTTTTGCCTACATCTTGGATTACCTGACCAGGAACCCGGGGCAGCCGGAGTGCTACATCGACGAGGGCTACCTCAACTTCACCCAGGACTGGTACCTCGATCCCGGTATCCGGCCGACCCCCGAGTCCGGCACGGCCAATCTCGCGCGGTGGCCCTATCCCATTGGCAGCGAGCCCGGGAGTCCGGACATCACCCGGACCCTGCTCACCGGGATCGCGGCCATCCCGGGGGCCGCCGAACACACTCACATCGCCGTCGCCAGTCAGAACTGCGACGGGTGCCGCGACACCCACCCCTATTTGAAAGAGACGATCCCCGGCGCCGACCTGCACACTGACATCCCCGCGGATGCCACGCATATCAAGACGCTGCAATGCACGAACGGCCGTGTCTACCTCACCCAGCACGGCTCGACGAACATGCAGACCGTCGGCGTCACCACCAAAGCGAACAATTCGCTCGTCTTCGTCGAAACCGGCCGTCCCGGCCGCCCCCCGCCGCTCTATGGCTGGTTCAAGGACCTCTGGCAGGCCGTCGTCACCGACACCGGCACGGTATTTCAGGGTGGAGGCCGGGACTCCTCCGGGCTCGGCGGCATGACGAGCCCCGTGGTGATCGGCGGTCGGCAGGTTTCGTTCTACGCGGGGAGAAAAAACGCCTTCGTCGGGCCGACCTGGAGCGACGGCGGCCTCTCGCTCCCCTTCCCCGGGAATCTGTATCCGCCGACCGAAGGGCAACTTCCGGCCGCGGGTCTGAAGAACGTCAACTGGTACGACCAGATCCTCTTCGATGCCGGGACGCGACTGGCCAAGGGCGAGCACGTCGCCATCGACCTCTTTATGTTCGAGATCGGCGCCTCGAATCCATTCATCGACAACCTGTTCCGGCTGGTGAAGTACGGATTCGTGGACTGCCCCGCGCCCGGCTGCCCCAGCTACGCCAACCGCAAGCCGGTCGCCATCAGCAAGCAACCCGGGGCACGGCCGCCTGCCAACGCCTTTCCCGGGCACCTGAGCGTGAAGCTCTACTATCAATTCCAGCAGGCCTGCCCGCACGCGGGGCCCTGCCCGACGCGGAGCTACGCGTACCTCAACGGACCCATCGCCAGCGGCAACCCGCGCTACCGGATGACGGTGAAAAAGGTGTGGCAAGGCTTCACCAGGAGCCACCTGCCCGGAAACCCGCAGGTTCCGGATACCCCCCAGGACATGCACCTCAAGGTCGGTGTCGTCACGTCCGGGCGACAGGTGCGGTTATACGTCGCGACCTCGAACCTCGACATGCCCGACCAGGGCTCGGGGAAGAAATGGCAGGCCGGCACCATCATCGATACCACCCCGTATGACGGCCTCTACCGCCTGTACCAGCGTGAGTTTGCCAGTATCGCCAGTGACGGCGACCTGTCGCAGTACCATCTCGGGTATGCAAATACGAACGGGAACAGCCATCTCGACGCCGGGATCGAACCGACGACCGGGGCCATTACGCAATCCGGCATTGCCGCTTTTCTGTTTCCGCTTAATACCGCAAAGGCACGCTGACTAGCGACGACGTCGCCAGCGTCGGGAGAAAACTGCAAAATCGCTCATACGCATATCCTTGCTGATAGATTTCAGATGGTTAGCTTAACAACGGCAAGCCCAAAGTGCTGCACCATCTCTATGACTTTATGAAACAACAATACTTTACACAAGCGCGTCTGCCCCGTCCGCGCTGCGGCCTTGATC
>NZ_CAIKKU010000614.1 GCF_903828115.1 uncultured Thiodictyon sp. | reverse complement strand
GTGCGGACCGCGGCCCCTGCGTGGTCGCCCCTGTCCGCAGTGGCGATCACGCCCGGCAACCGCCCGTGACCCAAGACCCCCGCTACGCCCGCCACACCCTGGTCCCCGGCTGGGACCAGGCGCGCCTGGCCGCCGCCCAGGTCATCCTGATCGGCCTGGGCGCGCTCGGCAACGAGGTCGCCCGCATCCTCGCACTCTTCGGCGTCGGGTCCATGATCCTCTGCGATCCGGACCGCGTCGAGCGCTCCAACCTGAGCCGCTGCGCATTCTTCCGCGAGTCCGACTGCGGCAGGCTCAAGGTCGCGGCCGCCGCCCGCGCCCTGGCCGATCTGGCCCCCGGCTGTCGGCTGGACGCCCGCCCCCAGACCCTGATCCACGGCGTGGGCCTGGCCGAACTGCGCGACGCCGCGCTCGTCATCGGCTGCCTGGACAGCCGCACCGCCCGCCTGCAACTGGCCGGGCGCTGCAACCTGATGCGCGCCCCCATGATCGACGGCGGCACCCACCCCTGGGGCGGGGAGCTCCGCCCCTACCTGGACCCGGACGGCCCCTGCTACGGCTGCGGCCTGGGCGAGGACGCCCGCGCCCGCACCGCCGCCGCCTCGGTCCTGATCGGCGGCTGGATGGCCATGACGGCGCTCCGCCACCTGCTCGGCCTGCCCGTCCCCCCCGGCCTGCTCCAGATCGACGGCCCCGCCGGCACCGCCTGCCCCTGGCCCACGCCGCCACCCTGGGCCAACTGCTCGCCCAACTCCCCCCGGGCGCGGTCCCGCTCGCCTGGTCGCCGGTCATGGATGCCGTTGAGTGCACCGGTTGCGACTATCGCCAGACCCGCTGGGGCCTGCCGCCCGCGGCCCAGCCGGCCGGCGACCCCGCTGTCGCACTGGTGACACCGCCCCTCGAACTGGTGACACCGCTCCGCGGTGTCACCCCGGTGCCGGCCGCTCCGCGGCCCTACTCCGAACCTCCACGACCGCCGAGCGGCGCCGCAATGACGCAGGGTGCGGCGCCGGGCGGGGCATGCGCCCCGCCCGAAACCTTTAACCTCGAGCGCGAGTCAGGCTCGGAACCAAAGGTTCGGGACGGGGCGAATGCCCCGTCCCGCGGCTCATACGGCGACGCCTGCCCCCGCTGCGGCGCCCCGCTGCGCCCCCGTACCACCCTGGAACTGGACCGCGCCCCGCCGGACCTGAGCCTGGCCACACTGGGCCTGGCCCCGCGGGAGGTCCTGGCGGTGCGCACCGCCGAGGGCTGGGACTGGGTGGAGCTTGAGCATGGCTGAGGTGCCTTGCACGCGGGTGATCGAGACCGGGCTGGGCCAGCTTTTGACCGTTGCCTGGTCGCCGGACGGGGGCCGTTTGGCCGTGGTAGACCAAGATGGCATATCGGTGTGGGGCCTGGACGGGCGGCGGCTTTAGAAGCAATCGGAACCCGCCAACATCTCAATCGAATGCGTTGCCTGGTCGCCGGACGGTCGGCGCCTCGTGTCGGGCGCTTACGATGGCAGTGTGACGCTATGGTCGCCGACCGACGGCCGAGTCCTGATGCGTGGGAATCCCAGCCCAGTTTCAATTGTATGGCAACTGGCTTCGTCCCCGGACGGACGCCGACTTGTTCGAGCGACCGGCGCGAAAGACGTGGAATCTCTACAAATCCTCAATGCGCAGACCGGAGCAACCCTGCACGATCTTCACGGTCATTCGAAGCACGTACATTCGGTCGGTTGGTCCCCGGACGGTCGACTGATTGCCTCCGGCAGCGAGGATAAGACGGTCCGTCTCTGGGAGCCTGACCGGGGTACTCTCCTGCGCACTCTTGAGGGCCACGAGGATGTCGTATGGAGTGTCGCGTGGTCCCCACACACTCGATTGCTTGTTTCGTGCTCCGACGATCGGACCCTGCGGATTTGGGACCCAGCAAATGGGAACTGCCTTCACCGTTGGGAGGTCGGTGCATCCATACACACGCGCCTATCGTCTGGTCCGGCGACGGTCGGTTGCTTGCGGCGCTAGATGACTTCGGCATCCGCATCTGGTGCGGAAATACCGGCCGGGAACTGGCTTTTCTGCCGGATTCACCGGATTCGCCGCGTTGGGTGGTGCGCATCGCCTTCGCCCCCGACTCCCCCCGCCTGGCCTCGGTCTCCCACGACGGCACCATCCGCCTCTGGGACTGCTCCGCGGGACCTGTTTGCTGAGCATCGCGGGCCACGAGGGCGCCGTCTCGACAATTTGATCGAAATCCATGAGATCCGGCTCTGGGACCCCCAGGGCGGCTGGCTGCTGCACCAATGGCCGAGCCATGACCAATGCGACAGTGCCACCCAGGTCGTCTGGTCCCACGACGGGCGCTTGCTCGCCTCGGCGCCCTCCGGCGCGAGCAAAGCGGTCTGGACCCCGAGGCCGGCGTGCGCATCTGGGACGCCGGCACCGGGCGCCTGCGCGCCTGTCCGCCTTTCCCCGACAAATAGTGCCGACGCCTGGCTTGGTCCCCGGATGGGGCCTTCCTCGCCACCAGCCATTCGCGCGGGCACGACGATGACAAGGACATTTTCCGCCTCTGGGACACCCGCTCCCTGCTGGATCCGGCCCCGGACCCCGTCGCCGCCCAGCCATACCTGTGGTCGCCCCGGACCGCACCGGCACCCGGCCCAACCCCGTCCTGGCCGCGGAGCTTGCCCCCCTGCCGGACCTGGCCGCGGCAATGGCGCGGCTCGGCCGCTGCCCGCCGCTGTCGCTGCTGCGGAGCCTCGCGCGGCTGCTGGGCGGACCCGGGGCGACCGCCGGCCCCGCGCCCGCCGACGCGGACCCGCTGGCCGCACTCGCCGCACACCCGGGCCTCTTGGCCCTGCGCGCCCTGCGCTGGCCGCGCCGCGCCCATGCCGGGCTGATCGCGCTCTTGCTGCGCGACCAGCCGCTGGCGGACTGGGCACCGCCCGCCGAGTTGGGTCCCACCGAGCTTGGCCGCGCCCTGGGGCTGGCGCTGGCCGGTCCCCCCTTCGCCCTCGACTGCCCGCCGGCCCCCCCGCCGGTCCTGACTCCCCTGCTGGAACAGGCGGCGGCGCGGGTCGATGAGCGCTTGCTGGCGCTCCTGACCCTGCTCGGCCCGGACGCGGTGGCGACCGACCCGGCGCTGCCCCTGCAACTCGCCCACCGGGTGCCGCTGCTGCCGCGGATGAGCACCGCCCAGCGCCGGCTGCTCGGACTGCGGCTGCGCCTGGACGCGGGCGGGCCGGTGCAGGGGTCCGGGATGGGCGTGGGCTCGGTGGGCATCACCAATCAGGGCGACCTGCGGGCCCTGCTGCCCTCGCAACTCGCCCTGCCGACCAAGATCCGCCGCGCCCACTGGCTGCGCCGCGAACTGCTCTACCGCGCCCGTCACGGCCAGGAGCCGCCGCGCCTACGCCCGACGGTGCTGGTGCTGGACACGAGCCCGCCGGTCTTCGGGCCCATCGAGGCCGTCACGCGGCTCGCCGCCCATATCGCGGCGTCGAGCCCCATCGCCGCCCAACTGCCGCTGGTCCTGGTGACCCTGGGCGGGCAGGGTCGGGCGGAGGTCCTGAGCCGCTGCGCCGATCTGGTCTCGATCTGGACGGAGCGCACCCTGGAACTGGCCGAGCCCCGGCGCGGTCTGGCGCTGGCCCAGGGGATGGCCCGCACCATCCGCGACGGGCAGCTCCCGCCCGCCATCCTGCTCTTGAGCCACGCCTGGTGCGCCGCCGAGGAGATTGACCTGGAGGCGCCGGCGGGGCTGCGGGCCTTGTTCGTTCAGTATCCGCGGCAAGACATCAAACCGCCGTTCGCCGATCGGTGTGAGCGGTGGGAGTCGGTGCCGTCGGGGACCACCGAGGCTTTGGAGCAGGTGTTGGGGCGGTTGTTGGGGTAGGTCGGCCTTCGGGCCGACCGGGGGCTCTGGGAGCG
>NZ_CAIKKU010000613.1 GCF_903828115.1 uncultured Thiodictyon sp. | reverse complement strand
CGCCTTCCTTGCCGACCTTCCCCATGGCCTCGGCGATGATCTGGCCGATGGAGTCGTCCGAGTTGGCGGAGATGGTGCCCACCTGGGCGATCTCCTTGTTGTCCGAACAGGGCTTGGAGATGGCCTTGAGTTCGGCCACGGCCGCCTCGACCGCCTGGTCGATACCGCGCTTGAGATCCATCGGGTTCATGCCGGCGGCGACCGCCTTCAGGCCCTCGCGGACCATGGCCTGGGCCAGCACGGTGGCGGTGGTGGTGCCGTCGCCGGCCACGTCGCTGGTCTTGGAAGCGACCTGCTTGACCATCTGGGCGCCCATGTTCTCGAACTTGTCCTTGAGTTCGATCTCCTTGGCGACGGACACACCGTCCTTGGTCACGGTCGGGGCGCCGTAGGACTTCTCCAGGACCACGTTGCGGCCCTTGGGACCGAGTGTCACCTTGACCGCGTTGGCCAGGACGTTGACGCCGTGCAGGATGCGGGCGCGGGCCTCGTCGCCGAAATGGAGTTCTTTTGCACTCATAGCCTTATAACCTCAGTAAACTGTCGTAGGGGGAAGCGTCGGACGGGGCGGGCGCCGGTTACTCGATGACGCCCATGATGTCGTCTTCGCGCATCACCAGGACCTCCTCGCCGCCGACCTTGACCTCGGTGCCCGAATACTTGCCGAACAGGACGCGGTCGCCGACCTTCAAATCCAGGGGGCGCAGTTCGCCGTTGTCCAGGCGCTTGCCCTTGCCGACGGCGAGCACCTCGCCCTGGATCGGCTTCTCGGTCGCGGAGTCGGGGATCACGATGCCGCCCGGGGAGGTGCGCTCCTCATCCCGGCGACGGACCACGACGCGGTCGTTCAACGGTTTGATATTCATGTGTTTTTTGCTCCTGATGCGGGCCCGGAGCCCGGAAACGGAAAGAGTGTTAGCACTCGGCTATAACGAGTGCTAGTAATTTACGGCAGATTTCGCGGGCGTCAAGCCCCCGCGCTGTTTTTTCGCGTCAGAGCTCCTTAAGTAGCACGCTAGAACTGGATACCGATACCGCCGCCCCCGCCGCCATACCAGCCGCCGCTCCCGCCGCCGATCCCGATGCCGATCCAGGGGCGCACGCGGCCGAACCCGTCGCCGGACCCGGGGCCTGCCGCGTCCGCGGTCGGCCACAGCCTGACCCGGGCCTTGGCGAGCAGCGGGAGCGGATAGGGGGCCGCCCCCACCTGGCCCTCGCGGGTGCCGGTGATCAGGCCGGTGGCGGTGACGGTGCGGCCGGGGCGGTAGTCCGCGGTTTCCAGATAGCCGGGGGCCACGGCGATGAAGCGGCCGATGGGTTCTTGCCCGAGCCGCGGCGCGCCGCAGCGCTCCAGCGGGTAGGCGATGACCGTAAGCTCAGTCCGATCGGCGAGGTTGAGCGCCTCCACCAGGGTGCCGCCCCAGCGCGCCAGCTCGCCCGTGTGACCCCGGGTGGCGCCGACCTGGGCCGGCGTCAGCGCGGGGTTGCCGACGGCGCCGACGCAGTCGGTCGTCGCGCAGCCGGGCAGGCCGAGCGCGATCAACAGGGCCAGGGGTAGGCCGATACCAGCGGTACGTGATTTCATCGGGACTCCTGCACTTGGCATTTCGCTTCAACCTGGAAAGAGCAGTTTGGCCGCAAATGAACGCAAACGAACGCAAATAAGCAAGAGCCTGGCCGGTGCGGCCGATTCACCGGCTGGGAGTTAGCGTGCGATCACCGCAATTCCCAGATTTATTTGCGCTTCTTTGCGTTCATTTGCGGCCAAATCGTCTTTTCCAGGTTCAACGGCGCCAGGGGCCTGACCGCGGCCCCGGCCAAGGTCCCCGCCCCGGCCTTGGCACCGGTCCGTGCACGCGGTAAGGGGCGTAGCCGCCCCACCCGGGACCGAACCAGGGGCCAACGCCGGGACCCCAGGGGCCATACCAGCCCGGATAGCCATACCCCGGGTAGCCATAGGGACCATACCCCGGCGGCGGTTCCTTGGGCCACAGATACCTGGTCTCGACCCTGACCAACGGATAGGCATAGCGGTAGTCCCCCACCGGCCTGGTCTGCACCCCCGCGAGGGTCCCGACCACCGTCAGCGCCCGATCCTTCTCATATTGCGCCGGGTCCAGAAAACCCGCCACCTGGGCGATGAAACGGCCCGTGCCCTCGCCCTGGGTCTGCGGTTCGCCGTCGGCGTCCAGGCGTCGGGCCAGCACCTCGACCTCGGTGGCCGTGGGCAGGTTGGTGACCGCGATGATGGTCCCGCCCCAGCGTACCCGTTGACCCATCAGCCGGGCCGGGTCCTGCTGTGCCTGGGTGACCTCCACGGCCTTGGCGGGGGCCTCGCGGATGGCCCCGGGGATCTGGGAGGTGCAGGCGCCCAAGGCGGTGAGCAGGGTGGCCGCGAGCGTGCGGGCCAGGGCGCGCCCCGGGGATCTGGACTTGCTCGGATCGGCGTCAGGCATGGCGTGGCCCTGGTGGGAGCGGCTTTACCGTG
>NZ_CAIKKU010000612.1 GCF_903828115.1 uncultured Thiodictyon sp. | reverse complement strand
GGGCCGCTCCTACGCCGTAGGAGCGGCCCCCGGCCGCGACGGGTTGCCGCAAGGGCGCATGGCCGGAATTATGATCAAGGCCCGGGATGCCGAGTCAAGCAATACTTAAAACTCAATGCTCTTCAAAACCCCCTCCCAAGCCTCCAGCGCCCGCCGCTGTTCAAACCGCTCCACCAACAACCGCCGCGCATGAGCCCCTTGGCGCTCGCGCAAACCAAAATCGTCGCGCAACCGTCGTATCGCCGCCGCCAGACCAGCACCATCCCCCTCCCTGACACAAAGGCCACAGTCATGCGCCGCCAGGAGCAGCGGGATCTCGCCATCCGGATCGCCGACGAACAACACCGGTCGACCCGCCGCCGCGACGCCATAAAACTTGCTCGGCACGATCAATCCCTCCAGCGCCGGACGCAGCGAGATCCAGTGTACATCGGCCACGCCCAGACTCAGGGCCAAGGACTCACGGGGCTGATACGGATGAAACCGCAGCACCGACTCCAAACCCCGCCGCGCCGCCTCCGCCCGTAACTCCGCCAATCGCTGACCATCGCCAATGAACAGAAACACCACCGGCGTATCCCCCGCAGCCGACTCCGCCCGCAGCAGCGCCGCCGCATCGAGCACCGTCTCATACGCATGGGCCCGCCCCAGGTTCCCGGAGTAGCCCACCACAAAGGCCTCCGCCAACCCCCAGGCGCGCCGCAGCGCATTCTCCGCCGGCGCAAGCGGCGCAATCGCCTCGCCATCCGCCCAATTATGAATCACCCGCACCCGCTGCGCCGACACCCCGCCCGCCCGCACCCGCTCGGCCATGCGCTCGCCGATCACCACGTTCATCGCCGCCCCGCGCAGCGACAGATCCCGCCCATGCTGCACCCAGCGGCCAACCAACCCACCCAGCGCGCCGACGCCCAGCGCCACGGCCACCTCCGGAAACAGGTCCTGCAACCAGGTCACCAACCGCACCCGTCGCCCCGCCAAGACCCAAGACGCCAGCACGGACAAGAGCGGCGGATCGGTCATCGCCACCACCACCGTGCCCGCACCCGTCAACCGTCGCAGTCGCCAACCCGCACTCAGATAAAAGCTCAAATAGTCGACCGCCCGACCGATCAGCCCCGCCCGTCCGAAGCGACTGGACCAGACCCGGTGGACCTCGACCCCCTGCACCGACTCGCGGGCCGGCAGCCGCGCCTGCGCGTCCAGGTAACCCTGGCGACCGGTGATCACCCGCACCCGATGCCCCTGCGCCGCCAGATAGCACGCGAGATCGGTCAGCATCTGGCTGGTCGCGGAATGGTCAGGATAAAAAAAGCGATTCAAAAAAATCAGGTCCATGGGGTCCAACCCTTATCTTAAGTAGAGCGGTCAGCGGTCAGCGGTCAGCGGTCAGCGGTCAGCTTTCAGCATTCAGCTCTGAGTTTCAAGCGTTCTTGACCACCCGGCACATCACCAGTCGGGCGGGCGCCTGCGGCTCCCGGACGGCTCGAAAGATGCTGATGCACTGATAGCTGACGGCTGACTGCTCTTTCCAGGATCATTATCACCCGAAAACCCCAAACCCCGAAAACGAAAAAGGCCCTTCCGGGCCTTCTCGTCATTCACCGTTGCAACGGCACATCAAATCCCCCCAGTCCCCAGCCGAAACCGTGGCGCCGACCGCACCCTCCCAGTCCGCTCACCGCGATGTTTCGCGCCAACCAGGCGAACGTACCCGGAATCGGTTCGATCGCGAGGACGCGCGCACCTGCCGCCCGCGTGGCGCGCTCGCCCACCCTAGTACTGGATTCCAGCATCCTGCCGGGGGCCTTGATCGTAATCCCGGCCAGCAGCGTGCGTAGTCAGGGCTTCCAGCCCTGACGGTGTCAGGCCAAGATGGCCTGACTACGCACCCGGCGAGCCCAAGCCGCCGGAGTCTTGATCGAGGCCCTGCCCGAATGACGACAGAAGAGACAACCACGTCCTCCCGACCAGATGCCGGGAGCCAGTGCCAGGGCTCGAACCATGCCCTCCCCGATTGTCCGCGTCACCGATCCCCTGGAAAGAGCAGTCAGCCGTCAGCCATCAGTGCATCAGCATCTTTCGAGCCGT
>NZ_CAIKKU010000611.1 GCF_903828115.1 uncultured Thiodictyon sp. | reverse complement strand
GGCAATAACAACTGGGCCTTGTAACGGGTAACTGTGAAGGTCCGCGCGAATGTGAGTACAACCGAGGAACCGGATGCGGGAAAACTGCACGTCCGGGATTGCGCCGGGGGCGCCGGGTAACCGGCGTTCCTACGGCGGAGAATGATATCGGAACAGACCCGAAATGGGAGAAACATCATGCTGCGTCCATCATCCGCGCCTCTGCGCGCCGTCCTTCTCCGGTTCCGCCGCGGTTGGGGTCTCGTTATGCCGCTCGTGGGGTGCCTCATTCTGAGTTTCCTGGTGACGGCTGCGGCCGCGGCAGGCGGGCTGGCGGAGGTCAAGGAACGCGGGGTCCTGCGCCACCTGGGTATCCCCTATGCGAATTTCGTCACCGGCGCCGGTGACGGCATGGACGTGGAACTCATGCGCGCCTTTGCCGCTCACCTGGGGGTCCGCTACGAGTTCGTGCAGAGCGACTGGGGCGACATCATCAGTGACCTGATCGGTCGCAAGGTCAAAAGCAAGGGGGACGACTTCGAGGTCCTGGGGGAGGCGCCGATCCGCGGTGACGTGATCGCCAACGGCATGACAGTAATCCCCTGGCGGGCCAAGGTGGTCAGCTTCGCCGATCCGACCTTCCCCACCCAGGTGTGGCTGGTTTCCCGTGCCGACCTGCCGATGTCCCCCATTAGGCCCAGCGCGGTCCTGGACCAGGACATCGCGGCCACCAAGGCGCTGATGCCGCGGCGCACCCTGCTCGGCAAGGCGAACACCTGCCTCGATCCGGAGCTCTATGACATCAAGGCGACCGGCGCCAAGGTCGTCATGTTCAAGGGCACCTTGAACGAGATGGCCCCGGCGCTGATCAATGGGGAATCGGAGCTGACCCTGCTCGACGTGCCGGATGCACTCGTCGCCCTGCAAAAATGGCCGGGGGAGATCAAGGTTATCGGGCCGGTGAGCGAACGCCAGGACATGGCCCCGGCGTTCCGCCCCGCGGACAAGGACCTGCGCGATGCCTTCAACCGCTTTCTCAAGGAGTTGAAGGCGAGCGGCGAGTTCAGACGCATCGCCCTGGCCTACTACCCGTTCGTCATCGACTACTTCCCGGACTACCTGCCCGAAGCGCGCTGAGCCGCGCGTGCGCTCCGGCCGGTGCGCCCCGTGCCGGGGGGCTCAGGGGTGGCGCCGACGGCCGTGATCGTCGTTGCGGCCGCAAGACCATCGCAGGTCAGGGCGTTACCGTGAAAGCCGCTCCCGCCGGGGGCTTTCATGTTCCGGGGCGACGGACAAGCCCTCATGGCCGTTAGCCGCGACGCGACCGTGGCGGCTGCCGCGGCCTTGTCGCGGCTGAAGCCGCTCCCACAGCGTCGCCGCGCGACGTTCACGGTAACGCCTCGACTTCCCTGCTCTCCCGCCCCTTCCGGCGCGAACCGATGCGCGCCGCGGCGGCGTCAGACGACAGACCGGCTGCCTTTTCCAAGGTTATGCGTTAGCCTGTGTGGCGTGGCGCCGCACCGCATCCCCGCGGCGTGGCCGTCCTACGCCGCCCGCGTATCACGGGTACCCCTCTGGAGAACCGATCGAGTATGCATGAGCCCAAACCCCGGGGAGCGCTCCGCGCCATTGCGCCCAGGTATGGCCTCCCGACCATCCTGATCAGCGTCGTCCTGACGCTGTACGTGGGCTTCCTGCTGGTGGCCAACTACTGGTCGGCCACCAGCCTGCGTCAGACCATGGAGCAGCAGCGGCGCCTGGAGAGCGGGCGGCGGGTCGCCGCGCTCCAGTACTTCTTCAGCGAGCGGCGCGACGATCTGGCCAATCTGGCCTTGTCGCGGGAGGTAGCGGGGTTCTTCGAGAATCGCGCCCTGGGGATGAGCATGCGCTACGGGCTCAAACAAAGCCTGGTGCCGATCGGCGCCCGTTTCGCCCAACTCATCGACCGCAAGCGCATCGGCAGCAAGCCCATCTATCAGCGTCTGGTCCTGCTCGACGAGACCGGGGAGGTACTGGTCGACGAACCGAGCCTGGGTGAGGCCCCGCTGCTCGATCGCCCCTGGAAGGAGTTCCTGAATCCTGCCCATCGGGGTGGCGAGATCCTGGTCCTGGACGGAGGCCGCACGCTGGCGGTATCGCTCGCCCACGAATTCAAGGGGGCCTACGCGGGTCAACTCCTGGCCCTGCTGGACGCGGGGCTGGTAACGCGCGAGGTGCTCAATGTGGACCGCGGCGCCGACGACACCTACGTGGCGACCATCGCGGGGGGGCATCTGCACGGGATCGGCGGTGAACTGGCCCCCGGCCTGGCACGCTTGACGCCGCCCGCGGGGGTGAGGGACGGCCAACTCTTCGAGTTCCGCGACGGTTCCGTGGGGGACGGCGAGCACATGGTCGCGCTTGCCCGCCTGTTGCCGGGGACGGAATTTGTTGTGATCGACGTGATGTCCACGGCGCAACTGCGCGGCCGGCTCGAACCCTGGCACCTGTTCCTGGGGATGGCGAGCCTGGCGGTGGTGGTCCTGCTCGGGGTCTTCCTGATCCTGCGGCTCAATCTGCGCGCGGTCGCCTTGCAGGCCCATCTACGTGAGAGCGCGCTGCGCGAGAAGGCGGTGCAGGAAAAAAACCTGGAGCTCGAACAGGAGATCGGCGAGCGGCGGCGGGTGGAGAGCGAGCTGCGCGACGCCAAGGAGGCGGCGGAGGCGGCCAACCGGGCCAAGAGCGAGTTCCTCGCCAACATGAGCCACGAGATCAGGAACCCCATGATCGGGGTGGTGGGGATGGCCAACCTGCTGGCGGAGACCCGGCTCGATCAGGAGCAGCGCGAGTATGTCACCGTGGTGCTGCACTCGGCCGACGCGCTGCTGAGCGTCATCGACGACATCCTGGACTACTCCAAGGTCGAGGCCGGTAAGCTCACCCTGGACGAGACCGACTTCAGCCTGCGCACCCTGATCGAGGAACTGGCGGATATGTTCGCCTACAAGGCTGATGGGCGCGGCCTGGGTTTCGCGTGCATCTGTGAACGGGGGGTGCCGGACTGGCTGCACGCCGACCCGGGCCGCTTACGGCAGGTCCTGATCAACCTGATCGGCAACGCCATCAAGTTCACCGAACAGGGCGAGGTCGAGGTGCGGGTCGCCGTCCAGACGGGGTCGCACGGGGGCGCGCGCCTGCATGTCGCCGTGCGCGACTCCGGCATCGGTATCGCCGCGGACCGCCTGGGCCTCCTGTTCCGTTCCTTCTATCAGGTGGACACCTCCTTCACCCGTCGCTACGGCGGCACCGGCCTTGGGCTCGCCATCTCGCGCCGCCTGGTGGAGTTGATGGGCGGCGAGATCGGGGTCGACAGCCGCGAGGGGGAGGGCTCCTGTTTCTGGTTCGAGTTACCGGCCGTGCCGGTCGCGGCGGGGGGGATACCCGTGCCGACGTGGGCGCGAGTACCCCGGGCGCTGCTCATGGATACGCTCGCGATCGGCCGGGCCGCGCTCACCGAGACCCTGGCCCACTTGGGAGTCAGCGTCCTCGCCACTGCCGATACCGAGGGCGCGATGGATGAACTCCTGCTGGCCGAGGATCGCGACGATCCCTACGACCTGGCCCTGATCGTCCTGCGCCAGCCCGGCGGGGAGGGCGACCGCCTGTTTGACCTGGTACCCCACCAGCCGTGGCGGGTGCCCTTGCGGGTGCTGGCTCTGGTGCCCCAGGGGCGGCGCCGGGACCTCACGCTGGCCGAGTCGAGTCCGGTGCGCGTCCTGACGCTGCCGGTGCATCGGGCGGCCTTGCTCGAGGCCCTGGATGAGCGGCCGGGGTCGGCCTTGGAGCCGACGCCGGGGGGTGCGCAATCACCGGTCGCGGCCCCGGTGGTTGATGCAGCACCGCCACCGGTGCCGGCCACGGTGGACCTGCCGCCGGCCGCCGCGCCGGGCGTGAGCGCGCCGCGCCGCTGCATCCTCCTGGTGGAGGACAACAAGATCAGCCAGAAGGTCGCCACCGCCATGCTCGACAAGCTGGGTTACCAGGTAGATGCGGTGGACAATGGCGTCCTGGCCCTGGGGGCGGTGGAGCAGGGGCACTACCACCTGGTACTGATGGACATCCAGATGCCGGAGATGGACGGACTGGAAGCCACCCGGCGCATCCGCGCCGCGGAGGCCGCGGGGCAACTGCGCTACGAGTCCCCACTCGGCCACCTGCCGATCGTCGCCATGACCGCCCACGCCCTGGCCTCCGACCGTCAACTCTGCCTGGAGTCCGGCATGGACGACGTCATCACCAAGCCGGTCAAGCGTCAGGTCCTCATCGAGACCCTGACGCGGGTCCTGAACGGGGAAGCGGCCGCGGCGGCAGCCGATGCTCGCACCTGATGCTGAACCAGCCTCAATCGGCCGCTCGCGGTGGAACTCAAGGTCTGGCGCGACGGCGCTCCGAACCCGCTGGCCGAGGCACTGGTGCAGTTGGACGGCGACCTCGCCGGTCTGGGCCTCGACTGGCGAAGGCTCGCCCGGCGAGTAGGGCGGCAACCGTCAAGCTCCTCATCCAACCCTCCCCCACGAAGGGGGGTGAGCAAGAAGAACACCCGATTGCGCTGACGCAGCCGACGGCGATCGCGAGGGGAACGAAACCGTTACGTCGGGCGCGGGTAGCCGTCCGGGCGGTTACCAGCGGCGCGGCGCGTGGTCCGCGCCGTGGCGGGCTCCGAGCGGGGCACGCGCATCCTGAAACATGCCGATCTCCAGCAGTTTGGGGAGCAACACCTGCTCCTCGCGATCGATGCGTTGTGCGACCAGATCAAAAACCGCACGGGTCTCGGTCAGGAAGTCATCGCTGAAATTGAAGTCGCAGTTCTTCAGCCAATGCGTGTGATAGTCGTTGAAGGTCTGCCGCAACGGCTTCTCACCGCTGATGAAGCCCCAGGCGATGGACTTGACCTTGGGGTCCTCATGGATCAGCAGGCTGGGGTATAGACTGCGATCCTCTTCGGCCAGGTGGCGCCGCACCCGCTCACCCAGATCGCACAACAACTCATACGCCGTCTTGGCATTGGGGCGTATCCGCAGCTGCTCCGTGGTGAGGAGTGAGCGCAGGTCGTCGAGCATTTGCCGCAGGTCTGAATGGGTGCTGCGGTAGCCGTCTAGGGTATGCATAAGTCATCCTCGTCGTTATTGATTGGCGGTTACCACCGAAAGGACAGGACCTTCAGTGAAGCCCCGTGGCCGCTACGCCCCGGAAACCGTGCTCCGGGGCCTTCGTGCAACACTAAACCCCTCGCGCAACTGAGATTTACGTGCCCGATCAGGCGGATTGTTGCATTGCACCATAATGGCACCGCGGGGGCCGATTTGCTGCATTGCACCATTCGCGACGGCTTTGCTGCATTGCATCATTTCGCCCTTTTGCTGCATTGCACCATTGCCGGGCTGCTCCTTCTTGATTGAAGATTAGCTTAGATCCACATTGAGGTTCAACTTAAAATCGGCACGGCGTTGAAATTCATTTCAGCGCGTTGTTCCCGCAATGGCAGTCAACCGCGGGCGGATGCAGATTAATATCGGCAATTCAGCGAGATAACGCCAACGCGGACGCTCCCTTGCGGGGTCGGTGACGCACACTCTTCACGGGGTTGGACCAACGGGTGTGGTCGCGATCGTCGTTGCGTGCGCCGGGCGAGCGCAGGCCGAGGCTTCAAGTCGGTCGACCTGGCGGCGGCGCGGTCTTGGTCCGGCTAACGGTGTCAGGCGGGCGGGGGGCGAGCGGCCGTGGAGGCCAGGTGCTTCAGGCCCCGGGTCTGGCGACAGTGCGCTCGCGCAGCGGACTGCTGCGGGGGAAGTGGGCGCGCAGGAACGCCATCTGGTCGGCCAGGACGCCACGGCCCATCAGATAGACGTACTCGGCATGGGTCGGCGTGAAGGGCACCGCCAGCAGTTCCATCCCGGCCGCCTCCGGGGTGCGGCCAGCCTTGTAATTGTTGCAGCGCACGCACGCGGTGACCAGGTTGGTCCAGTGATCGCGCCCGCCCAGGCTGGATGGGCGCACATGGTCGCGGGAGAGTTGCCGACTGGGGAAGCGGCCGCCGCAATACAGGCAGATGTGGTCGTCGCGCTGGAACAGGGTGCGATTGCACAGCGGCGGCACGTAGTGGTCCTGTAGCTTGTTCAGGGCCTGGTGCAGTCCCAGCGTGGCGATGATGGAATGGATGCGCAGCCGGCTGCGGCGCCGGGTGGCGACGTTGATGCCGCCGCGCAGATGAAACAGCGTATCGCCACAGTCGTAGGCGACCTGATCGAGGAAATACAGGCGGGCGGCGGTGCGGTAGTCCACCCACTCGAGCGGCATACCCGCCAAATCCGTTCGCAGTACCTGTTGGTTCAGTGGCAACATAGCGCTCGGGCTCGCAAGTTGTCGGCATGATACACATTGAGCGCGGGGGCGCAAGGGTGTCGGGCACCGGCCTTGGCGGCGCCTCCGGTTTCCTGTGTACGTCGGTGGCAGTCCCGTAGCGTTGCCGGGGAATGGCTCGTCTGGGGTGCCGTGCGGTCTTGATCCTGGTCCCTGCCGCTCGGTGGGGCGCTGCCGCGGCCAAGGAGTCCACAATCCGGCCGCGCCCCCGGGGATTGCGACTTGCTGTCCCGCAACCGTCTATCAGTGGTCGATGGAAATCTGAAAAATGCGATAAAACAAGGGTCTGAAAAAACGGCCAATCCGTAGCCGATGAAACAGCACCGTAACAACGGCGCCTCATTGCGACCATGCCTCAGGGGCTGTCCACAGAGTTATCCACAGGAATTGTGAACAGATCTCCTTTCGCCAAGGGTGACAGCCGGTTGCGGCCTCTTGGTTAAGTCGGCTGCAGGAACATGGCCTAAGTGGGGCCGACCGCAACGCAGCGCGGGGCGCCGCCGCGCCGCAAGCCCCAGGGCGGCAACCGATGCGGACCGCCGCGCCGCCACGAACGGCCCCCGTGGAGCAGTCGCCGATGGGCCTACCGCCCATTGCGGCCACTACTATCGCCGCGCCGGTTCCCAGTCCGGCCCTGGCACCGCCACCGGAGTCTCCACCCATCCCGAACCATCCCACCATCTTGCGCGTTGCGGTGGCGGCCCCCCTGGCCGGACTCTTCGACTACCTGCCCCCGGCGGACGCGGACTCGATGCCGCTGATCCCCGGCGTGCGTCTCCTGGTGCCATTCGGGCGCGGGCGGCGGGTCGGGCTCCTGGTGGAGACCGCCGGGCACTCCGACCAGGCGCCGGAGCGCTTGAAGCCAGCCCTCGCCGTGCTCGATGCGACCCCGGTGCTCGGCCCCGACGACCTGCAGCTCATCCGCTGGGCCGCCGACTACTACCGCGCACCCCTGGGCGAGGCCCTGTTCAGCGCCCTGCCGGTGCGCCTGCGCCGCCCGGACGCGCGCCTCGGGAGCGGGCTCCCGGGGCTGCGCGCGACCGCCGCCGGGGGCGTCCTGGCGCTTGCCGACCTGGGGCGGGCGGCGGGTCAGCGCCGCCTCCTGGACACGCTGCGGGCCGCCCCGGAGGGGCTGGCGACACTGCACCTGAAGGCCCTGCTCGGCCCCTGCGCCGGGCCGCTCAAGGCCCTGCGTGAGCGGGGCCTGATCGAACCCTGCCGGGTGGCGGCGGGGGTCGCGCCGCCGGTGCCGACGCCGGTCTGCACCCCGGATGCGGCCGTGGCCGTCCTGGTCGGGGTGGGGCCGGTCCTCAATACCGAGCAGACCCGGGCGGTCGCGGCGGTCGCGGCGGCCCTGGGCGGCTTCGCCCCCTTCGTCCTCGACGGGGTAACCGGCAGCGGCAAGACCGAGGTCTATATCCGCCTGATCGAGCGCGTGATCGCGGCCGGGCGCCAGGCCCTGGTGCTGGTGCCGGAGATCGGGCTCACGCCGCAACTGCGCGACCGCCTGGGGCAGCGTCTGCCCGGACCTCACGCGGTGCTGCACTCGGCCCTGCCGGAGACCGAGCGCGAGCGCGCCTGGCAGAGTGCCGCCGCCGGGCGTGCGACCCTGGTGCTCGGCACCCGCTCGGCCTGTTTCGTGCCCCTGCCGCGCCTGGGGCTGATCGTGGTGGACGAGGAGCACGACGCCTCCCTAAAGCAGCAGGAGGGGTTCCGCTATTCGGCCCGGGACCTGGCGGTACGACGCGCCCAGCAGGCGGGCTGTCCGGTGGTCCTGGGCTCCGCCACCCCGTCCCTGGAGACCCTCTACAACGCCCGCGCCGGGCGCTACCGGCGGCTGCACCTGAGCGAACGCGCCGGGGGTGCACGAGCGCCCGCCATCGCGCTCCTGGACATCCGCGGCCAGCCCATGAGCGCCGGCCTCTCCCCGGCGCTGCGCGACCAGGTCGAGACCCAGACCGGGGCCGGCAATCAGGTCCTGCTGTTCCTCAACCGCCGCGGCTATGCCCCGGTGCTGACCTGCCACGACTGCGGCTGGGTGGGTGTCTGTCCCCATTGCGACGCGCGCCTCACTCTGCACCTGCGGCTGCGCCGCCTCTGGTGTCACCACTGCGGCTGGTTCCAGGCCACGCCGGTCAGTTGTCCGGACTGCCGGGGCGCCGACCTGCGCGGTCTGGGCCTGGGGACCGAGCGTCTGGAGGAGGAACTGCGCGCGGTCTTTCCCGCGGTCACCCTGGCGCGCATCGATCGGGACAGTACCCGCCGCAAGGGGGAATTGGACCGGCTGCTCGCGGCCAGCCGCAGCGGGGAGATCCAGATCCTGCTCGGCACCCAGATGCTCGCCAAGGGACACGACTTTCCCGGGGTGACCCTGGTCGGCATCCTCGACCTCGACCACTCGCTCTATGCCGCGGACTTCCGCGCCCCGGAGCGCACGGCCCAGCTCATCGTCCAGGTCGCGGGCCGCGCCGGCCGGGCGCAGCGTCCTGGCCGGGTCGTGCTCCAGACCAGGCACCCCGAGCACCCCCTGCTGCGCTCCCTGATCACGGGGGGCTACCCCGGCTTCGCCGAACTGGCCCTGGCCGAGCGGGAGGCGGCCCAATTGCCGCCCTTCGCCCACCTCGCGCTCTTGCGTGCCGATGCCCCGGACGCCGAGGTCCCCATGGACTTTCTGCGCCAGGGGCGCGCCCTGGCCCTGGCCCTGCAGGGCGAACTGGTCGGCACCCGGGTAGCGGTGTCGAGCCCGGTCCCGGCGCCCATGGAGCGGCGCGCCGGGCGCTATCGCGCTCAACTCCTGCTGGAGGGTCCGGACCGGCCCGGGTTGCAGCGCTTTCTCGGGCCCTGGGTCAGCCGTTTGTGGACGCTGCCGCGCACCCGGGGGCTGCGCTGGTCGCTGGACGTGGACCCCCAGGACATGATGTAAGGGCCGGATTCGGGTATCCTTAGACGAATTGCGCCGCGGGTTGCGATGGGCCCCGGCCGCCTGTCTTTCCCCGACCTCGATCACTGCTCTGGTCAGCCCCCGGGGCCTGGGCGTCGTGCCTGTCGGTTCCCGGCCCGGCGGGCGGCAGGCCCGCGCTCCCGGGGACAAAGACTGAGCGTGACTTGGATGCAACCCTGGTCAAGGCCCACTTTCCGATCCGAATTTAGCCATGAAACAACAGATCACGGACCTCCTGCGCGCCGGCCTGGCGCATCTGACCGCGGACGGCGCCTGGGACGCGATCACATTGCCCGAACCCCAGGTCGAGCGCACCCGCGACCAGGCCCACGGTGACTTCGCCACCAACCTGGCCCTGCTGCTGGCCAAGCCGGCTCGTGCCCGTCCCCGGGAGGTTGCGGAGCGACTGGTGGCCGCCCTGCCGGCCTCGCCCTTGGTCGCGCGGGTGGAGATCGCCGGACCCGGCTTCATCAACTTCTTTCTCGCCGCGGATGCCTACCGCAGCTTGGTGCCGGCCATCCTGAGTGCCGGGTACGATTACGGACGCTCCCGGCGCGGGGCCGGGCGGCGGGTCCAGGTCGAGTTCGTCTCCGCCAATCCCACCGGCCCCCTGCACGTGGGCCACGGACGCGGCGCGGCCTACGGCGCGGCGGTGGCGGACCTGCTGGCGGCGGTCGGCTACGAGGTCCACCGCGAGTATTACGTCAACGACGCCGGCCGCCAGATGGACATCCTGGCCACGTCCGTGTGGCTGCGCTATCTGGAACTGTGCGGCGAGGCGATCGAATTTCCGAGCAACGGCTACAAGGGTGACTATGTCTGGGACATCGCCGCCACCCTGCACCGGGAGCACGCCGATGCCTACCGCACGCCGGCCGCCCTGGTCTTTGCCGGGGTCCCGGCCGACGAGTGCGAGGGCCAGGACGGGGGCGACAAGGAGGACCACATCGACGCACTCATCAGTGCCGCCAAGCGCCTCTTGGGGGACAACCGCTACCGCTACTGCTTTGAACTGGCGCTCAATACGATCCTGGACGACATCCGCACGGACCTGGCCGAGTTCGGGGTCGAGTATCAGGAGTGGTTCTCGGAGCGCTCACTCGCCGAGCGGGGCGCCGTCAATCGGGCGCTCGAGCGCCTGCGCGAGGCCGGGCACGTCTATGAGCAGGGCGGTGCCCAGTGGTTCCGCTCGAGCGCCTTCGGTGACGAGAAGGACCGGGTGCTGGTCCGGGAGAACGGGCAGGGCACCTATTTTGCCTCCGACATCGCCTACCACATGGACAAGCTGGAGCGCGGCTTCGAGCGGGTGATCGACATCTGGGGTGCCGACCACCACGGGTATGTGCCGCGGGTCAAGGCGGCGCTCACGGCCCTGGGCGACGATGCCGACCGCCTGGACGTCCTGCTGGTGCAGTTCGCCATCCTCTACCGCGGCGGGGAGCGTGCCCAGATGTCCACCCGCTCCGGCCAGTTCGTGACGCTGCGCGAACTGCGCAAGGAGGTCGGCCGCGACGCCGCCCGCTTCTTTTATGTCATGCGTCGCTGCGAGCAGCACCTGGACTTCGACCTGGATCTCGCCAAGAGCCAGTCCGCGGACAACCCGGTCTATTACTGTCAGTACGCCCATGCCCGGGTGTGCAGCGTGCTGCGCCAGGCGGCGGACAAGGGGATGGTGGTGGACCCGAGCCCCGGTGCCGCCAACCTGGAGCGGCTCACCGAAGACCATGAGCAGGCCCTGTTGCGGACCCTGGCGCGCTATCCGGAACTGGTTGACACCGCCGCCGTCAACCATGAGCCGCACCTGGTCGCCACCTATCTGCGCGAACTGGCCAACGAGCTGCACACCTACTACAACGCCCACCAGTTCCTGGTGGACGACACGGCCCTGCGCGACGCCCGCATCAAGCTCATCCTGGCGGTGCGTCAGGTCTTGCGCAACGGGCTCGCACTGCTGGGTGTCACCGCCCCGGAGGCCATGTAGATGGCCCTGGACCCCAGGCGCGGCGCCGCCAAGCCGACCCCCCGGCGCGCCCGGCCCCGTTCCTGCGTCTGGTGGTTCCTGTTCGGGGCCATTCTCGGCAGCTTCGGCGTCGGACTCTACTGGATGACCCAGGCCCCCGGCCAGGTGCCGCCCCCGGTGGCGGCGGCCCTGCCCAAGACCGAGCGCCCAGCCCCCCGACAGCCCAGCTTCCAGTTCGAGAAGATCCTGCGCGAGACCGTCGTGGACACCAAGGACACCGGCAAGCCGCCGCCGCCGCCGGCGCCCCGGCCGGAGCCGCCGCCACCACCAACAGTCACGCCGGAGCCGCCCGCGGCGCCGCCGCCCGATGCGGCACCCGGTACCCCGGCCGATACCGCCAAGGCCGAGGCCGAGGCCAAGGCCAAGGCGGACGCCAAGGCCAAGGCAGACGCCAAGGCCAAGGCCGAGGCCGCCGGCATTTACGTCCTCCAGGTGGGGTCCTTCAAGACCGCCAAGGAGGCCGACGCCATGAAGGCCAAGCTCGCGCTGCGCGGCGTCTCCACGCGGGTCCAGACGGTCACCTTCAAGGACGGGCAGGTCTGGCACCGGGTCATGACCGGGCATCTGGACGGCAAGAAATCGATGGAGTCCACCCGCGCCACCTTGAAGAAGTTCGGCACCGAGGCCGTCCCGGTCAAGCTCAAGTAGCCCAGGTCCATGAGTGAACGATCCATACGCATCGCCGTCAGCATAAAGGATCGCGCCGCGCGACAACTCGCCTGCACGATGTTCAGCAACGCCGGCGCGACGGTAAAGGCCTGCGATGGCGCGGCGGCGATCCTTGAGGCCGGCGCCGACCTGCAGGCCATTGTGCTGGGCCTGGGCGCCGCCCCGGAGGAAACCTTCGACGCGTTGGTGATGCTGCGCCAACGCCTCGCGACTATCCCGATCTACGTGATCGCCGACACCGCGGGGGAGCGCTCGGCCAAACGTGCCACCCAGTTCGGCGCCACGCAGGTGATCCCGAACGCACTACTGGAGCGTCGGGTCGCGCATCTGGTCAAGCAGATCGCGCAAGCCGGCGGGATCGAGGACTGGAGCATCCGCTCGCCGGGATGGATGGCACCCCGGGCGGATCAAGGCTACAACATTGAATCGATGGACCTGGGTGCGTGGCTGGCGATTCCGGGCAACCGGCGCTTACTGGGCATGCAGGAGCCCAGTACCGAGGCCGCCACGCCAACCTCGGGCCCGGCGGTTCAGGACGAGCGGCCGGGCGCCGACCGGGCGCGAACCGCGCCCAATCCGCCCCTGCCAACCGTCACCGAATTGGAGTGGATAGCGGCAGCACCTCCGGTGCCGGAGGAGCCGGCACTGGAGGCGTCCGCGGCACCGCAAGCGGTGGCTGGCGGCGCGCCGTGCGGCCTTGGCGACTGCCGGTTCCTGATCGAATGTCGCGCGCAGCACGAGGCCCAGAGCGCCGCCATCCTGGACGTCCACAAGCAGCGTGAGCGGCGCCAGCAGGAACAGAACCAAACGTTCCGCGATCACCTCCAAGCCGATCTCAGGATCGAACTGCACCAGACCGTGATCCAGGAGATCACCGCCGCCCAGGTACGGGCGCAGGCGCGCATGGATGCGTTCGTCGCCAAGGTCAGGCGGGAGCGCTCCGCCGCGATCCATCGTATCAACCTGATCCTCGGCGTCTTGGGCGGCGTCATCGTTCTCGTGGTACTCGCCGGCATCGGCTTGGCATGGCGATTGGGGGTCTGGTGACCGACGCGGCGCCCACCGGCCCCGTCCGACGCGGGTGACACGGCTCCTGCTGATTCGCCGTTTTCGTTTCCCATCAGTGGCCGCGGGCTGATGCTTGTCCGCTCACTCGACGATCCGGGAGAACGTGATGCAAGGCGCCGATTTCATTCTCGACAGCCTGGCCCAGGAGGGGATCGATCATCTCTTCATGGTGCCCGGGGGATTGATTGATCCATTCCTGTCGGCGCTCGGCCGGCAAACCGCACTGACACCGATTGTCGCGGCCCAGGAGGGTGGCGCCGCCTATATGGCAGACGGTTATGCCCGGGCCGGCGGTAGGTTTGGTGTCGCCCTGTGTATCGGCGGTCCCGGCCTGGGCAACGCGGTCACCGCGGTTGCCGCTGCGCAAACGGATGGCTCACCGCTGCTGCTCCTGAGCGGTGAAGTTGCCACCGACATGGAAGGCTTGGGCGAGTTCCAGGATGCCGGCAGTCAGACGCTCGATGACGTCAGCATCCTGAAACCACTCACCCGATACTCCAGTTCCGTCACCAATCCGCGCAACCTGCCGCACCTGCTGCGCCATGCATTGCTCCAGCTTCGCACTGCACCCACCGGGCCGGTCCATCTCTCACTTCCAACGGACAGTCAGGTCTTCGACCTGGACGCGCGTTATCGACCGATAGACGCGGGGTTGATCCATGCGCGGACACTGGCAGCAGACGCGGCGGCGGCGACCCTGGCCCATTTTACCCAAGGCCCTGACGGCACCCCCCCGGTGCGTATCGTCATTCTGGCCGGCGCCGGCATCGAACACGCGCGCTGCTACGCTGCACTGCGCGATTTCGCGCAACGGTGGTCCATTCCGGTGGCGACGACGCTGCGGGCGAAAGGGGCCTTTCCCGAGGATCATCCGCTGTCACTCGGTGTCTTCGGCTATGCCGGAACGCACCACTCACGCCTGGCGCTACTCGATAACCCCCCGGACCTGCTGTTGCTGCTGGGGTCGGGGCTCAACGAACGCGACACGCTGCATTGGGCCCTCAAGCTCAGGGCGCAACGGACGATCTGTGTCAATCTCAGCACTGTGGTCATGGGTGCCCACCTCACCGACAGTTCTGTGGTGGGGGACGTCGGGGCCTATCTGGACTGGTTGGCAGCCCACCACGACCGGATTGGACCGGCACTGGAAGCCACGCGCGCGGCCCGCGGCCACTGGCTGGCCGGGATCACCGCGCAGCCGCGCCTGCAGGACCCGCAACATTGCGCGAGCGATGCAACGCCTCTGCATCCCGCCAGGGCAATCAGCGAGTTACGCACGGCCTTACCAAAAGACGGTATTGTCCTGATCGACTCCGGTGCCCACCGCGCCTTTGCCGGGCATTACTGGACCGCCTATGCACCGCTCACCTACCTGTCCGCAACCAATCTCGGCCCCATGGGCTGGGCCATTCCCGCCGCCGTCGGTGCGCAATGCGCAAGGCCCGACCGCAGGGTCGCCGTCATCACGGGGGATGGTTGCATGCGTATGCAGGGAATGGAAATCGCGACCGCCGCCCGCTATCGGCTGCCCATCATCTATCTGGTCATCAACAATGCCGCGCTGGGCAATGTCTGGCTGCGCGCCCACACGCTGGGTGCAGTGCCCGATGAATTGACCAGCTTGCCGGACCACGACTGGGCAGGTTTTGCCAGGGGACTGGGTGGTTTCGGCATTACCGTAGCGCGCCCCGAGCAACTGGCAGGGGCCTTTGCCGCGGCCCTTGAGAACCAGGGGCCGACGGTGATCGATGTCAAGGCCGACAAGCGGTTTGCGACGCCGGTACAGGACTGGTCGGCCGCCTGTGCCGCCTGGTCTTATCACGAATAATCATTCAGGGGCCTGCCCATGGCGACGCTGCACTTCGATCCCGCGCAGCTGACAGTTTGTCGTGCTGGCGGTCGCCCGCGACACCAAAGCGGCCTTTGAATGGAGTGATCATGTCGAGCACGCCGTGGCCGCGGGCGTCCCACCGGACGTGATCGAGGCCCTCAAGGCCGGCGGTATCAGGGACGGCGCCTTTCCCGAGCCATTTCAAGCGGCGGCGCAGGTGCTGCAGGCAACGCTGGGCTGGCAGAACATACCCGCCGGCGTTCAGGCCGATGCCATCGGCCGGTACGGGCTGCACGGATTCATCGAGATCGTGGTGTTGTCGGGCTTTTATCAGATGTTTTCGGCCATCAACCAAGGCTTCGATATTTCCTGAGCTGGTGGTGTACCGGCCCTGCCTTGGTGAGCGGGCCTTGATCTTCAACTTATTGGCGCATCGCGGGGGCGCACCAAAAAACGTCGGCGGTGCTGTGATGTAGCTCAGCCTTACGGTCCTGCCAATCCGGTAGCGCGCGCTCCAGCGACCGCCAAAATTCCCGGTTATGACTGGGCTCCACCAGGTGGCACAACTCATGGACCAGCACATAGTCCACCAAGCGGACCGGGAGTTGCAGGACCCGCCAGTTGAGATACAGCGCGCCATCGCGCCCGCAGGACCCCCACCGGTAACCCAGGTCCCTGACCAGGACCCGGGTCGGTGCCGGACCGGTGCGCAGCCGCAGCAGATCGATGCGGCGCGCCAGCCACTCCTTACCGGCGGCGATATACCACTGTCGGAAGTGGACATCCGCGGGCCGCGCATCGCGCCGCAGCAGGAAGCGAGCCCCGTCGAACGCGAGCGCCGCTTTCTGCTCATCCACCAGCACCAGGCGATAGCGCCGGCCGAGATAGCTGAAGGTCTCCCCGGTCACATACTCAGGTGTCGGCGCCTTAGGGGTGGACTCCTCCTTGAGTGCCAGCTTGCGATGCACCCAGAGCAGCTTGGTCCCGGCCCAGGCGGCCAGTTCGTCATCGCTGGTGGCGAGCGGGGCGTGCATGACCAATTCGCCGGCGCGGTCCACGGTCAACCCCAGGGTCCGGCGGCGGTCGCTACGCCTGATCTCGAAGGCCAGTCCGTCGATCTCCAGGGTTTCAGTCATCATCGGGTCAGGTTCTCGTGGTTCTCGCGGGCCAGCGCCACCAGGCGTTGCGCCAGGTCTCGCTCCGTCTCCGGCGGGCAGATGCCGGCCTCGTCAAGGTCACGGACCAGCCGCCTGGTCAGCAGTTCCCGGGCATTGGCCTTCTTCCAGAACCCCACACTGCGGACCTCCTGCGTGATACGCTCGACCATCTCCAGGGTAGCCAGCATCGCACGCTTGCGCTCGTCGTCAGTCAACTCCATCCGTGCCCCGCAGAAATCGAGCACGAGACGGACGAACGGCACCTGAACCCGCGGATCGAGGTCAGGGAAATCGGCCCCGTCGCCGCGTTTCAACTCGTCGACAAAGCGCCGGAGTTCCCGTTCCAGCGCGTCCCAATCATCTTTGAGGCGTTGCAGGATCTCCTCAAGCTTCTCACTCATTTGGCGCGCATAGACTGGGTTCTGGTTGGTGAACCCGGTGATGTGAAAGCGCGCCGCGTGCTGCATGTGCGCGGCCCTGGCGCCGCTGCTCAACTGGTTGGTAAGCACCTGCTCGAACTGGGCGTCGGTAATGGCGGTGGGCGGGATCCTGGGATCGACCCCGCGGGCGGACACATGGCCGTCGATCAGGGCCTTGACCTTCTCCGCCACGCCCAACAGGTTCAGCGCCGGATCGCGGTACAGGTTCGCCGCCACCTTGTTGATGAAGCCCAGAAGCTTGGCATCCCGAAAGACCTCCCCGGGTACTTCCGAGCGATGCTGCAGTACATTCAGTGTCTCGTAAAACGCGCGTAGCGTATCAATGAATTCGCGTCGCACATCGAGATTCCCAAGCAGCTCGACACACCGGTTCACTTGGGTAAAAAGATCAATCACGCCCCGCGATGTGAAGACCGCCACGGCCCGCACCCGTCGGTCCAGCAGTTTCGGCAGCTCGACGCCGATATTGATGAGCGCCGCCGCGATGTCCGCGCCGTCGTACTCCTTCAGCGCCTCGTCCAGGTGACGCGCCACGCCGATGTAATCGACCACAAAGCCGCAGTGCTTGCCCCCGTAGGTCCGGTTTACTCGGGCAATCGCTTGCAGCAGGTCGTACGAGACGATCTTGCGATCCAGGTACATCACCTGTTCAACCGGGGCGTCGAAACCGGTCAGCAGCATGTTGTTGACGACCAGGATCGCCAGCGGATCGGTCTTGGCCGTTTTTTCCGGTGCCCAGCGGCGTTTGAAGCGTTCGATCGATGCCTTCTGCTTCTCCTTGTCCGACCAGTCACGCCAGGACTCCGGGTCGTTGTGATTCGCCGAGATGACGGCCGCGACCTCCATCACCCGCAGTCTGTCCAATTGGCACTGCATCCCGGCCAGCCAGCGGGTCGGGGCATCCAGTTTCTCCAATTCGTCGTCGGACAGCCGCGGCACCCCGTCCGGGAGCCCCTCGATCTCGGCCACCAGTGCGTCGCGCGCCTGGATCAACTTGTGCTGATAGGTCACCGCCGCCTGGCGGCTGGTCGCCACGACCTGCGCCTTGAACCCCTCCGGGAGTGCGACGGCGGCAAAGTGCCGGATCATGTCCGGGCCTTCTGCTCGATCAGCAGCGGCGCTTCCAGCACATCGCCCTCGGTCCCATAGCGCGCCTTGATAACGGCCAGCTCTTGCGGTGTGAAGTCGACGAACATGTCGACGAACAACTGATCGAGCCCGGTCGCGTCCTTGACGAAGCCATCCGCGGTACGTCCCTCGTAAAGGATCGGCACCGTGGCCCCGTCCAGCTCGGCATCCTGCAAGAGGTAGCGGTCGATGAAATCGCCGAAGATCTCTGCCGTCGTCTTCTTGTCGTGACTCAGGATGGGGGTACCGGTAAAGCCCACGATGGCCGCGTTCGGCAGGGCGCGGCGCAGATTCCGGTGCAGCGTGCGCGTATTGCTGCGGTGCGCCTCATCCACCAGGACCAGGATCTCCGCCGACTCATTGAGCAACGGAAAGTTCTCGAAATCGATACGTTCCGTATAGGTCACGGCCTTCTCGACCACGGGTTCATCCCTGCCAGGCCGCTTTTCCTTGCGTTGGATCGTCATGGACACCCGCTCGCCGTCCCGATCCCGCGCCCCTTCCTGGTACTTCTGAAGCATGGCGAAGCAGATGTCCGGCGTCGGCTCGCACAGGATACGTTGCGTGCGGGCCGTCGGCGACTCGCGCAACCGCTGGTCCAATTCGTTCGGACGCAGCGTTTCGCCGGAAAGACGGGCGGTCTCGCGCAATTGGCCCTCCAGATCGGTGCGGTCGGTCACGACCACGATCTTGAAGGCGAGAAGATAGGGCGTCGTGCGCATCTTGCGCACCAGGAAGACCATGGTCAGGCTCTTGCCCGAGCCCTGGGTGTGCCAGACGATGCCGCCCCGTTCGTCCCACATCGCCCCTTGCATGCGTGACCGACCCTCGAGCAGCCGCTTGATCGCCTTATGGACGGCGCGGAACTGCTGATAGCGCGCCACGACCTTGCGGGTGCGGCCATCCACCTGTTGGAAGACCGTAAAGTTGCGCACCAGGTCCAACAGGTGGGCGGGCCGCAGCATCCCAGCGACCAACAACTGCTGGCTGTGCAACCCCGGACCCCGCATGGCCGGTGGGCGTTGAGCGGGGGTCCGGAAGAACAATGGTGTCCCGGCCCGCTCGGACTGCTCCGGGCCGAGCAGGGCCAGTTCCTCGGCCGCCGCTTCCGCATCCGGCGCCACCGACAGCAGGCCCAGTTCCTCCGCGACGGCGGTCGAGGGGACCGGGCTCGTATCACTCCATTCCAGATAGGCTTCAGGCGGCGCCCCCAGTGTTGCGACCCGCGCCTCGAAGAAGTCGCTGGCGATCAACAACTGGTTGGTCCGAAACAGGCCCTCGATGCCCTCGTTCTCGGTATAAAGGGCAGGCCAGACCTCGCGACGCTGATTGGAGTAGCGGAGCAACTGATTGGTCGCCTCCCCGATGGGGTTCTGAATACCGGGGCTCTTGAATTCCGCGACACCCAGGGGCAGGCCGTTCACGAACAAGACCCCGTCCGCGATGATATAGCTGCGCCCGCTCGTCAATTCGACCTTGAACTGGTTGATGACCAGGAAGTCGTTGTTCTCCGGATGATCGGGGTCGAAGTCGATGTACTGCACCGGCTGGGGCCGACCCTGGTCCCAGTCGGGCAGGCCCTCGACCACGGTCCCTTTGAGCAGCAGTTCCGTGACGGCCTGGTTGGTCTCCATGAGCCCGTGCCCCGGCGCCCGCTCCAGGTCGCGGATCGCCTGCGCGATACGCGTCTCGTCCAGCCAGGGCTCGCCGTCGCGCAGGTTGATCCGGTAGAGCGCCGCGGCCAGCCGCCCGCGCAGCAGCACCTCCTGCGAGCTGGTTCGCTCGGTGGACTCCGGCAGGTCCGGGTCGCCCTGGATCCACTCCCAGCCCATGGCCTGAAGTTGCCGACAGAAGGGCAGTTCCACCAGGTCGCGTTCCCACTCGATCTTGCTCATCTGCTTGCCTGTGCTGTTAACGTGACCCTGCAGCCCGGAAAATCGGGGCGAAATCGCCCTTATAGGCAGCGGTGGGGTTGTGCTATTTTTCGGTCAAAATCGCGTAAGACTTTGTTTCTATGTTACCGCGCACTATTTCGGTGCAATTGGGCTTGTGCTAAGGCTTGTGCTAAATAGCGCACCCTGGAGCAACTCGACCCACTCCGGGGCCAGGGCGTAGGTGCGTACGCGTTGTGCCCCGGCGCGTGCGGGAAGGACAAAGCCCTCGCCCCGCCACCGCTCCAACCATTCCCGAGCCGTGTTGGCCGATACCCCGAACCACTCGACCATATCGCCGGGGCTGAAGCTCATGGCGCCGGCCCCTTGTTCAAGTCCGCGCATCAGCAGGCGTGTCAGCAATTGCTGTTGCACCCGGCGCAACGATTCCCACGGAGGGGCTGCGCGACGCTGCGGGGCGTACAGTTCGATCGCCTGTTGGTGCAGCGACTCGGCGGCCCGGGCCATGGTTGCCAGGAAATAGGTCAGCCATTGCGTGTGGTCGGCATCATGACGGCCATCGTAGAAATTCACCGGCAGGTCCATCTGGAGATTGGCGTAATAGGCCCGCAGGTCTGCCGTATAGTGCTCTTCGAGCGATAGAAAGCCGCGCATCTCATAGCCGCTGCGCCACAGCTCCATCGTCGCCAGGGCACGGGCCGTGCGGCCGTTGCCGTCGCTGAATGGATGGATACTGACGAAGCGGTGGGCGAGCAGCCCGGCGCGCGCCGGTCCGGGCAACCGGGCGGCCTCCGCTCCCTTCCACCAGGCAGCCAAATCGGCCATGAGTACCGGCACGTCCTTCGGCATGGGCGGGGCATAATCGATGCGCCGCGTGGCCGTATCCACCACTGGACATTCCTCGCGGCGGTAGTTGCTGCGCAGGCCCCGCCGGCCCATGGCGCGTACCAGGATGATGCCGTGCAGCTCCCGAATCAGGTCCTCGGACGGCACCCGGCTGGCCTCGATCTGCTCCTCGATCCACTCCAGCGCCCGCCAAT
Source organism: uncultured Thiodictyon sp. (assembly GCF_903828115.1). Taxonomy (GTDB): domain Bacteria; phylum Pseudomonadota; class Gammaproteobacteria; order Chromatiales; family Chromatiaceae; genus Thiodictyon. The sequence goes on along the minus strand of NZ_CAIKKU010000611.1, from coordinate 7,496 downwards.
AGTTGCGCACCTCCTGCTGCATCTCAGTCTGGGTCTTCCCGACTGCGAGCACCGCCTGGCCCACTTCCACGGTATTGAGTGTATTGCCCTCGATGCGGGTCGAATGACGGGTTGCACGCTGTCGCGCCGCCTGGCGCAGGCGCAGTTCCTGGTCGGGCGGCAAGGGCAGTATGGCGATGACTGAACGTGCGGACTCGATCAGGGCCAGGTCGCGCACCATGGCGTGACTATAGCTGAAGCGCGCGTGGAAGGTCAGGGGTAGGGCGTCGCCGGGCTGGGCTTGCGGGTCCGGTGGCGATGGGGTCAGCGGGAGTCCGGCCTCGATGATCCATCGCTCGATCAGTTGCAGCCGAACGACCAAGCCGGCCCGGTCCACTACGTCCTCGTCAGGCGTCTCGGCCACCATCCGCAGCAAGGCGCCTCGCTCGGCGAGCAAGGACAGGTGCTCGTCTCGGGTCATGTGCGGGTATCCAGCAGGTCGGCGGGGACTCGGACTCGGCCGGTGAGGAGGTCGCACATGAGGCCAGCCTTGATGTTTGCGAGCTTGCACAGTTCAGCAGACTCGTTTTTCTGCATCGCGGCAATTTCCGCCAGCCGATCAGCAATCAATCTTTGCTCGAAAAGCGATGGGCGTGGAAAGGGCATCTTGGCAAAGCGGTCCGCGCCCAGATGCGCTACCGAGGTGGTCTGTTTGGCGATGCGAGTAAAGGCGCCGGTATCGAGCCAATACTTGAAAACCGCTTGGGAGTATTCGGGGATCGTGGTGTCGTTGCACCGGAACCGAACCAGGGTGTTCTGAAAGCAATAGGTATCCGGCGGTCCTTCAAAGATAGCGCTGCGCCCTACCAGTTCAAGGCTCTGCCCCTCGTTCAGTAGGATGTCGCCAGCGCAGAGGTGATAAGTTGCTTGCTCGTGAGGATTGAAGTTCATCGAGAGGACATCGGAATAGTCGATGAAACAATCGAAGACGTTAGCCACACGCAGGTACGGCCGGATATGCTGGCCGGTTTCGTGTGCCGGCGAGCGCTGCCGGCCCAAGCGTACTTCGCCCGCTTGCTCCACCGAGGTTATATCCCAGCAAGCAGGCATCCTTCCCAAAATCGAGTCTTGAAACTGCTCCGGGTGGACGGCAGATTCGCGTAGCTTGCCGTTTTCGTCGAGACCATGGGTCAGCAGGTCGTGGAGCAGGCCGGTGCGGATCTGCTTGAGCTTAGCGAGCACCGCTTCAGTTTGGAAAATTGCTTCATCCACAGCATCCAGAATGGCGGCGATGCGCGATTGCTCGGCAACTGACTCCGGAAAGAAAACCGCAAGTCCTTTTAGGTCGCCCCAAGAGGTCCGCGGCATCTTTGTTCCAGCCGCGGTTGCCGTTGCGGCACTGAACACCCGCTCCCACTGGAAGACATGCCCGGCAAATGTTGGCATTATCCCTGGCATGCATCGCAATACGAGAATATCCGTGGAGCAGTAGCCTGGAAAAGGCGCTCTTAGGCTCTTGCGAAGATTGGGACGCAGCTTTCCGAAAAGGATGTCGTCTTTCTGAAAGACCGAGTTGACGCTCAGGGACGAGCTGCTTTCGGCGACGCCAAGCAACCTGGGTTTTCCGGAAGCGATATGCTCGAGACCCACATAAGGCAATTGGGCGCTTTTGTTGGCAAAGACCTTCTCGTTTTGCAGTGTCACGAGTTCGTCAACGGTCGTCTCAAGAACGGGAGAAGTCATGAATAACCCAACCGCTCGAGCGCTGCATTCAATCGATCCTCATTCGATCTCCGCACGCCTCGGATATTGACCAGTGTCGTCCGGTACTTATCCCACGCCCCTTCTGCAAACCGCACCAACTCGTGCCGCCGCTCCCTCATGGCTGCGTCCATCCCGATCTGCGCATCCTGCGCAATCAACTCCAGCACCAATTCCCGCTTTTCGCCTTCCCCCATCGCATCGCAGGCCGCCTTAAGTTCGGCCAGGAAGGAGTTGAGCAGTGCGCGGTAGCGCTTGCGGGCCTCGGTCAGGTCGGCCTTGGTCTCTTCGTAAGGCTCCAGGGCTTCGGCAATCGCGGCGAGGCGCGTGAGTACGGGCTCCAGCGCGGCCCGGGCGCGGGCGAGGCGGGTTTGGGCCGCACCGGTCAGGAGCGGACCCCCTTGCGGGGCGGTCACGGCAAGCGCAGCGGGTCGATCCGGAACAATGTCACGCCCTTTAAGGGCTGGAGGATCTAACCGCGACAAGCCAGGGCCTTGCCCTGGGCTGGTATGTTCCGCCCCTTTGGGGCTGGGCTGCGGTGCGTCAGACTTTCCCGGGGGCTTTTTGGCGGCAGTCTCCAACTTCTTCAGTTCAGCCAAGGCGGCCTTGTGCTCGGCGCGCAATTCCCGCGCCTGCCGCTCCAGGTCGCGCGCCTGGTTCCAGTTGGCCAACTCGTCCTCTTCCAGGTCGTCCGGGGCGTTCTCGGCCTCGAAGGCGGCCTTCTCGCCCTTGAGCCGGGCGATCTCGGCGCGGGCAGCGGCGATGCTCTCCAGGTATTCGGCCATGGTGCGGCGCACCAGCTTGTGACCGAAGGGGTCGAAGGCGGGGCCGGCGCTGTCGTCGTCCTCCAGTGCGTCGGCGATGGCGTCCACCCAGCCGTCGATGACGCCGGGGAAGCCGTTCTCCAGTAGGGTCTTGAAGTCGGGCAGGGTGTCGGTCCACCAGGCGGCGATGACACCGGCCAGTTTGAAGCGGTCGAGCACGGCCAGGGGGTCCAGGGCGGCGACGAAGCTGTCCAGGACCTCGGCGCGTACGGCGTTCAGGTTGCGCCGGTCGGGGAGGGCGATGATGCGGGGCGAGTGGGCGGCCCACCAGGTGTCCAGGGCCTTGCGCACTGACTGGGCGTTGGCCTGGACGCCTGGATCGGACTCGATCAGGGGGCGGATGGAGGCGCGGTCGGTGAGTGTGGGGGCGAAGTCGAGATAGTCTGGGGCGCGGCCATCCTGGCCGCGCGCGGGCGGGACGCCCGCGCTCCCAAAGACCCGCGCCGGGTCGAGCCCGACGGCGGCGAACAGCGCTCGGCGCGCCTCGACCTCTGTCGCGGGCACGCCGCCATGCAGATGGGCGCGCACGTCCTGCGGCTCGGGCGGCGGGGCGTTGTCGACATAGCGGCGGATGTTGAGGTTCCAGTCGTTGGCCGGGTCGGCAATCTCGGCGACCGGCACGACCCGCGCATAGCCGGGCAGATCCGCGAAGCGCTCGAAGGCGGTGACGACCTTCTCGACATGCTCGGGGCGCAGATAGTTCTGGGCGCGGCCGGCAAAGTATTCGGCATCCGCGTTGATGAAGAGCACCTGGCCGCGGCGGGCCTCGGGTTTGGCCGGATTCTGCGGCCGGCCGGTCAGGTTGGGGCGCATGATCAGGATGCAGGCGGGGATGCCTGCACCGTAGAAGAGATTCTGCGGCAGTCCGATGACGGCCTCGATCAGGTCCTGCTCCAGGAACTTGCGGCGGATCTCCCGTTCCGCCCCGCCGCGGAAGAGCACCCCGTTGGGCATGACGGTGGCGACCATGCCGCCGGGGCGGCACACGGCGAGCATGTGCTGGGCGAACATCAGGTCCGCCTTCTTGCCGCTGGTGGGGCACCAGCCCCAGCGGAAGCGCTCCGGGAACTCCATGTTGGAGCGGGTGTAGTTCTGGCTGAAGGGCGGATTGGCGATCACCCGGTCGAAGCGCTCCAGTTCCCCGGCGTCCCGGTGCATCGGGTGCAGCAGGGTGTCCTCGAGCCGGATGTCGGCATTGGTCTCGCCATGCAGCAGCATGTTCAGTTTGCAGATGGACCAGGCGGAGGCGTCGTTGACCTGGCCGGCCAGATAGAGGTCGCCGGGATTACCGCCGGATTGCTCGACGAACTCCCGGCTGATGATGAGCATACCGCCGGAGCCGCAGGTGGGGTCATAGACGCGCATCCCGGGGGCGGGCTTGAGTACACGCACCATGAGCCGGATCACGTCGCGCGGGGTGTAGAAATCGCCACCCTTCTTGCCCGCCGACTCCGCGAACATATTGATCAGGAACTCGTAGGCGCTGCCGAGCAGGTCGGAGAACTGGAAGTCCTCATTGCGCAGGCGGTGGCGGCTGAAGTGGATCACCAGGTCGCGGCAGGCGTCGTCGCCCACCACGCGCCGGTTGCCCTGCATCCGCATGAACGCGATGTGGTCCAGGACGTGCTCCAGGGTCTCGTTGGACTCGCTGAGCGCCGCGAGTGCCTTGTCGAGCCGGCTGCCGAAGGGCTGGGTAGCGTCGTTGAGCTTGGCGCTCAGGTAAGTCCAGCGGGCCTGTTCCGGGACGAAAAAGGTGTCGTAATAGTCCGGGTTCTCGCCATAGCGGCGCTCCGCCTCGTCCTTGACCAGACCCTGCTCGACCTTGCGTCCGACCAGGCGCTCATACTCGGCCTCGAACTGGTCCGAGCAGCGTTTGAGAAACAGCAGCCCGAAGATGTAATCCTTGTAGGTGGCCGCGTCCAGACCCTCTTGCCGCAACCGGTCGGCGGCGCCGTAGAGGTGACGTTCCAGCTTGGCGAGCGAGAGCTTGGGCATCGCGTTTTCGGCTTCCTGAAATCCATGACTAAGCGCCACGGTGGGGCGTCATTTGGCGGCACTTCGCCCCCGGTTTTGCGCGGCAGTGTCCCGCCAGTGGCGCACGGCGCCGACAGGCAAAGAAAAAGGGGTCAGGCGTTTCCGCCTAACCCCTTGTCTTTGCTTGGTACCGAGGGCCGGAATCGAACCGGCATGGGGTCACCCCCGTCAGATTTTGAGTCTGATGCGTCTACCAGTTTCGCCACCCCGGCAGCAGTTCCGCCATTATAGGTCCAAGGCGCCCGGGCTGTCAGCCTGGATCTGGGGTCAACGCTCATCGAACCCCGCCAAGGCGCGCCAGCGGGCGGCTTCGGCGGGGTCCTGGGAGACGCCGCGACCGTCTTCATAAAGATTGGCCAGGATGCTCTGGGCGCCGGCCAGTCCCTGGTCGGCGGCCTTGCGGAACCAGGCGGCGGCGCGTTGCGGGTCCGGCGCGGTGCATTCGCCCTCCAGGTACATGAAGCCCAGGCCGTGCTGGGCGAGGCCCAGTCCGGCGGCGGCGGCGGCGTGCATATAGCGGTAGGCGAGCAATGGGTTGGGCTGCATGCCGAGCCCGTTCTGGGCCATGATGGCGACGCGGTACTGCGCCTGCGCCTCACCGGCCTCGGCCAGGGGGCGCAGCAGGCCGACGGCGCGCGAGAACTGCTTGGATTCGTAGGCGGCGATGCCGCTGGCCAGGGCCATGGTCTGGTCGTCGGGGGCTTGGTTCATTGGGGGTTCGCTGTTGTTGCTGGGGGCTGCGAGGCAAGAACAAGTTAAACACAACACAATCTTTGTCGTTGTCGTTGTCGTTGTCGTTGTCGTAATCGGAGAAGCGATGCAATTTGGCGTGCGAGAGAATCCGGGGCGCTAAGATAACCTCGACAACGACAACGACAACGACAGTTCCTTAGCGCACCGAGCCGGTGCTCGGATCTTCCAGGGGTGCGTCCAGGGGCAGGTCGATGAAGGCGAGCCAGCGCTCGAAGAGGTCCGGGGTCGCCGCGGCGACCGCGAAGCGGGGTTCCAGGTCGAGCCCGGGCGCGGGTCCGACGCCATAGGGGCGGTAGAGCCTGGCGCTCACCCCGGCCTCGGCGGCGATCAGGTGCCCGCCGGCATAGTCCCACAGCTTCTGGCCGCCGTGCAGGTAGAGTTGAAAACGCCCGGCGGCCAGCCAGCACCACTCCAGGGTCGAGGCCCCCAGGTTGCGTTGGGAGCGAAAGCCCCCGGGGCGGAACAGGGTCGGGAGCCGGGCCGCGGGCAGGCGCTTGAAGTCGATCATCGCCAGGCAGTCGCCCAGCAGCGGCCCCGGGGCGAAGGGCGCGATGGGCACGCCGTTGCACCAGGCACCGCCGCCGCGGATGGCGCAGAAGCACTCGTCGCGCAGCGGGTCCAGGACCGCCGCCTGGACCACCTGCCCGGCCTCGAGCAGGGCCAGCGAGATGGCGAAACCGGGGAAGCCGCCGGCATAGTTGCCGGTCCCGTCCAGGGGGTCCAGGACCCATAGCGAGTGGTCGGCGGCGAGCAGCAATTGCTCCTGCTCCGCGACGGTCATCTCCTCGCCGATCAGGGGGATACCTGGATGGTCGCGGGCCAGGGCCGCCGTGAGGTAGGTCTGGACGGCCGCATCGGTCTCGGTCACCAGGCTGCCGTCCGCCTTGGCGTGGCTCTGGACGTGGTGAAAGCGGGGCATGATCTCGGTGGCGGCGGCCGTGCGCAGCAGGTCGGTGAGCCGCTGCAGATCGGGGTGCATGACAGGGTGCATGGAGTCCTCTTACCGGGTTGATGGCGCTGGTGCCGGTACCGCAATGTGTCGGTCCCGCAGTCACGCTGACGTAGGGGCGGGTTTGAAACCCGCCCCTACCGTCGGATCGCAATGTTCGCCCCGTCGCGTTGCACGCTAAGATGTGGGCACCACGGTGCCGATGCGAGCCCCCGCGCCGGGGTCCACACCGGGGCGCTGATGGATGGGAGATCCGCTGATGTTGCGTTTTCTGGCCGCCGGGTTCGCGGCGGCGTTGGTCGCTTTGGTCGTCTGGTCGCTGATCCCGCAAGCGCCCACGGTGCCGGCCACGGGCGGGCCGGGTGCCGGTCCGGCGCCCGCGCCCGACCGCCCCCTGGTGCTGCGCCCCCCGCCGGAGGTCGATCTGGCGGGGTTCCGCGCCGCCGAGCAGGCCTTGCAGGCGGGGGACCGGACGGCCTTTGCGTCCCTGCTGGAGGGCCTGCGCGATGATCCCCTCTACCCCTACCTGCGCTTTGCGGCGCTGGATGCCGACCTCGCGGCGGCACCGGGCGGGGCCATCGAGACCTTCCTCGCCGAGTTTCCCGCCACGGCGCCGGCCGAGCGCCTGCGCGCCGCCTATGTAAAGCGCCTGGCCGCGGCCGGGCGCTGGGCGGACCTGGTCCGGGTCTATCGCGATGACGACGACAGCGTGGAGCGGCGCTGTCTGTATCTGCGCGCCCTGGTGGAAACGGGTCAGGCCGATGCGGCGCTGACGGCGGCGCGGCTGGAGCCGCTGTGGCTGGTGCCCCGCCCCCAACCGGCCGCCTGCGAGCCCCTCTTTGCCGCCTGGCGGGCACGCGGCGGCCTCGACCCGGCGCTCCTCTGGCGCCGCATCCGCCTGGCCATGGCGGCGGGGGAGACGGCGCTCGCGCGCCAGTTGGGGACCCGACTCCCGGCCGCGCAGCGCCCCTGGCTGGAGCGTTGGCTGACGGTCCAGGCGCGCCCGGCCCTGGTGCTGGAGGCCCAGCAGGCGACGGGGCAGGCGGCCGACCACCCGCTGGCCGCGGCGATCCTCGCCGACGGGATCGGCCGGCTGGCCCGCTCCAACCCGCGCGCTGCCGCGGGCGCCCTCGAGTCCGGCCGCGCGTCCCTGGCCGCGGACCCGGCGGCCCTGGATGCGGCGGCGGCGGCGGAGG
>NZ_CAIKKU010000610.1 GCF_903828115.1 uncultured Thiodictyon sp. | reverse complement strand
TCAATGCCCAGTCCCGGCACTCGGCCAAGGCCCGCGGGTCCGCGGCATCGACCAGCAGCACGCCCAAGTGACAGGAATCCAGGCGCTGTGACAGCCAATCGGTGGCGCCATGGGCACTCGCCGCCCCGGTCCGATAGAGCCCCACGTCCAGCGGCAGCAGGGGGTTCGTCCGCGCCTGATCGACCAGCGGCTGCGCCGCCTCGCCCAGCCCAATGACCAGGGGATAAGCCTTCTCTGGGAACGCGCCCATCACTTGGGGCAACGCCGCCAAGGCCTCTGCCGCCAAGGCCTCCGGCAACCGATCGAAGACCGGGACCAGGGTGCGGAATTCCTGTTTTGCCAATAGGTTGCCCCCGGCGGTGATCCAAGGCGCACAGAGCCCTGCGGCGCCCAGCCCAGCGACAAAGGTTCGACGTTTCATGTTGGATGCTCCGATTGCTCTGTTTCAGGTCCAGCCAGGAACACGGTTGCGCGGCCCTTCGCGCGTTTTCCGCCCCGCCTGGCTGGTCAGCGGACCCGCCATCGCGTAATGATAGCGGGCCAATGCGTCAAGGTCTGTCCGACACATGGCCGACGCATTGCGCGGGCTGAGGGGTACTGCTACCCTGAGCCTCAGTCGCTCATCAGGCCGTCGCATCCGTGTCGATCCGGGAGGCCAAGTCGATGTCCCCAGTCGATCGGGTGATTACCGTGAAAGTCGCGCCGGGAGTGCGCTCCTGCTCGCCCTCCCCCCCGGCGGACGGCCGGGGAGAGGGAACGCCCATGACGCCGCTACTGGTATGACAAATTGCTGCGCAAGAGTCGCGCCAGCATTCACCTTCAGTGTCAGGTGGCACCGCTCCTGGACATCATAGCGGAGATTCTCAAATGACTGTACGCATTCAACCGATCGCTGACATCAACCAACGGGCTAATCAGGCTCTTATCGGAGAACTTGGGGTCGTCGATACCATCCGCTTCCTGAATCAATTCCGCGCCGGTAACCGCGACTACACCGTTGAGCGAGACTCCCTGTTCCGGGATATGACTGCCGAAGAGATTATTGCAGAGATAAAGTCCAGGCGTACTGGGGGCGCCTGAAGCGCAAAGGCGGCCGTTCTGCATGGGCATGGACGTGGCGACGGATCAGCCGGGGGCCGATCCACCCGTCTTGCTGCAGGGCCTCCTGCCCGGCATCGAGACCGCGCAGTGCCTCCAGTACCGCGCGGCTTGTCCGTTGTGGGCACGGGCTGGACGCCACCCCATCGGCCACCGCGCAGTATCCGCCTGCTGTCTCACCAGCGACCTGATGGATGGGTAGGTCCGCAAGCTGATAAAGGTCCCCCGCGACCAGCAGGGCGTCCTGCTGGTCGCGGACAATGCGACCCGCGTGTTGCGTAAAGGCAAGTTTGATGTCAGTGCTCCCCCGCTATTGCCTCGTTCCGGCCAGCCGCGCCCCATCATTCGTCAGGAACTATGAACCGATGAATCGCTGAGCCATCTAGCCAGTGCTGGCTCGGAGAGATCACCGGCGGCCAGTCTTTCAATCACCACGACCGTCTCCGGCTCGGGCGCATCGAGACTGAATCCGTTCATTTCCAGAAAGATCGCCGCAACCGCAAGGGCCGCGCGCTTATTGCCATCGACGAACGGATGATTCTTTGCCAAGCCAAAGCCGTAGGCGGCAGCGAGATCAAAAACAGTCGCCTGCGGATCGTAACAGAAACGCTGCCGGGGTCTGGCCAGCGCAGAATCAAGCAGACCCTTGTCGCGAATACCAGGACTTCCACCATGCTGCGCAACCAACAGCCGATGAACCGCAACGACCACTGCATCCAAGACCCACCGCGGCTCGGTCATTTCGCAAGCTCATGAAAGGCATTGCGGTATTTTTTCAGCACCTTGTCGGCGGCCTCCATCTGCGATTCAAAATCCTGCTGGGATGGGGCGAGGGTAAACCCCTCGGCATCCTCAATCAGATACAAGGTATCGCCATTCCCAACCTTCAATTTATCAAGCGCCTCTGTCGGCAGCACAATACCCATCGCGTTTCCGATCGCCGTCACTTTGACTTTCAGCATAGTTGGTTGTTCACATAAATTGATACGACGAGCGGGATGGGCAGGCCGCGCCCGTGAACCCGAGAGACGGTAGACCGCGCTAGTCCCATCGCCAGTTGGCGATCGACGCGGGACCGGCTTCTCGCGAGTTCGTGTTTGATCATCGACTCCTCGGCATCAGGGCGCTGGATATTCCAAGCTTCAGCGATCCTTCCTGGAGGTCGCACGGTAGATCATTGGGTATAGACCCGAACCAACAGGCCAGATCGCGTCCCACTCTCCTACCAGAGTCAGGCTCAGGACCCGCCGCCGGGTGGCCCAGTCGGGGTGAACCATGACGGCGATCTCCCGATCGGTGTATCTTGGCTATCCAGATATTTGGCCCAGCATCCCCGCAAGCTCTTCTCTAGTTAGCTCGCTATTTTTAGGTATCACTTCAAATATCCTCACTGCGAGGCCGCTCCTCCAATAAAGCTCTTTTCCCGTAGGACGAAGGGCAAATGCTTTATGCGGAAAAGGAAAGATTTTCGCTGCATCAGCATAGACCGATTCGGGAGAATCGGTACTTTTATCGGCGATCAGGTATCTGACTCCGAGGCTTCCAAGAAGAGGGTAGAATACAGAGGAAGATTTCATATTTCCGCCGCATGAGTTCCCATCCACAACTTTGATATAGCGACCTAATGTGTTATCCAGACTAAATAATTATGTAGCATACAATGTCTCCGGCAACTGGAAGAACGATTTTACACGATCAACATTGTATTGCAGTGCCTGTAAGGCAGTCTGCAACTTAATTTTCAGGTCAATTT
>NZ_CAIKKU010000609.1 GCF_903828115.1 uncultured Thiodictyon sp. | reverse complement strand
TCCGAATCGGTGCTGTGCAACTCATGCTGATTGGACACCGGGCAGTGCCGAATCGTTGCCGTCGAGGCGCCGGCTGACGGGATCGGGGCGGCGCCGAGGCCGGGGCGGATTCGCCACCAGTGTCAACGTTACGGACGGGGCGCATGCCCCGTCCGGCTCGGGAGGCAGAACGAATCGCCTTAGGCCATCCCTCTGCATCGCGGTTCCCGCAACGCCCCCGAGGCGCTACGATAACCTCGATTACGACAACGACAACGACAACGACAACGACGCGACAAACATTCCCTGATGGACTCTCGGGCGGGACGGGGCATTCGCCCCGTCCCAGACCTTTATTGCGTCGCCGCTGCGCCGCGGACCCGCAAATCCGAAGAAAACGTTACGGACGGGGCGCATGCCCCGTCCGGCTCAGAAGGGCCGACCTACAACCGTCGCTGGCCGGCACGATGATCCAGGCCCTTTTCCGGTTGCCCGATTCCTTCCACAATCGCTGTGCCCGCTTCTGTGGATAACCTGTGGGGCAGGGCGGGGCGGCACTGGCGGCGCTGGAAAAATGGCGGGCGGTCAGTCCTTGCCCAGGGGGTGGCGAAGTCTCCACAGGCCCTGTGACCGCCTCTGTGGATAGCCTGTGGGGGCGGGTGCCAAGCCACTGGTGCGCTGGACAATTGGGCCTACCGGTCAAGGTCTGCCCGGGCGGGGCGGGCGGCCTGACGTATACTGGGCCTCCGCTCGGGCCCGGTCCGAGCGTCGCGGCGTCGCGCGGCGCCTTGTCCCAACCGGGGTCCAGTCTCAATCGGAGCAACGGGATGTCCCTCAACGAAGCCGATACTTGCCGGGTCCTGGTGACCCCCAGGCTGCGTGCGGCAGGGTGGGAAGACCCGCCCCATCTGATCGCGGAACAACAGACCTTCACCGACGGCCGCATTCGGATCGTCGCCGGCAAGGCGGTCCGCGGCGAGCGCAAGCGTGTCGATTACTTCCTCCTCTATACCCGGGATTTTCCCCTGGCCGTGGTGGAGTCCAAGCCCGAGGACGCGCCCCAGGGCACCGGCTTGCAGCAGTCCAAGGGCTACGCGGAGCTGCGGGACCTGAAGTTCGCCTATGCCACCAACGGCCACTGGATCATCGAGTTCGACTTCCTGACCGGCACCGAGTCGCACCTCAGCGGCTTTCCCACGCCCGATGAGCTGCTCGCCCGACTCCAGGCCGCCGCGGGTCTGGGGGACGAGACCACCCGCCGCCTCCTCACGCCCTCTTATCCGGTCCCCGAGAAGCCGACTCGCTACTACCAGGAGATCGCCGTCAACCGCACCCTGCGGGCGATCCTGCTGGGCCGCCGGCGCATCCTGCTGTGCATGGCCACCGGCACCGGCAAGACCGTGGTCGCCTTCCAGATTTGCTGGAAGCTTTGGACCGCCCGCTGGACCCGCGACGGGGCGGTGCGCAAACCCCGGATCCTGTTCCTGGCCGACCGCAACATCCTGGTGGACGACCCCAAGGACAAGGACTTCGCCCCCTTCGGCACTGCCCGCTGGAAGATCGAGGGCGGCCGTGCCGAACAGAGTCGGCAACTGTATTTCGCCACCTACCAGGCGTTGGCCGGGGACCAGACCCGCCCCGGGCTCTATCGCCAGTATCCGCGGGACTTTTTCGACCTGGTCATCGTCGATGAGTGCCACCGCGGCAGCGCGGCCGATGAGAGCAACTGGCGCGAGATCCTGGACTGGTTCGAGCCCGCCTGTCAGCTCGGCATGACGGCCACGCCGCAACGGGCGGAGAACCGCGATACCTATGGGTACTTCGGCAATCCCATCTACACCTATAGCCTGCGCCAGGGCATCGACGACGGCTTTCTCGCCCCCTATCGGGTCCACCGGGTGGTGACCGACCTGGACGCCGCCGGCTGGCGCCCGAGCCGGGCCGAGGTCGACCGCTATGGACGCGAGATCCCCGACGAGTTGTACGAGACCAGGGACTTCGAGCGCATCATCGCGCTGAAGGCCCGCACCGACGCCATCGCCAAACACCTGACCGACTTCATGCGGCGCACCGATCGCTGGGCCAAGACCATCGTCTTCTGTGTCGATCAGGAGCACGCCGCGGCGATGCGCCAGGCCCTGACCAACCTGAACCGGGACCTGGTCGCCGTGCACCCGCACTATGTGGAGCGGGTCACCGCCGACGAGGGCGAGACGGGCCGGGGATTCCTGAGCAACTTCCAGGACCCGGAACAGACCACCCCGGTCATCCTGACGACCTCGCAGATGCTCACCACCGGGGTCGATGTGCCCACCTGCAAGAACGTGGTCCTGGTGCGGGTGATCAATCGGCTGACCGAATTCAAGCAGATCATCGGGCGCGGCACCCGGCTGCGCGAGGACTACGGCAAGACCTGGTTCAATATCATCGACTATACCGGCTCGGCCACGGCCCGCTTTGCGGACCCGGATTTCGACGGCTATCCGGATGAGATCGACGTGACCAGGATCGACGGGCAGGGCAGCGAGACCGGCGCTGAGACCATCGACCCGGGTGGCGAGAAAGAGCCCCAAGCGGGCGAGACGGAGGGCGCGGCAGAGGCCGGCGGCGTCGTCGAGGGCCCGGGCCAAGGCGGGATAGAGGAACCGCCGGCCCGCAAATACTATGTCGATGGCGGCAGCGTGAAGATCATCGGGCATGTAGTCTATGAACTGGACGGCGACGGGCGGCAGTTGCGGGTCATTCAATATACCGACTACACCGCGGCCCAGATCCGCACCCTGTTCCGCACTGCCGAGGCCCTGAGCGCCGAATGGGCCGATCCGGTTACGCGCGAGCAATTACTCGCGCGCCTGGAGCGGGTGGGCATCCGCTTTGCGGACCTGGCCGAGGCCGCCGGCACCCCGGACGCCGATCCGCTGGACCTTCTCTGTCACCTCGTCTTCCAGCGCCCCCTGCGCACCCGCCGGGAGCGGGCCGAGCACCTGCGCCGCAATTGCCCCGATTTCTTCGACCGGCACAGCGCCGCCGCCCGCGGTATCCTCGAGGCCCTGCTCGACCAGTATACCGATCACGGCCCGGACGAGTTTCAGATCGCCCACGCACTGAAGCATCGAACCATCGCCGCTCAGGGTAACGCCATGGAGATCGCCGACCTCTTCGGCGGACCGCTGGCCATGCGGCAGAGCGTGAATCGGCTTCAGGCGCTCCTGTATGCCGATGTCGGTGCAGGATGAGTAATAAATGAGTTCGCAACCACTTGCCGAGGGAGGCCATAGATGCCTGACCTGACGATCCGCGGGATGTCCGCTGAGCTTCATGCCTGGCTCAAGCACCAAGCCCAGGCACATCGCCGGTCGGTGAATCGCGAAGCGATCGAACTGCTCGAAGCGATGCGCGCCGAACGTGCGGTCGTCCGCAGACGTCCGTCGCCGGACGAGATCCTGGCAATGGCTCGGCGTTTCTCAGGCCTGCCCGTGAGCGATGCACGGAGTCCAGACGAGATTATGGGCTACAATGAGCATGGGCTGCCCCAGTAATGACCGCAATGGTCGTGGATACCTCGGCCGTGATCGCCGTGCTGTTGGAAGAGGCGGACGCTCCGCGCTACGCCGTTGCCCTGAGCCAAGCCACCGAGCTGCGAATGGCGGCACCGACCTGGCTTGAGACCGCGATGATCGCTACCGCCCGGTGCCGCGGCGACGGCTTTCGGGAGTTGAGTGCGTTTCTCAATTTCGTGGGGATCGAGGTCGTCCCGATGGATGCCGCGTTGGCGCAGATCGCCTACGACGGCTGGGCTCGCTTCGGCAAGGGCCGGCATCCCGCCAGCTTGAACTACGGCGACTGCTTCGCCTATGCCTTGGCCAAACAGCGCGGTGAGCCCCTGCTTTACAAGGGCGGCGATTTCACTCAGACCGACATCCAGCCGGCAATCCAGCCCACATCCTGATGTCCGGCCTTCGTCATAGTTCCGGCCGCGCCACATCGTAGGGTGGACAAGCGCAGCGCAGTCCACCTCGGTGTGCCGCAATCAACTTTCTTCTTGCGCGAGACGATTCGTAATGGCTTCCAGGAAACCCGCCACACCTCAGACCACCGCCCAACAGCTCGCGGCCATCATCAAGTCCGCGCGCAACACCATGCGCAAGGACAAGGGGCTCAATGGCGACCTCGACCGCCTGCCCATGCTCACCTGGATCATGTTTCTCAAATTCCTGGACGACATGGAACTGATGCGCGAGACCAACGCCCAACTCGCGGGTCAACCCTTTCGCCCGGATTTGGCGCCCCCCTACCGCTGGCGCGACTGGGGCGCCGACCCGACCGGCATGACCGGCGAGGACCTCATCGCCTTCGTCAACAACGACGAGGCCATGCGCCCCAACGGCAGCCGCGGGGCCGGGCTCTTCTATTACCTGCGCGGACTGCGCAGCGCCGCGGGCGCAGACCGCCGCGACGTGATCGGCACCGTCTTCCGCGGGATGCAGAACCGCATGGCGGACGGCTATCTGCTGCGCGAGGTCATCAACCAGATCAACCGTATCCACTTCACCGCCACGCAGGAGATGCACACCCTAAGCCGGCTCTACGAGACCCTGCTGCGCGAGATGCGCGACGCAGCCGGGGACTCGGGTGAGTTCTATACCCCGCGCCCGGCGGTGCGCTTCATGGTCCAGGTGATGGACCCGCGCCTGGGCGAGACGGTACTCGACCCGGCCTGCGGCACCGGCGGCTTCCTGGTGGAGGCGTTCAGCCATATGCAGGCACAGTGCCGCTGCGTGGCCGATGAGAAGACCCTGCAGACCGCCAGTATCCGCGGCGGCGAGGCCAAGTCATTGCCCTATCTGCTGGCGCAGATGAACCTGTTGCTGCACGGGCTCGACCACCCGCAAATCGACCCCGGCAACAGCCTGCGCGTCCCCCTGCGCGACATCACTGACCAGGACCGGGTGGATCTCATCCTGACCAATGTGCCGTTCGGCGGGGAGGAGGACCGGGGTATCCTGGGCAATTTTCCCAAGGACCGCCAGACGGCGGAAACGGCGCTGCTCTTTCTCCAACTCATCATGCGCCGCATCAAGCGCCCCGGGGCGGGCAAGGACCGCGGCGGGCGGGCCGGGGTGATAGTCCCCAACGGCACCCTGTTCGGCGACGGGATCGCGGCCCGGATCAAGGAGGACCTGCTCAAGCACTATAACCTGCACACCATCGTGCGCCTGCCGGAGGGGGTCTTTGCACCCTATACGGACATCCCGTCCAACCTGATCTTCTTCGACCGCTCCGGGCCGACCCGCGAGATCTGGTATTACCAGGTTTCCCTGCCGGAGGGGCGGCGTAAGTTCACCAAGACCAAGCCCATGGAGGATGCCGATTTCGCCGACTGCCTGGCCTGGTGGAGCGATCGTGCTGAGGGGCCGAATGCCTGGCGGACCAGCGCGGCGGACGTGCTCAAGTATGATTCGGAGGGACGGCTGATCTCAGTGAATCTGGACATCAAGAATCCGCATAGCCTGGAGGCGTTGGAGCATCGGGAGCCGGGGGATCTTATTGACGACATTCTGATCAAAGAGGATCGTGTATTGGAGATCTTGCGAGAGATCAGGTCTGAGTTGAGTCAGGCGGCATGAGTGTGGCCGGCACCATGACGCGACTCGCCGAAATCGCTACGCCGGTTTACCGAGTTGAAACCGTGGCACCCGAAGCGCAATATCAGTTACTGGGGATGCGTTCTAAAATCGCAGGGCCATTCTTGCGGGAAACCAAGGCTGGGGCAGAAATATCCGCAACACGCCTGAATCGAGTTGAAGCCGGCGACTTTATCTTTAGTCGACTCTTTGCATGGCAGGGATCATTCGGGTTGATTCCAGCCGATCTGGACGGCTGCTATGTTTCAAACGAATTCCCGATTTTCCGGATACACACCGAGCGGGTGGTCCCTGACTACCTGGTATACTGGTTCGGCTTGGCACAGGTTCAGAAGCGCGTCGAGTCCGATTGCACCGGATCAACGCCCGGAACCCGCAACCGATACAGCGAACGACATTTCCTGCGCTTATCGTTGGAACTACCCACCATCGGCGTCCAGCGGAGCATCCTGGATAAGATCGAAGCGGTTGCGCAGCGACTTGATGAAGCACGGCGGCTGCGCCAAGAGATTCAAGGTGATTTATGCGCCTTGTTCCTCGCCATGGCACATCGGAACGACTTGTCACCGGCGGAAAAGCAGGCGCACGGCTGGCAGGAAGTGGCGCTGAGTGAGATACTCAGTCAGTCAGTTGACGACGTGGCAGTCGAGGCGGGGCAGACGTATGCGCATTTTGGTATCTACAGTTTCGGCAAGGGGCTCTTCCGTAAAGCCCATTTGTCCGGGGATGAAATTAAGGCATCTCGTCTATATCGCGCCTCCCAAGGGCAATTTATCTACGGACGCTTGAACGCCTATGAGGGCGCATTCGGCATCGTCACCAAAGAGTTCGATGGCTCACATGTCTCCAATGAGTTTCCCATCTTCGACTGTGACGAGACTCGTGTCCTGCCTGAATTCCTCCTGGCGTATTTCTCGGCCCCTGCGGTGTGGGAGGCGCTCAAGCGACAAGTGACCGGGATCGGCGGCGGGGCCGGTAACCGCCGTATCAGGCTAAAGGAGGGGGTGTTTCTCGCCCATCGCCTCTGGCTACCCCGGTTGGATGACCAGCGACGGATCAAGTCGGTTGCCGCGAAGCTCGATGAGGCCAAGGCTATACGAGCGCGCGCCGAGGCGGAGTTTGATGCGCTGCTCCCCGCCGTCCTCGACAAGGCCTTCAAGGGCGAACTGTGACCCGGCCCGGCCATCCATTCTCCCCTCTGCGTCTCTGCGCCTCTGCGAGAGATAATCCCCCTTTTCCCATCAGCGACTCCGCGTGCCGCAATCAAGAGAGACTCACGCAGAGGCGCAGAGGCGCAGAGGCGCAGAGAAGATAGCGCGGAGACTCAGGCAGGACCCGGGCCGCCGATGTCACGCCCTTTCAGGGCTAAGATCCTTAACGATAGACCACCCAGGGCGTTGCCCTGGGCTAGTATGTCACGCCCCTTCAGGGCTAACGGTCGCGGCAAATCGGAGATTCAATTTCGCGCGCAAGACCAAGGCGTCTGGTTTGTGTTTGTCTTAGCCGGCCGGTGACAACGATGAAGAGATTATTTCTGATATGGCACGACCCCGAGTCCAGCCGCTGGCTGCCGGTCGGACAACTTTCCCGCGACCGCGACGATTACCGTTTCGTCTATACCAAGGGGGCGGAGGAGTCAGAGAATTTTCTTCCGTTCGGCCGGATGACGAACCTGCACGCGGTCTATGTCGCGAAGGAGTTGTTCCCGCTGTTCTCCAACCGGCTCATGCCACGCTCAAGGCCCGAGTATCGCGACTTCCTGACCAAGGATTTTCAGAACCCGAGCGACCCGAGCGCCCTGCTGGTGCGTACCGGCGAGCCCCTGTCCATCGTTGGTTATTGCCCGCGGTTCTACTCGGCGGAGTTCTCGAAACTCATCGATCTGGTGGGCGGGGACAGGGTCGTGGTGGCGGTATCCGCGGTCAACCTTGACGCACCGCTTCAGTTTCGGCTGCGCTGCCGCCTGACGGCACCCTGGCCAGCCGGATTCACCGCCTGCTCCCAGGATGCCTTCCAACCTTTGGGGTAGTCAGCGATGGAGGCATGGGGCGCGTAGGGCCGCGCCGGGAACGCGGCATCGGAGCTGAGGCTCCCCGCCGGCACGAAAAGGAAAACAGGCGCTTTCGCCGTCACCTGTTCGGCCGCGCCCGCGACTCGATGTCGTTGCGCCAGGCGCGGTCGGAAAGAAGGGCTCAGGCGGCCGCGGATGTGAGTTCCCGCTGTGCCGCCTCCCAGTTCTGCCACATCATCCAATAATCGGCTGGGATATCTCGGCAGGATAGTACCCCCACCACCCGTTCCCCTTCGAGCAGCGGCAGGTGCCGAAACCGGCGTTCCAGCATGATCGCGAGACTCTCGACCAGGGAGGCCCCGACGCCGACCGTTATCGGATCGGGGGTCATGACCTGGGCGAGGCGCACCGACTCGGGGCTCAGGCCCTGGGCGACGACCCGATTGAGCAGGTCGCGCTCGGTGAAGATCCCGGCGAGGCGTCCGCCGAACCCTAACACGGGGATGGCCCCCACGCGCCGGGCGGCCATCAGCGTGGCTGCCTCCTGCACCGTCGCCTCGGGATTCAGGCTTACCATGTCTTGGCCACGGATCAGTGCCCCAACGGATAGATAGATCATCGACTGCCCCTCATCGGTTTGGTTGTCATCGCCCGCCCCGCGGCCTCGACCCCTCGATCCGTCGCACGCCGCCCCGGCCATGCCCCGGACGCCTGCCGCCTGGATCCCGGGCGGCATTGACAGCACTCGAAGGACCAGGAAACGCCTCCCGGCGGGTACAGCACCCGAACAGCATCCGGCCGACATTGCCGCACGCCCCCGTGGGACATGGGCCTTCCGGTCGAAGTATCCGACTGCGGAACTAAGATATAGCACGTCACAGAACCTTAATAATACCTAGATTTTAAGGTTATATCCGGATTGGTCGTTGCTTCGCCGGATCATCACAGACGGGTGCGACACCGGGATCCCCGGTGATTCCCGGTCGTGTCCGGTTCCGGGGATACCTCAGTTTGTAGCCTGGATGGAGCGCAGCGAAATCCGGGCCCCATCGGCAACCCATGGATGCCTAGAGTACCTGCGAGGCCGCCCCGGATTGCGCTGCGCTTCATCCGGGCTACCGGGAGGTTGCAAACGAATGCCAGTCACGCCCAGCCCCGCAGGGGCGCAACATACCAGCCCAGGGCAACGCCCTGGGTCGGCAGTAGCATAGCGTTTAGCCCTGAAGGGGCGTGACAGAGGGGCGCGGCACTCATTGCTTTGTCCCAGGGCTTTGCCCTGGGCTGGTATGTTTGACCCCGTTGGTCACCAGGCCAAGAGACATAGGGCCTGGCGGAAGTCCCGGAGGATGCGCTCAGGCCGCCGGGAGCGGTAGTCGCCCCGCGATCGTGAAGTCGGCAAGGTGAAAGCCCTGTACGGTGCGGCCCCGGGGGCCGGAGAAGATCACCCGGTCGGCGCGGGTCTCACAGAGCCAGGGTTCTGGATCGAGGGGGCGACGGCTGGCGAGCGCCGCGGGGTCGAACAGGGCCAGGTTGAGGCCGCTGGCCGGGTCGCGCGCCGAGCGGTATTCGATCAACTCGACACCCGCGTCGCGCAGGGCGCGACCGAGGCGCTGGGTGGGACCATAGTCGCAGGGGTGGCGCAGGACCGGTTCGTGCGCCGCACAGGGCGGGGCCTGAAGCCGCAGGCCCCGGGTGCCGCGGTAAAGGGCGCGAAAGAGCGTGTGCTGGGTCATCAGACGCCCGGATGGCGGGGGCGTGCACATGGCGCTCCAGAACACCAACCGGTAGTAGGCGCACTCGGCAAGCGCGGCGGTTTCCCCCAAGGCGGCGTAGAAGATCCCGGGCTCAAGGCGGGAGCCGAAGCGCGATCCGTGTGGCAGGGGTGGATAGCGAAAGGGGGTCGCGAGCAGATAGTGCAGCCGCTGCGTGCCGGGGCGCCGCGGCGGCTTGCTGGGCTCCAGGAGGTCTTCCAGCAGTGATTGCTCGGCGAGGTCGTCGACCAAGCCGGTGGTTGCCACCTGTTCCTGACTCTCGACGAGCCGCAGCAACTCGCCCTCCAGGGGGAACGGTTGGAGCCCGGTATGGCAGAGGTTCCAGAGGTCAAGGGTGCCATCGGCCGTGGTCTGCGGCGTCCCTGGGAAGGCGGGCATGGGGTTGGCGCCGCTCAGACCCGTCCGCGCATCGCGTCCAGGTACTCCAGCACCCGGGTCAGACCCTGCACCGAACGGACTTGCTGCGCCGGCACCCCGCCCGTGTCCCGGTTTTCGGTGTGCATCCAGTGGCGCAGGTCTGCGCCCTCACCGCCCACCAGGACATAGAGGCTGCGGTAGCAGCGGATCAGGAGCAGGGCCAGTTCGCCGGACTTGCTCTGCGGGTCCAGGCCGCGGGCGATGGAGCTACGGTCCTTGCCCACGATGACGCCGAGGTCTGCCTGGGACAGCCCGAGCAGGCGCCCCGCGTTGAGCAGGGCCTTGCTCAACACCGCTGTTGCATCAGGGACTCGCTCGACGACGGTATTCATCTTCAGGTCCGCGGCCGGTCTGGCCTCAATGTGATCATATGCGCTTTATAGTTCATAGATGCGGTAAATGCAACGGTCAGTGGGTGTCGATTCCAATCCTGGCCGCCACGCTGAGGGCCGTCGCAGGGTCCGCGCTGGCGCCTGCGGGTCGCTGATCAGTCCGCGGGCCGGGCCGGTGGCGGCGGGTCGCTGATCCACAGCAAGGCCGCTTCGTCCGTCCGCCCGAGCGGGCCGTCCTTCATCACCAGGGTCCCGGCGGCGACCAGCCGACTGGCCACACCGGCCGGCGCCGCGGGCGATGGCCCGGTGTCACCGGCGCCAACCCGGCCCGGCGTCTGCTGCATCCAGGCGCGGACCTGTGCGTGATAGGCCGGTTGGTAGAGGACCTTGACGGCGCGCAGCCCTTCGCCTTGGAAATAGAATGCGACGGCGCGGGCGGGGTATTGGTTGAAGGAGCCGATGGCGGCGGTGCAGCGTCGATCGCCGAAGGGGATGCGGGTAGCAGCGCACTGTAGGGCCAGGGCCGGGAAGGTGGCCCTGATGGTGGACTCGGTCAGGCGGTCGTTGAAGGCGTCCAGGGCGGCGTCGAAGGCGGGGCGGCCGAGTAGCGACAGGAGCGCCAGATCGGTGCGGCGTTGCCCGTCCGGGGTGAACAGCATCCAATACAGGGGACCCAGCACCAGCGCGAGTGCGAGCAGGGTCCGGTAGAGACGGGGCAGGCGCAGGTTGGGGGCTATGGGGTCCAGTTGCGGCGACCTTGCTTGAGGGTGTTGGTCCGCACAGCGGACCCTACTCGTAGGGTCCGCTGCGCGGACCGATGGCGCAACGGGACCCCGTAGGGTCCGCTGCGCGGACCGATCAACGCGCGGTGCCCGCGCTCAACCCAACTTCGCCGCGTCCGCCAGGTCCCAGACCGGCGGGGAGTGGCGCAGCCGCGCCAGTTGCAGGTCGCGCTCCAACTCCATCTCCTGCGGCAGGTGGTCGCCGAAGAGGGTGAAGAGGTCTTCCTGGTCGTTGGTCTCGTGGCGGGCGATTTCGGTATCGATGTTGTTGATGGCGGCGTAGACGTCCTTGGAGAATTCCAGTCCCTTCCAGTCAAAGGCGTCGTAGTAGGGGACCCAGCCGAGCGGGCTCTCGATGGCGGCGCCGACGTGGTTGCAGCGGTCGATGACCCATTTCAGGACCCGCATGTTCTCGCCATAGCCGGGCCACATGAAGCGGCCGTGCTCGTCCTTGCGGAACCAGTTGACGCGGAAGATACGCGGCGGGGTGGCGACCATCTGGCGGCCGATGCGCAGCCAGTGGCGCCAGTAGTCCCCCATGTTGTAGCCGCAGAAGGGGAGCATGGCCATGGGGTCGCGGCGCATGCCGGACTGCCCGATGGCGGCGGCGGTGGCCTCCGAGCCCATGGTGGCGGCCATATAGACGCCGTGTTCCCAGTTGTAGCTCTGGAAGGCCAGCGGGAAGTGTTTGCTCACCCGCCCGCCGAACAGGAAGGCGCTGATCGGTACGCCCTTGGGGTTCTCCCATTCGGGGTCGATGCAGGGACACTGGGAGGCCGGGGCGGTGAAGCGGGCGTTGGGGTGGGCGGCGGGGATGCCGGAGCCCGGGGTCCAGTCGTTGCCCTTCCAGTCGATCAGGTGCTCCGGGGGTTCCTTGGTCAGGCCTTCCCACCAGATGTCGCCGTCGTCGGTCAGCGCACAGTTGGTGAAGATGCAGTTGGCAAAGAGGGTGTCGATGGCATTGGGGTTGGACTCGGGGCTGGTCCCCGGGGCGACACCGAAGAAGCCGGCCTCCGGGTTGATGGCATAGAAGCGGCCGTCGTCCTTGTTGGGTTTGATCCAGGCGATGTCGTCGCCGACGGTGGTGACCTTCCAGCCCTCGAACCCGGCGGGCGGGATCAGCATGGCGAAGTTGGTCTTGCCGCAGGCGCTCGGGAAGGCGGCCGTCACATACTGCTTCTTCTTCTTTCCCTGCTGGTCGGCGGGGGACTCGACCCCGAGGATCAGCATGTGTTCGGCGAGCCACCCCTCGTCCCGGGCCATGACGGAGGCGATGCGCAGCGCCAGGCACTTCTTGCCGAGTAGGGCGTTGCCGCCGTAGCCGCTGCCGTAGGACCAGATCTCCCGGGTCTCCGGGAAGTGGGCGATGTATTTGTCCTCGATCCGCGGGGCGCAGGGCCAGGGCACGTCCCGCTCCCCGTCCTCCAGGGGGGCCCCGACCGAGTGCAGACAGGGGATGAATTCACCGTCCTTGCCCAGGGTGTCCAGCACCTTCTGGCCCATGCGGGTCATGATGCGCTGGTTGGTCACGACATAGGGCGAGTCGGTGATCTGCACCCCGATGTGGGCGATGTGCGAGCCGATCGGCCCCATGCTGAAGGGGATGACGTAGAGGGTGCGCCCGTGCATCGAGCCCCGGAAGGCCTCGGTCAGGATCTCCTTCATCTCGCCCGGGTCCTTCCAGTTGTTGGTCGGGCCGGCCTCCTCCTCGCGCCGGGAGCAGATGAAGGTCCGCTCCTCCACCCGCGCCACGTCGCTCGGGTGGGAGCGCGCCAGGAAGCTGTTGGGACGCTTCTCGGCGTTGAGACGCACGAAGGTGCCGCTCGCCACCATCTCCTCGCAGAGTCGGTCGTACTCGGCTTGGGAGCCGTCGCACCAGTAGATGCGGTCCGGCTCGCAGAGTTCGGCCATCTCATCGACCCAGTTCAGGAGCCGGTGGTGGGTGGTGCGCGTCGTACCATCGTGGGTCGTAGTCATGGCGGAGAAATCCTCGCTTGGGCAAAGAGAGTGGAGCCGATCAGGGTCTTAAAGGATGACCGCGGGGGAGCAATCGGCGGTGGGGGTCGGCGCAGGGCCGCGACCACCCGGGACCCCGCGCCCGGCTGGCCGCCGTGAGTTTAAGCCATCGGGGCGCCCGGCGGCACTGCAAATCCGGACTTGTCGGTCGCCATCGAAGAGACCACGTCGATGTCGTAGTAGCGGGTCGCCTCCATGAGCAGGCGGCACTCCACCCACATGTCCCCATCGACCAGCGGCATAAACAGGTCGTAGATGTTGTCGACGCCCATCACAACCCTGACCCCATGGTGCAGCAGCGTCGTCACCGGGGCTATGGAGTTGTGGATCGGGGCCATCCGATCGGACAACTGGCGCATGCTCAAGGCGGCGGATGGGCAGACGATGAACGCGACCGCGGCCTCGCGACACATGGCGATGACGCGGCGCTGGTAACGCTCGTCATGCGCCGCCAGTGAGATGCCGTGCACCGCCCGCACCCGGCCGTGAAGACCGAATTCCATGGTCTTCAAGGCCAGCAACTCGGTTTCGACCTCGTCGGGGTTGTTCTCCTGGTCCACATGCACGTCGACCGGTTTATTGAGCTCGCGGGCCAGGCTGAAGATGAAGTCCAGGTGCTTCTCGGGCTGGGGGCGGTCCTTGGACGGCAGGCCGCCGATCACGTCGGCCTTTTCGCAGGCACGCACGAATTCGCCCTGGGAGTCGGGTTCCAGCACGCCCTGCAGCGGCTGGACCGCGATCTCCAGGCGGATCTGATCGCGAAAGCGCTCCTTCAGCAGCAGTGCCGCGTCGATCGGCATCTGGCCGACGGTGGTGTCGGCATCGACAAAGGTGCGGCAGTAGGTCACGCCCTGCGCAATCATCTTCCTGACCGCCCGCTCCATCCGTTCGAGCAGGTCCTCCGGGGTATAGTTTTCTTTGAGGTATTTGTACAGCTTCCATTTCGCCTGCATGTCCACCTGTCCGAGCTTCAGATTCTCGGTGGAGATCAGATAGGCCTTGTCGAAATGGGCGTGGTGACAGGCAAAGCCGCCCTTGGCGGCGACGCGCCGCAGGAAATCGCGCTTCAGATTCCAGGGTTCGGTCGGGTCCGACAGCTTATAGCGATACTGGCCCGCCTGGTGCTTGCGCAGCATCTCCCGGATGGCGATCATGGCCACCTCGGCATCGGTGTAGATCGGGATGCCGGCCTCGATCGACAGGGAGCGGATCAGGTTGCAGTCGGACGCCTCGTCGTAGTCGTTGTTGCCGGTCAGGACGTTCACGACCATATCGAAGCGGTTGGTGTCCAGAAACGACCGGATGTTGGGCAACTGGGCATCGTTGATCTTATGGAGCAGGATGTTCGCAATGCCGTTCTTGACCAGGAAGCGGCTGGTGCCGGGCGTGGCATAGAGCTGCACGTTGGCCTCTTTCAAACGGCGCAAGCCCGGCAGCATCGCCTGTTTGTCCGACGGTTTACCGGCGCTGACCAGGACATTCGTGGGCGTCTTGCCCAAGAGCTTCAGGTTGAATGCGACGGCTTCGAGCGAGATATCTTCGTGCATGGGGGTGAGTTCCGGATGCGGGTGTGAAGGCCAGGTCAGCGGTACCAAGGAACGGTTCACCAATAGGTTAAACAAGTCCATCAGGGGATGCTTGTCGCGTCGTTGTCGTTGTCGTTGTCGTAATCGAGATTATCGTAGTGCCCCGGATTTGCTCCCACCCCAAAATGCATCGCTTCTTCGATTACGATCACGACAACGACAACGACAACGACAACGACAACGGCCGTGTTTAACCTGTCCTCGACTCGTAATTAGTCCCCGTACGACCCCAGCGGCGTCTCCCCCGGCCTGGCGGACGCCGGGGGCTTGGACCCCGCCCGCCCGCCGGGCGCCGGCCTGGCCTCGCCGCTGAACTCGACGTCGGCCCAGATGTCCCCCTGGTCCTCGGTCTCGGGTGGGTTGCCGTCGTAGACGAGATTCCGCCGCCGCTGCAGATAGGCGTCGCGCAGGAACACATAGGGGTCCGGGGCGGCATCCTCCAGGACCTCGCCCGCCCCCAGCCGGTCGGCCCGGAAGTCGACGATCCGCAGGGTCGCGAAACCCCAATAGATCTTGCCCGTCTCGATGCTGAAGAAGGGGTCGGTCACGAGGTCCCCGGCGAACCCGACGGTGTCGCGCAAGTTGCTGGGTCCGAAGATCGGCAGCATGAAGTAGGCACCGGGCGGCAGGCCCCAGTAGCCCAGGGTCTGGCCGAAGTCCTCCTTGTAGCTCGGCAGGCCCAGGTTGGTGGCCACGTCCATGAAGCCCAGGACCCCGAGCGTGGAATTGACGATGAGCCGCCCGATGTCGTTGGCAGCCCGCGACATCTTGAACTGCAGGATGTTGTTGACGAGCGAGGTGACGTCGTCGATGTTGTCGAAAACGTTGGTAATGCCGCGGTCGACCACCTCCGGGGTGATCGCCTTGTAGCCCTTGGCCAAGGGCCGCATGAAGGCCTTATCGAAGTCGTCGTTGAAGCGGTACACCGCCCGATTGTAGGGTTCCAGCGGGTCACGGGGGTCCGCGACCCGATTGGGTTGGGAGGCACAGCCCACGGCCAGCAGTGCCGCCAGCGCCGACCCGGCCACCCGGCGGGTCCCTGCTCCGGTCTTCCAATCGCGCATTTGTGTCGTTCCCCCGACGCCCGTCGGGCGTGGCTCGTTGAACCAAAAAAGACAGCCGGACCGCAAGGTCTCAAAAAGGCTTGGGATTTAATGGCGCTACCCCGCCTTTTGGTGCCGTCGGCGCGGTCGCCCCCGCCAGGTCAGGCCCCTATTGTAGTTCTTTGCGTCCGCGGTGCCTTTACGGTTGTGCGGGCGCGCCGTCCGCACCCGGGGCCGGGCGGGGCGGCGTCCGCGGCGTCGCCGGGCGTGCGCCGGTTTGGCAACCGGGCGCCGCCCCCGTATGCTGTCGCGATGAACGAAGAGCAACCGATTGTCGAAGGGATCGCCCGCCGCTTTCGCGGCTTTCTGCCCGTGGTGGTGGACGTGGAGACCGCGGGCTTCGACGCCCAGCGCCACGCCCTGCTGGAGATCGCCGCGGTGATCATCCGGATGCGCCCGGACGGGAACCTGGAGCCGGCCGCGCCGATCGCGGCCCACGTCCTGCCGTTCGTCGGGTCCGAGATCGATCCGCGCGCGCTGGCCTTCAACGGTATCGATCCCGACCACCCGTTCCGCGACGCGGTCGCCGAGCACGAGGCCCTGGCCCGCATCCTCACCCCGATCCGCAAGGCCGTGAAGTCGACGGGCTGCAACCGCGCCATCCTGGTGGGGCACAATGCCCACTTCGACCTGGGTTTCCTGGCGGCGGCGGTGGAGCGCACCGGCTTCAAGCGCAATCCGTTCCACGCCTTCAGCGTCTTCGACACGGTGAGCCTGGCCGGGTTGATGTTCGGCCAGACGGTGCTGGCCAAGGCCGCGCAGGCGGCCGGGCTCGGCTGGCAGAACAGCGAGGCGCACGCGGCGATCTACGACGCGGAACAGACCGCCCGCCTCTTCTGTACCATCGTCAACCGCTGGCAGGCCCTGGACCCGGTGCACTTCTGGGAGGGACCCGGGGACGGCCGGTAGGGCGAGGCGCGGGTCCGATGCTGTTCGACCTTGCCGTTCTTCGGTTTACGTGATCGCCAGACGGGTATCGGGCATTGCGCTACGTGGTGCTAGGGTGCAGCTTTTGCGCAGGCCGCCTCCATCAGGGCCTTGAGTTCCCCCTTCTGGTGCAGTTCCACGGTGATGTCGCAGCCCCCGACCAGTTCGCCGTCAATGTAGATCTGGGGAAACGTGGGCCAGTCCGCGTAGCGCGGCAGATTTTGGAGGATCTCCTGGTCGTCCAGGATGTTGACATAGTCGAAGGGGACCCCGCACTCCTGGAGTGCCGCCGCGGCCCGCATGGAGAAGCCGCACTGGGGGAACTGGGGCGTGCCCTTCATGTAGATGACGACGGGATGTTGTTTCACCTGCTGGTCGATGCGCTCCAAGACATCCATGCGGTTACCTCTGTAAGTTGACTGAAAGTTGGACCAAGACAGTCGGGTCGGACGCCGGGTTTTCAACGCTCCCGTGCCGCGAGGGCGCGCGTAGGGTCCGCTGCGCGGACCAAAGGCCCACGCCGTCCGCAAGGCTCCCGGACCATCACCAAACCCCGGTGCCCGCACCCTTCCTCAAGTCAGAACCCTTAAGGTACCGCAAACGATGAGCGAAAACGCCGCCGCTGACTGCCGTGTGTGCGGACACTCCCAAGGCAACCGTCTGCACCAGGTGCGCGAGACCATGTACGGCGTGCCTGGCGCCTTCGTCTACCTGGAGTGTGCGGCCTGCGGGTGCCTTCAGTTGCAGGACATCCCGCCGGATATGTCCGCCTGGTACCCGGCCCACTATTGCGCCTACGGCCAGGCCAAGGTGCGGCGGCTCCCCGCCTGGCGGCGCCGGCTCAAGGCCCTGCGCACGCGGCTCCTGCTCGGCGGGTTCGGGCGCGGCGGCCGGTGGCTCGCGCGGCTCCTGCCGTTACCGCCCTACGGCGACTGGCTGGCGCGGCTGTCGCTCGGGCTCGACGCGCGCATCCTGGATGTCGGCTGCGGCGCTGGCCATCTGCTCTTGCGCCTGCTGCGAGACGGATTCCGATCGCTGCGCGGTCTGGACCCCTTCATTGCCGAGACGCTGACCTATCCCGGCGGCCTGGTGGTGTACAAACAACCGCTCGCGGATCTGCGAGGCGAGTTCGATCTGATCATGCTGCACCACTCGTTCGAGCACATGGACCGGCCGCTGGAGGTGCTCTCGACACTGGCTGCTCATCTTGCGCCGGACGGCCGGCTGCTGATCCGCATCCCGCTCGCCGGCAGCTACGCCTGGCGCAAGTACGGCGCCTCCTGGGCCAACCTGGACGCCCCGCGGCACCTCTACCTGCACACCCCGACCAGTCTCGCCCTCCTGGCCGCGGCGGCGGGGATGGCGATCGAGTCCATCGTCTACGACTCCCAGTACAAACAGATTGCCTTGAGCGAATGGCTCAGCCTGGGGGGGACCATGAAAGACTACGACCAACGCGAGCATACCTACTACAGCGCCCGGGATCTCCGCGGGTTCAAGCGGGCGGCGTGCGCCCTCAATGCCCTGCGTGACGGTGACGCGGCGGCCTTCATCCTGGTCCGCCAGGGTGGCGGCTGACGCCGCCCCCTCCCGCTAACGGCCATGGCGCCCGCGCCACCCCGAAAGATGAAAGGTGCGGGCGCCATGGCCGTTCCCTCTCCCCGGCCCTCCCCCAGAGGGGGAGGGAGATGAGGAGCGCGCTCCCGGCGCGAC
>NZ_CAIKKU010000608.1 GCF_903828115.1 uncultured Thiodictyon sp. | reverse complement strand
CTTTTGCGAGCGGGCGCGGCGCCTGTCCGGGGCGCGTCGGATCGAACTGGCCGAGACCCTGCTCGCCCACCTGCCCGGCCCCGCCGCGGGGCCGGCCCGCGCGCGGGGGTGGGCGGCGGTGGAGCAGGTAGAGGGGTACGGGACCTGGCTGGCCGGTGGCCGGGCGGGGGACTGAACCGTGCGCCAGGGACCCTTCGAGGCGAGCCGCGCGGCGGCCTGGGCGGACTACCGCAGGCTCCTGACCGCCTTGGAGGGGCGCGGGCGCGACCCGTCCCCCGCGCTGCCCCTGGCGCGCTTCCCGGCCCTCTATCGGCGTCTGTGCGCCGATTACGCCCTGGCGCGGGCGCGCCGCTACGCCCCCGGGCTGATCGCGGAGCTGCACGACCTGGTGCGGCGCGGCTATCCCCACCTGTACCGACGCCGCAACGCCTGGTGGGCCCTGGCCCTGGGCTTCATGGCGGCCGGATTTCCGCGCACCCTGCGTCGTCAGGCCCGCGTCTGCGCGCTGGCCGCGGCCCTGTTTTTCTTGCCGCTGCTGGTCATGGGGCTCGCCTGCGGGCAGGACGGGGAACTGATCTACAGCCTGATGGACAGCGCCCAGGTGGCCGAGCTCGAGTCCCTATACGACCCCGACAGCGGTCGGCCCGGACGGGGGCCGGAGCGTCAGGCCGACACGGATTTCATGATGTTCGGCTTCTATGTGATGAACAATATCGGGATCGGCTTTCGCACCTTCGGCGCCGGGTTGCTGCTGGGGCTCGGGAGCGTGCTGATCCTGATCTCCAATGGGCTCATGATCGGTGCGACGGCCGGTCATCTGACCCGTCTGGGATTCGGCCCCGTCTTCTGGCCCTTCGTCAGCGGGCACGGCCCCTTTGAACTGACGGCCATCGCCATCTGCGGGGCGGCCGGGCTCCTGCTTGGCCGGGCCCTGATCGCCCCCGGGCGCCTGACGCGCCTCGCGGCCCTGCGCGCGAACGCACGCGATGCGGCGGTGCTGGTGGGCGGGGCGGCCCTCATGCTGCTGCTGGCGGCGGTGGTGGAGGCCTTTTGGTCCGCGAGCGGGGCGGCGGCGGGGGTGAAGTACGCGGTGGGGGTCTTGGGATGGGTGGCGGTGATGGCCTATTTCGCCTTGGCGGGACGAGTGGATGGCGGCGCCGGGCCGGTGCGCGGCGGTCCCGGGGACGACCATGGACCTTGACCGCATGAGCGTGGTGTTGCGCCCGCGCGGGCCTTGGGAGGGGATCGACCTGGGTTTCGCCCTGGGGCGCGCCTGGTTCCCGACCCTGTGGGGCCTGTGGTGGTGCAGTGCCCTGCCCGTGGGGCTCCTGGCGCTGCCCCTGACCGGCGCGCGGGCGGATTGGTGGCTGCTGCTCCTGTGGTGGTTCAAGCCGCTCTATGAAGCGCCCCTGATCTGGTGGATCAGCCGCTCTCTGTTCGGGGAGCGGCCGCCGCTCGGGCGTGCCTGGCCGCTCCAGCGCGCCGCCTGGACGCGGCACCTGCTGCCTTATCTGCTGTGGCGGCGCCTGGCCGCCCGCCGTTCCCTGAATCTGGCCATCGGACTCCTGGAGGGTCTGGACGGCGCGGCGTTGCGGCAGCGCCGCCGGGTGTTGGGCGACGGCGCCGGGGCCGCCTGGCTGACCCTGATCTGCTACCACTTCGAGGCCATCCTCTGGGGCGGGCTGCTGCTCACGCTGGTTTACCTGATTCCCACCGGGCTCCCGGAAGGACTGGCCGGCCTGGACCTCGGTGCGGCCCTGACCGACTCCCAGTCCTGGCCCTATTGGCTGAGCGGCGGCCTCTACCTGCTTGCCTGCTCGGTGATCGCGCCCTTCTATTGCTGCGCGGGCTTTGCCCTCTACATCGGGCGGCGCACCGAATTGGAGGCCTGGGACCTGGAACTCGCCTTCCGCCGGGCAGCCCCCGACGCGGCCACGGGCGCAACGGCGAAGGGCGCCGCACGACCCGGCCGCCGCGGCAGCGCCCGCGCCGCGGTGTCGGCCGGCCTGCTGTGCGCTGCCGTGCTCG
>NZ_CAIKKU010000607.1 GCF_903828115.1 uncultured Thiodictyon sp. | reverse complement strand
GCGGGCGCTCCGCTTCCTGTATTAGAAATGGACGCGGAGCGCCTGCCAGTGCTCCCCCGCAGGAGCGTGGGAGCCAGCGTGGCTTAACTCAACGGCATTGAGCTGGCGCCCTCACCGGCAATACTCAAGCAGTAGCGCATTGACCTCGTCGAGATCAAAAGCTTGAGGATCGAAGTCGCCGCCGACCCATTCTTTATACTCTTCATGCTCCGGATGTGTCGGATCGCCCAGCGCGTCAATGAATCCGTAGTAACCGGGAATGCCCCCGACGTCTTCCGGAGGACAGGCGCCCTTGCCCTTGATGCAGCACGGCAGGGTTGCGTCCGGGTCGCCGGGCAGGATCTTCTCCAACGTTATTTTATGCTCCCAACCATCGCCGAAATCGTATTCGTAGATGATCGACTCCTTCTCTTGCCTCAGCAGTTGGTTGAGCTTGTAGCGTCGCTCGTCCATGATTTCCATGAAATCAGAATCAGGGTCCGGCGTGCCATAGTAAACCCGGCCGACACGGAACTGATGTAAATGGGAGTCGGTCCACCCCATGACGATCTGGATGACCTGATGGAATTTCGGCAGCGGCACAGCGCCGTCGATGAGCACGCGGCGCCAGATCGGCGGCTTTGTACCAGCGAGGCCGATCTTGATCTGATAGATTGCTTGAGCGCTTTTTGCCACGTTTCTTACTCCCGATGATGACTGAGTTGGTACTGATGTCAAGCCGTTTCCTGGCTGCCGGGTTGGTAGGTGGCCGCGAACACGCTCTCCGACAGCCAGTCCCGGAATTGATCATCGTCCTGAAACCTTTTGAACAACTCCTGGTGGTCGGTGAACATGCCGAGGATCACCTGACGCAGGGCGGTATCGTGCTCGATCCGGGCCTTGTCCCGGTTGGCGTTGTGCATGGCGTTGCGGTAGGCACTATTGCCTGCAACGTAGGCAGGTATTTCTTCCGCAATCACCTTTGCGATCCGGTCGCGGTCCTCCCAGGCAATGTTACCCCAACGTTCGTTGAACTCGCGCAGGATCTTGCTCAGCCGCTCCAATTCAGGGTCTGGTTGGCGCCCACCGCCCCGCTCGTTATAGGGGTCCAGGGTCCCGTCCGCGTCCTCGAGCTGGAGCGATAAAGTCGCCTGCATCTCCGAGCGGTAGCTGTCCATGTCCACCATCGCGAGGATGTCTGCTTCCCGGTCTTCGTTGAGCGGCGCGGGCAGTCGCGGCAGCAGCAGGTGCAGGAAGACGGAAAGCTTCTCCCAGGAGGCGCGGCTGAAGGGCAGGATGGCCGAGAGGAAGCCGTAGGTCCGCAGAAACGCCTTGGCCTTGCCCTTGAAGTCGATCTGCGCATCGGCGTCCAGGTCCGCCAGGTAGCGTTGGCGGCAGCGATCCAGGATTGGGTCCAGACGGTCGCGCCGGGCATTCGCCAGATAGCGTGTCACCAGTTCATCGATTTCATCCTGGGTGTAGACCTGATGG
The DNA here is from genome assembly GCF_903828115.1 of uncultured Thiodictyon sp. Taxonomy (GTDB): domain Bacteria; phylum Pseudomonadota; class Gammaproteobacteria; order Chromatiales; family Chromatiaceae; genus Thiodictyon. Next base: position 21,724 of record NZ_CAIKKU010000607.1, on the reverse strand, counting down.
CGGTCCAGGTCCGCCTGGAGGTCGTGCAGCCGATTCGGGTGGGTGCCCCCACTCAGGATGGTGGTGCGGTAATAGGGCTGGAAGGCGGCCTGGATGGTATCGGCGTCGTTGTAGAAGTCCAGAACGCAAGTATCCAGCTTGCCCGGGCAGGCCCGATTGAGGCGCGAGAGTGTCTGCACCGCCTTGATGCCCGCCAGTTCCTTGTCGACGTACATGGTGTGCAGGAGCGGTTCGTCGTAGCCGGTCTGGAACTTCTCGGCGACAATCAGAAACCGATAGGGGTGCTCCCGCACCTTGAAGCGTATCTGGTTGGACGGAAAACCGTTGATGCCTGACTCCGTGACCTTCTTTTCCTGGTATTCGGGCTCACCGGAAAAGGCAAGGATCGCCTTATAGGGGCTCTTGCGGTCGATCAGGTAGGCACTGACGGCATAGTAATAGTCGATGGCCCGCGCGATCCCGGCCGTGACGATCATGGCCCGCGCCTCGCCGCCGAGTTTGCGTCGCGCAATGACCTGATCGAGGAAGTGGTCGACCATGATCTCCGCCTTGATACGGATGGCTTGGTCATGGCCTTCCACATAGCGCCGGAGCTTCTTCAGTGCCTCCTTCTTGTCGAAGAGCGGGTCCTCCTCCAGGGTGGCGGCCAGCCGGTAGAAGCTCGGCACCGGGGTATAGTTCGCCAGCACGTCCATGATGAAGCGCTCCTCGATGGCCTGCTTCATCGTGTAGCTGTGGAAAGGCTCGAAGCACTCCTTGCCGTCCCTCATCACGCGCTCCCCGAAGACCTGGGCGGTCTTGGGTTTGGGCGTGGCGGTGAATGCGAAATAGCTCGCGTTCGCCAGCATCTTGCCGGACTCCATCAGGCGGTTGATGGCGTCCTCCATGGTCTCGGCCTCGACCTCCTCCCCGTCGGGGGACAGCGCCATGTTCATCTGTGTCGCCGCCCGCCCACCCTGACTGGAATGGGCCTCGTCGATCAGGATGGCGAAGCGTCGGCCGCGGTGTTCGGCGCCGAGCTCGGCCACGATGACCGGAAACTTCTGCACCGTGCTGACGATGATCCGCTTGCCGCTCGCGATGAAGCGCCGCAGGTCCCCGCCGTGCCGCGCGTGTCCAAGGATCGACGATACCTGGGTGAACTGCCGCAGCGTATCCCGGATCTGCCGGTCCAGTAGGGTCCGGTCCGTCACCACTACCACCGAATCGAACAGCGGCGCGCCCTCGACCTCCAACTCGGTGAGTTGGTGGGCCGCCCAGGCGATGGAGTTGGACTTGCCGCTGCCGGGCGAGTGCTGGACCAGATAGCGATGCCCCACCCCCCGGATGCGCACATCCGCAAGCAACGCCCGGACTACGGTGAGTTGGTGATAACGCGGGAAGACCTGCTTACGGTGCTTCTTGCCCGTCCGCTCGTCCTTCTCCTCCACGATCTGGGCATAGTGTTCCAGGATGTCGGTCAGGCTGGCGCGGGTCAGCACCACCCGCCACAGATAGTCGGTCTTGATCCCCAGGGGATTGGGCGGGTTGCCCGCACCGTCCTGCCAACCCTTGTTGAAGGGCAGGAACCAGGAGTCCTTGCCCTTCAGTTCGGTGCAGAATTGCACGTCTTGGTCGTCCACCGCCAGGTGCACCAGACAGCGGCCGAACTGGAACAGTCGCTCCGCCGGGTCCCGGCTGGTCTGATACTGCAGGACGGCGTCCGCCGTGTTCTGTTTGGTGAGGCTGTTCTTCAACTCGAAGGTCACCAACGGCAGGCCGTTGATGAAGAGCACGAGATCCAGGGCCAGGCGGGTGGCGTTCGGACTGTAGCGCAGTTGACGGGTGACGGTGAAGCGGTTGGCCGCGAACCGGGCGACCGCCTGCGTGTTGTCCGGCGATGGCGTCACGAAGTAAAGCTCCACCTTCTGGGATTTGTGATGGATGCCCCGGCGCAGGACATCCACGACGCCACGCTTGGCGATCTCCCCGGTGAGCCACGCAAGAAATTGGACCCGCTCCGGACCCGGAGTGGCGATACCCAGTTGCGCGAACACCTTGGGTTGGGTCTCGGACAGGAAGGCCAGCAGTTGCCTGAGGTCGAGTGCGTGCTCGCGGTCGAAGTCAGCGGCATCGCCCAGCAGGTAGCCGCCTCCGCCGTAGGTGCCGCGGACATCCTGGGCGTCCCGGGAACTGGGTTGCTGCCCGGTCAGGAACTCGACGATGAGCGACTCGAGACCTCGTTCAGTGGTGTCCGTCGCCATGGTGCCCCCTCCGGTCTACCCGTGATTATGTACACATCAAATGCCGATCGGCCTGGCGTTCAGGCATAACAGCTTATGTCAGTTGATTTTTTCCCCGACGGAAAATCAGTTTTCGGCGGCCCGGGAGCGTTGCGTCAAATACCCGTCAAATGTGGATGCGCTGCCCCTGCCGCGTCGAAACGGGGCGCCAGCCACTGATAATACTCGGTTGCTCGTTCCCAAACTCTGAGGCTGGTCAAGTAGTCCCGGATCTGAAAACCCTCGGTTGGACCGGCTGGCTGACAGCACACAAGCGTGTCTACAATAGGGTACCTAAATTTACCCCAGAGTAGGCCATGGACTTTGTAACCGTGCGCGAGTTGCGGTCCGCGTCCGCCAAGGTGTGGGAGCGGCTCGAGGCGGGCCAGGATTTGGTCGTGACCCGCAACGGCCGGCCCTTTGCCCTCCTGGTGCATACGGCACCCGCAGACATCGACGCAAAGCTCGCGGGTTTGCGGCCAGTCGGTCAGGCTGATGGGGCACGCTGCCGCGGCAGTTTTTCGCTGGCACTGCTGGCCCCGGACCTGGAGTGCGACGATGCGCTGTTCGCTCGCGACTGACCATGCGCATCGTTCTGGACACCTCGGTCTTGGTCGCCGCGGCGCGCTCGCGGCGGGGTGCGAGCTATGCCCTCGTGTCGTCCATTCCCAGTCTGCGATATTGTGACCCATAACATCGCTGACTTTCGCAACGCTGCCGACTTCGGGGTTGCGCCAATCAGGCCCGGCGATTTTCTCAACCTGCTAAGGAGCGCGTCATGACCTCCCTCACGATCAGCATCCCTGACTCCTTGCACAAGAGCATACAAGCAATTGCCCTCAAGGAGGGGATTTCAGTCAATCAATTCATCGCCAGCGCGGCCGGTGAGAAAATGGCATCGCTGTTGACGCTCGATTATCTGCGGCAAGAGGCGGCAGCCGGCCGGCGCGATGACTTTGAGCGCTTTCTCACGGCGGTTCCGGACCGAGAAGCGGACCCTGGTGATGAACTCGGAACGGCATTGCCCAAGAGCGTTGGGGCCACGCCCGACTAGGCCCTGATCATCGTTTCGGCCGGCCCGGGCCGGACTCCAAGGCTTCAGCCTTGGATGTATAGGACCAAGGCTGAAGCCTTGGACTCCAGAAGGTGGCCGCTGGCCGGAACGATGATCAAAGCCTCCGAGTAGCCGCTCCGCCTGTATCAAGCGCGGTTGCCCGGTCTGCTCCCGGATGATGCCGGGCGGCGGCCTGGTCGAGGCGGAGATAGCCGGATCAAGCGCGGTTCCCCGGTCTGCTCCCGGATGACGGGTCTTGCGTCCCGACCCCAACGGGGTCACACATACCAGCCCAGGGCAACGCCCTGGGTATAAGGTATAACGGGGCTTAGCCCTGAAAGGGCGTGACATGAGGATACCCGCCGTTATGTCGCGCCCTTTCAGGGCTCGGCCGATTGAACGACGCGATCCCAGGGCGTTGCGCCTTAAGTGGAAGTGGGATTTATTTCACGCAAAGACGCAAAGACGCAAAGACGCAAAGTTTTTCAATGCTATTTATCTGACGAACGGCCCACCTGCCGGGTTGCGGGATCATTGCCTTGAACGCTCTTTCTTCTTCGCGTTCTTAGCGTCTTTGCGTGAGCAATTATCGGATTCACTTTCGCGGCGCACAGCCCATCCTACGGCTGGTTCCCAAGTGCCGACACCGGGCAAGTATTCGGCGTAGGTCGGGTTAGCGAAGCGTAACCCGACAGTCCGGCGCCGCATGTCGGGTTACGGCGCGCGTTAAGCTCTTGTTCTTTCATCAGGTGCCGTGCCACGCGCGCCTAACCCGACCTACGGGATCCCTCGCAATAGAGCGTAGCGGCGAATAGGTTCACAATCTCCCCGAGCAGGAGCGACATCCACCGAACCCCGCGGCGACTGGGAACCAGGGTTGCCGGAAGACTTCGGTCATTCCTCGTCCAAGGCCTCGGCAGCCTCCAGCAGGTCGGCATCGTCGGCGTCGTCCAGGTCCGCCTCCGGGTCGTCGGCGTCCGAGTCCGGCAGGGGCGGGAGGGAGACCCCGCGCACGTCGAGTTGGCCGGTGACCACGTCGGCGATCAGGCGGGTGCGATATTCTCGCAAGAGCAAAATCTGGCGCTCTGCTTGTTCCATTGTGCTGACTATGGGTGCCAGACGCTTTTCGATTGAATCCACCATGGCCTTCTGTTCAGGAATAGGGGGCACCAATATACGCCAAGACTTGATGTGCTTTTGTGCAATCTTTGGCATTGTTCCACTCGCCCCCTGGGCAGCGCGCTCGATTTGCCCTCGACCCAGGGGTCCAAGGAATTGAAACATCAGCAGTTTCTTGTCGATAGCGTTGCCGTGAATTGTCAGGCGATAGATGAGATCGCAGAGAATCGTTCTCGGTCGGACAGCATCAACGATACAAACGTCACCGACTCGCTCGCGAGTATTGGAACGGGTCAAGAGGAAATCCCCAACGCGAACTTCAAGCCTCGTCGGCACATCGGCTGCCCGAGAAATCGGCTTAATCGCACTCGCCTTGAAAGTCCCTCGCTTGACGGCCGAGAGCGTCAGGACTCCCCATTGGTCGTCCGCGAAATCGCCTTCAGCCGCGACCGGACTCCAGCCTTGTTCTACATTTTCCAGTAATCTTCCTAAAGCGACAATATCCCAATGGGCAGGAACATCTCCGAGCCATTTGACCCCGGAAGACTTAAGCGCAACGCTTGAATCTAGACCGTGAGTGATGACGCTGTGAATGATGCCCTGCTTCTGTTCTTCCAGCAGGCCGATCAGCCGCCGCTTGGAACCGATTAGGCGGTTGACTCGGCGATCAAAGTGCATAAGAAAGCCCGCTATTGGGCGAATATCTTGCGGCGGCGGGAGCAGCATCGGCATGTCCAAGAATGATTCGTCCGTCAACTGGAGTCGCGAAATCCAGATGCCCTTTGACCGGACATGTAACTCCCAGTCGTACACGGAGGAACGCAGCAAATAGCCCAGAAATCCGGAGTAACCCTGCAAGGCCGGCTTCGGCCGATAGACGCCGTATGCTGTGCTGACAATACCGTGATGTCGCGAGAAACCCAGGCCGCCGGCCTAGGCCCAGAGACTATTGATCACGAGGTCGCCAGGCCAGCAGAGTTTATGGCCAATGTACGATTGCGCCTTGAACATCGTGACCTGTTGGCCGTGCCGCGGGACGACGCCGTGCTTGGAGGAGACGGTCAGAAGCTCTTCGTGACCACTGGCGGATCTCCTGTCGACTGGTAGGAAGACGGCTTTAGCTCGACGGACAGCCCATTGCTCGGGAATACGCTTGACCCAGGACAGACCCGAGTGCTTATACGCCGGGTACGACCCCAACCGCAGGCTCACGTTCTCGCCTCGTCGTCATCGGTATCGATCAGGATGTCCCCCAACAACCCCACTGTCCGCCGCTCCTCCGCCTCAATATCCGCCCGTATCTCCGCCAGCGTCCGCAACGCCTTCGGCCGATAAAAATACCGGGTAAAACTGATCTCATACCCGATCCGCGTCGCGGGTCCGTCCAGCCAGGCGTCCGGGCAGTGGGGCAGGACTTCGCGCTGAAAGAACGTCTTGATGCTACAATCGGCCCATTCGCCCGGGGCGGTCTCCTCCAGAAAGGGCACCTGCTCGGTGTCGCGCAGTTCCGGGTCCGGTTCGTATTCGACGATCGCCGGCCGGGCGGCGCCGGGTGCGCCGGTCTCGACCACGTAGAGCCCATGCAGCGGATCGGCGACCGCCCGACCCGGCTTGTAGAGGGTCTTGATGACCGGCGGGGCCTCTTCGTCGCGCCAGCTCAGGGCGGCGATGAGGCGCTTCTTGTCGGCGGCGCCGAGCTTGATGCCCAGCCGGGCGATGGCAGCGTCCAGGCGGTCCCGAAAGAGGTTGTGGTCCGGGTACAGGTCGTCGCCCATGGCCTCGTGGAGCTTGCGCACGGCCCGCAGCAGTTCCCGGTCCCGCGCCCAGGTCTTGGGGTCCAGAAGCCGCTTGCGGCGTGGCTCGGGGACGGCGGGCCGGCGGTTGGTGCCGGCCGACTCGGCGTCCTCGTCGGCGTCGGCACTGTCCGCGGCCTCGCCGATCAGCGCGGCTTCCACCTGATCCCGAACCTTCGGCCAGTCGTCGTAGAGGTCGGCACCGAACCGGGCGTAGAGGGTCCGGCGCCACTCCTCGTCACCGCCGGCATAGCGCAGGGCCTCGACCGCGGCGCGGGTGAAACGGCTGCGCAGGCGCAGGGGGCGCTCGACCCGGACCTTCCAGTAGCCGAAGGCGCGATTGGGGAAGACCTTGCTCTCGGCACCGTCGGTAAAGGCTTGGTAGGTCTCGATGACGCGGGTGATGTCCTGCGGCCCCAGTTCGCATCCCTTCTTGCCCAGGTTCTTGCGCAGCGGGCGGGACCAGCCGGTGGCGTCGATGAGTTGGACCCGGCCGCGGCGGTGCTCGGCCTTGCGGTTGGACAGGACCCAGATGTAGGTGGCGATGCCGGTGTTGTAGAAGAGGCTCAAGGGCAGCGCGACGATGGCCTCCAGCCAGTCGTTCTCGATCGCCCAGCGGCGGATGTTGCTCTCCCCGGAGCCGGCGTCGCCGGTGAAGAGGCTGGAGCCGTTGTGGACCTCGGCGATACGACTGCCGAGCGGGGTGTCGTCCACCATCTTGGCGAGCTTGTTGGCGAGGAACATCAACTGGCCGTCGCTGGAGCGGGTGACCAGGCTGTAGTCGGCATCCCCGGCGTGTTCGATGATGAAGCGCGGGTCCTGCAACTCGGTCTTGCCGCCGAGCCGCTCCAGGTCGGTCTTCCAGCTCTTGCCATAGGGCGGGTTGGCGAGCATGAAGTCGAAGCGCTGGCCGCGGAAGGCGTCGCTGGACAGGGTGGAGCCCAAGACGATCTGGTCGGCCTGCTCGCCCTCGCCCTTGAGCAGCAGGTCGGCGGTGGTGATGGCGTAGGTTTCGGGGTTGACCTCCTGGCCGTAGAGCCGGATCGAGACCTGCTTGCCCTGGGCGCGGGCGAGCCCGAGGAGTCGGTCTTCCGCGACGGTCAACATGCCGCCGGTGCCGCAGGCATCGTCCAGGACCAGGTAGGTGCTGGATTCGATCCGGTCGGCGATCGGCGCGAAGATCAGCTCCGACATCAGGCCGACCACGTCGCGCGGGGTGAAGTGCTCGCCGGCCTCCTCGTTGTTCTCCTCGTTGAAGCGGCGCAGCAGTTCCTCGAACACCGTGCTCATGCCGTGGTTGTCGAGCGCGGGGAGGCGTTCGCGCCCGTCGGCGTCCAGCACCGGGCTGGAACTCAGGTTGATGTCCGGATCCAGGAATTTATCGATCAGGGCGCCCAGGATGCCGGCCTCGACCAGGGTGGGGATCTGGTTGCGGAACTTGAAATATTTGAGTATCTGCTGGACGTTGGGCGAGAAACCGTCCAGATAGCGCTCGAAATCGGCCTTGAGTCGCTGGGGGCTGTCGCGTCGCGGGATGTCGTCGAGGCGGAAGGGGGAGGCGTTATAGAAGGCCTGGCCCGCGACCTCCCTGAGTTTGGCTGACTGATTGGCGACACCGGCCGCGTCCAGTTGCCGATGCATCGCGAGCACCGCCGCCTTGGTCGGGCCGAGCACGACGTCGAGCCGCCGGATGACGACCATCGGCAGGATGCAGTCGCGGTACTTGCCGCGCTGGTAGACATCGCGCAGGACATCGTCGGCGATGCCCCAGATGAAGCTGACGAGTCGATTGTGTTGGGCGTGGTCCATGAACCGAGGTTTCCTGCACTTGGGCGCACGGGAACTTAAGCCATGCACGACGCGATCGGGTGATGTGAACGGCCGATTATATCGTCTGGTAAGCCCCTGCGCGCAGGTCGGGTTAGCGCAGCCTAACCCGACCTCCGGCGCCACCGCGTCGGGTTACGGCGCGCCCCAACCGACTGAGCGCAAGAGGGCACCGTGCCAGGCGCGCCTGACCCGACCTACGGTGCCCGGTCCGCACGCGATGAGGGAGGCGTCCGAGCCGTCGAAAAGCTTGATCAGCGTGCCGCTGTCAACGACGATGCGGGTCACGGAACCGGTCCCGCAGGACCTCTTTGCGGTGCACGCTTCGGTCCGTGTCGCCGCTCGCATAGCGCCCGAAGACCGCCTTGCCGATGGCATAGGGAGTATTCGGCATATCGGCGGCGGCGAGTTTCTCGCGGATGGCGTCGCGTACGAACTCGGACAGGGGCACGCCGCGGCTCAGGACTTGTCGGCGTAGGGCCGCCTCGGTTGCGGGGTCCAGGCGAACGGAGATGGTCACGCCAAAGGCTCGCGGTGCAGAATTATCCTAGTAGGTTAGGTCTCCCCACGGTCTTGGTCAAGGGGCTGCCCTGCCCGGCGCGCTTGAAGCGTCGCGGACAAGCCGCCTCCGTGGTAGCCTTTCCTTATGACAGCCAAAGACAGCATCAGCCGCGATATCCGCCGCCGCGTGACGGCGGGCTTGGTCCGGCATCCGCCAGGGATCTGCGGCCACCCCAGTGCGGAAGACGTTTCGTGATTGCGCCCGCGGGTCCGGACGTCGAGGCCCCGGCAGTGTCGACCAACGCGCGTCTCATCAACCGCGGCATCCCGAAGGGCACGCTCCTGGCAAACACCTACCTGGTCGAGGAGCCTCTTGGCAGCGGCGGCATGGCGGAAGTCTATCTCGCGCGCCATAAGACCCAGCACACGCTGCACGCGGTGAAGGTGATCCACGCCTCGATGGAAGGCAACACCATGGCCACGGATCTGTTTAACCGAGAGGCGAGGATACTGCAAGACGTGAACCACGACGCCGTCGTGCGTTACCAAGGGTCGCCGCTGGACGCCGAGGGCCACGTCTTCCTGATCATGGAATATGTTCAAGGCATCTCGCTGTCTCAACGCCTGAAGGAGCGCGCCTTGACGGCCGAAGAGGTCATATGTCTGCGTGATCGTCTGTGTGCCGGACTCGCCGAAGTCCATCGCAAAGGCGTAATACACCGGGACCTCTCCCCGGACAACGTGATACTTCCGGCAGGGCGAATCGACGCCGCGAAAATTATCGACTTCGGCCTCAGCAAGTCCACCGATGCGGACCAGCAGACCATTCTTGTCGATACCTTCGCCGGCAAGTACCGCTATGCCTCGCCCGAGCAATTCGGGCTCTATGGGGGCGAAGTCGACAGTCGCTCCGACATTTACAGTCTGGGTCTGACGTTGGCCGCCGCCGCCCGCGGCCGACCTTTCGAGATGGGCATGAGCCTGGCGGCAGCGAGAAAGTGCCGCGAGCGTGTGCCTGACCTGTCACAGCTTCCCCCGGAGGTCTCCGACTGGTTGCGCGCAATGCTCGAACCGAACCCTGCAAAGCGGCTTCGCAGCGTCGAGTTGATCTCGCGAACATCACCACGTCGAACGACCTCTTTCCCCTACTTAAGACTCCTGCTGGTCCTCGCACTTATCGCGGTGTTGGCATGGCTTGGGCACGACTGGATTACCCGGCAAATCCTTGGCCCCAGAACCCCGGAGATTGGTCCGGCCCAGCACGCCAGTGCGGATGTTCTTGGGCAAGGTACGGCAGCGGACGAGCCGGGCCGGCGGCTAGTCTCGGTACCCGTCTCCCCTGCACCCCCATCAGGGCCTCCCGCTTATCACGATAACGCACTGGTCGCGGTGACCGCTGCCACTGCGACTGGCGATGGTGACCCCGGGGGCAATGGGAGTGTCCAAGGTGCAGTCGATACTGTGCCGCCGCGGCCAGCCACTCCGTCCCGGCCTGTTCCGATGATGGTCACGTTGCCCGCCGGCTGTTTCAGTATGGGCAGCGGCAGCGATGCCGAAAGCTATCCTGACGAATCACCGCATCAGGTGTGTGTGCAGCGATTCGGGATCGCGCAGCACGAAATCTCGCTTTCCGAATTTAAGTGGTTCGTCGAGGCCACCGGCTACCGTACCGCTGCGGAACGTGCCGATCAAGTCACCGCGGGCTGTTTTACATTCCTTGAGTCTCCCGCGTCCAAGAACTGGGGCGTATTCGTCACTCATCATTGGCAACATCCAGGTTTTCGCCAGGACGACACCGAGCCCGTGGTCTGTGTAAACCTCGTGGACACGCAAGCCTACATTGACTGGTTGAACGGTATAACCGGTCGCCGGTTCAGATTGCCCACCGAAGCGGAGTGGGAGTATGCCGCCCGCGCCGGTACGGCGACCCGTTATCCCTGGGGCGATGCGCTGACGTGGGTCTCCGCCAATTTCTCGGACGCCACCAGGCCGCCCGATCAAGAACCGGTCCGAGATGGGTTTGACTATACAGCGCCGCGGGGCCGATTTGCTCCCAACCCTTGGACACTGTATGACATGCTGGGCAACGTTAGCGAGTGGACCTGCTCACTATATTCCGCCGGCTACGACGGCTCGGAAAGCCGCTGCGCGCCTGAGGGCTCAGGAGCCGAACGGTTCGCGACGCGCGGCGGCAGTTGGTCGGACCCCGCAAAGTGGCTGCGCGCGGCGGCCCGCGAGCCGCTGCCGCCTCTGGAGCGAAGGAGTACTCTGGGCTTTCGGATTGCGGAAGACCTCGATGCCCGGCCGGATCCTGGGCAACCGCATTCTGAGCCATAGCATCGGCACGCAGCGCGAACGTCGGCCATCCCCAGACAAGGACGCCCGCCGCCCGCACGCCTTTAGTAACCGCCTCGATCAAGCAAACAGTGACTGGGAGAGCCTGCCGTCATGACCTACATCAGCCTCGTCAAACGCTTCGGTATCATACTGTGTCTGATCACTGCCGCGTGTTCTGCTGCATCCCATGCCGAGGATAGCGTGCGCGTGGCACAAGACCGTCTGCGTACCCTAGGTTACGACCCCGGCGCCTCAGATGGGGTGTACGGTGACAAGAGTCGACAGGCCGTCCATCGCTTTCAAGCGGATCGGAAACTGAAACAATCCGGCGAATTGGATCGGGAAACCGCTGAACTCCTGCTCGCCGATCTCGTCCTTTACACCCAGAATTTCGATCCCTTTCACTATGCCAACCCGGTGACCGGGGAGTTGGATGGGCCTGCCGTTCAATTGATCAAGAAGACCTGCGCGGACGCACGGCTGCGGTGTGTGCTCAGACTCGGGGACAAGAGTTGGGAAGAGACTCAGAAGCAGGTGCGAGACGGCAGCGGCGACGGGCTCTTCCTGATCGGCTGGGACGCGAGCCGCGCCGAGTATCTCCAGCGCACCGAGGAGATCCTCAGCACCGAATACGGGTTCTTCGTGCGCGCTGATGATCCGCTGAACTTCACGGGTCCCAAGGCCCTGGACGGCTACACCGTCGGTGTCTATGGCCCCTCCAACACCTCAAAAACCCTCGATAAGATCACGGTCGGACTGAGGTCCGAAGGGATCCGCCTGGATAAGGACTTGCAGAAAGACAGCGATCCGGTATTCCGCGCGCTCAGTACAAGTAAGGGTAAGTATGCGGTGTTCTCCAACAAGGATGTCGGCAACTCCATCATTCGGCGGCTTGGTCTCGAGAACATCAGGTACGCGGGTCAGCAGCAGTGCGTGTCGTACTATGTGGGTATTACCAATCGGCTCAATAACACCGACTTCCTGGACCGGTTCAATACCGCGTTCAGTCAGATTGCGCTGAGCGGACTGAAAAGGACCATCCTGGCACCGTATGGTGTCTCCGCTGACGCCGGGGCCTGCGGTAAGCCGACCCCGGTTCCGGCGACGCCGTTGCCGACTCCACCAAACCCGGTCACGCCGCCCGCGCAGGACTGCGTGGTCAAGGCGTCCGGGGATGACGCGGTGGTGGTGTGCGGCAAGTCTTGCATGACCTGGCAAAAATCGGGGTCCGAGCGGCCCCTGACCTGGCATGATGCCTCGGGGTCTTACCTCGCTGACCTTAACGCCCGGCGCTTCGGTTCCGCCTCGGACTGGCGCCTTCCCACCAGTGAGGAGATAAGGACACTGATCAGGCAGGATCTCTCGCCGAAGAACCGCATGTTCCTGATAGATGGCTTCGACGCCACTCAGACCGACTGCTGGACCGCGGATCGGCGCACGGATGGCGGGCAGAACGCGGCAGACTATGTCGATTTTTTTGAGGGCAAGATCGGATCAAAGAGCGCAACAGACACCAATTACGTCCGGGCCGTGCGCGGGACCTTCTGTGGACACCGTTAAGGGTCCCCTGGTGCCCCTCCCGGCCAGAGCGCAACGGTCGTCTCGACGCCGAGTTGCAGGATGTCCGCGATGTCGAGCAGGTCTCGCTGTTCAGAGACAGGCGCATGGACCGCGAACAGCGGCATACCAGTCTGGATCAGCCCAAGTTCCAGGGCGGCGGCACCGCGCTGACGCTGATAGCCAGTGATCAGGACGTTCCTGCAGTGGTCTGGCGTGATGGGGTGGCCCAGCAGGTAACGGGTTCCGCGCTTGTAGTGGCCAAGGTTGGCGTGCCACCAGGCGCCGATCGCCTCCGGGTCTGGCCAGGGCAGGCCCCGCTTGGGGTCCAGCGGTTCGGCAGGAGGCGCTGCCGCCGGTTGCGCGAACCCATGCTCGACCAGATCGAGCCCGGTGATCAGGGTGAAGGCCTCACCCGCCGCCCGCGCCACCGCGCAATCCTGCATGAGCGTGAGCAGCCAAGGGATTTGCCAGGGATCACCGGCCGCGCCGATGCCGATGATGGCGTCGGGCGAAGCGATGGACTGGTCCTTGATCCTGTCCAGCCACCGCGCGCGTTGCGTGGCGTTCAAGACGCGCGGGAGGAGCGATATCGCCTGCTTCCGCAGTGCGCAGTCGCTCCCGGCGATCTCGATCAGACGCTCCAAACACGGGCCCCGTTCCCCCAAGCGAACGGCGGAGCAGACAGCCGTAAAGCGCCAATCCGGCGATTCCGTCGTCAGGTGTTGGCGCAGCGAGTCTAGCAGGTCGCGGCGCCCAAGTTCACCGGCGGCCTTGAGCGCACAGGTTCGGTGCTCTGGGGCATCGCTCTGCAGGGCGGCGGTCAGGTAGTCGCCGACATCGACGCGCCGGTAGGCGCAGACCGCAAGCGCGATACGCTGATGGAGAGTATCCCTGGACGCCAGGAGTTGGAGCAGGTGTTCCTTGATGCTATCCAGTGGCAGCCATGCCAGTGCCTCGACCAGCGCACCGATGGACGGCTCATCGGGACCAATCAGTTCGAGCAGGAAGCCGCGCCAACCTGCGGGGGCATCCTCGCTGAAGGCGAGTACCGCGGCCGGGAAGAGGTCGTGCAGGGAGTATTCGGAGCCGCTGAGGCGCTGCTCCACCGCGGCCCAGGATTGTGCGCACTTCCAATGCAGGGCGTCCACCTGGGAGTTCAGCAGGCCATCCAAACGGGCCAGATCGCCGAGGGTGAAATAGGGGGCGGCGATGGCGAGTTGGCGTCTTGTCCATGATGCTTGCACTTGGCCAATGCAGTTGGTGATGCTGTTCCTTGCGCGACCATGCGGCAGAATCGGCATGTTCGCGTCATTCACCCCGTACGTCTTCAGTATTGGGAGTCCAGATATAGCGATGAACTGCATAGCTTCGCATAGCACATCGTCCCTGACTTTACGGGCGTAGTCTCACTGATTGATCAATGGCCAACAAGCTGAGAAAAAACCTACTTCGCGTTACGGCTTTCCCGCGTTGGCACAATACTCTGGCTAAAATCTCTGTAGCTATCTGGGTTGACTAGCCTTTGCTCCCTGTTTATCGTGGCGTATTGTGGAGTATACGCATAATACTCCCTATCGCTCACAGGCGTGAAGATCCCGGCCGCGTGAGCAGATTCGTGCACAAGGATTCCGGCCCGGGTTGAATCGCCGACCCCAAAGTATTGGTCTCTGTTGATTTCAACGTAATGCCCGCCTCCAGGCCACAATGACGATCTTGTAGTAGCGATCGGCGCCCTTTGCTCCTTGGAGCCTGCGTTTAGAACATAGTAGTGAGCAGCATCGATTTTCTGACCCATACTTTCGTAATTATTTATTAATCTAGCCATGTCCTCTTTGCTGCTGCTATCCACATTAAACTTCTCGCCAATCAGACGGTCTGTTTGATTGGCGGAACTCGCGTTCTCCAGGTATTCGATGGAACTCTCTATCATGTATTTTGCCTCATCGCGATCTTTTTGGATTGTCAGTTTTTCCTCGGGGCTCGCATCGCTAATTCTAGCATTTATTGCCACCCTTCGATTGTAGTCCTCAGGGCAATCTTCCCCTCTTTGCATTCTGTTAAGGTCTTCATCCGGGCCGTTACCTGGACTTCTTCCTTGTAACTCACTTGGATCTTCGCAAAGGTTGTTACTCTTTTGGATTTCGCTAGGCTCACGCGCGCCAATCTTATGCTGTTCAACCCCTTTATCTTCTCTTGTTGAAACATGCTCTTGGTCCCCGCTCTTACCACCGGAACGCGCTGACGCTTTCCCAAGGTTAGCCGCTGTAACCGTGGCATCGTCAAGTGAGACAGGCAGAATGAACGGAACAACCGGAGGCGAAATTCTCGCCGATGGCCCACCAATCAAAACCGTCGTTGCCCCATTCAATAGGCCACTCGGTATCGCTGTCGCACTGGTTACACGAGCTACCGGTAGCCCGCCCACGAGCACCTTGGTCGCCCCTTCAAGGATGATCTTTCTTGACGGTTCGAGCAAATCTTTGATGCGGGCAATCGGCTTTCCTTGCACCAGTACCGTCGCCAAACCGGTCGATATAGCATCCACCTTATCATCCTTGGAACCGACGTGTGCTGCCGCTAGGACAGCGCCGGAGTTCATCCCATTAAAGAAAAGATCAAGCTGCTTTCCAAACTCCGTCAAGCTGTTGCCAAAGCGGTCGCTGGCGTTATCCATCGCAGTGCTGAGTTGGCCGGAGACCGCATCCTTCAGCAGAAACTGGGCCTGCCCAGTGATATAGTCCTTGATCTTGTCCATAGCCTGCATCCCGTATTGGTGGGCAACCTGCTCCAGGGTGCTGGAGCTGTCATCCACCTTCCAGTCATCGGTCAGGGCGCTGAGCCCCATGCCCACCAGATTGCTTGCGACCCCGTCGATGGCATTTCCGGCCAAGCCCCCGGGAAAACCGTACTCAGGTCGTTCGGACAGAATGCTGTCTATTCCCGGAATGGCACCGGGTGCCGGCGCGGCTGCACCGCTTCCGAACAAGCCGCCAAGCAGGCTGTCGGCGTTGTTCAGTGCGGCATTGACGGCTTGGCCGGCGATACCCCGAAACTCTTCGGGTACCTGATTCAGCGCGAGACCGGTCAATTGTGACTGGAACTGTCCCAAGAGCGCCGCATTCAGCGACTCGCCCTTAGCCACGCTTTCCGCGAAGGCCGTGGTTAGACCACCCACCAGTGCTATCGAATCAGGGGAGGCGCCCCCCCGGGGCGGGTGGCCGCCGCTATTCGCAAGGGTGGTGGCCGGGATAAAGCCGCTTTGACCGATCGTCGCCGGTGTCGCGAGCATTGCGCCGGTGATGTAGGGCAAGGCCACCGGTGCGTCGCCGGTGGTCGGCAGGACCAGATACTGATTGCCCTGGTCGTCGGCGAAGACCTGCCGAATGGGCAACTTGGGGGACGGCAATTGCGCGGGATCGAAGGTCCCGGAATCCACGTCTTCGAGCAGGCGGCGGACGCTCGCGGGGTCGTCCAGAAATCGTTCGGGCGGCAGAAAGTCAACGCCTGCGAATTGCAGCCTGAGCGAGTCCTTGGTCCCCATGGTTCTGATTCTCAGCCGTCGTACCGAAGCTCACTCATTGATCTTGACGACCGGGCCCATCACCAGGGTCTCACTGGAACTGACCAGTTCCGCCTTGCCGCCCTCGAAGTGCCCGAGCGAAGTACCGACGATCCGCGTGATGCCGCCGTTGACCAGATTGATCGCGCCGGTTGTCATCATGACGGCGGCGCCGGTCACCGTGGTAATCGGCGCTGCCACATTGATGTTGACCGTTCCGCCGACCGTAATCAAGGAGCCGGTGATGGTTATCACCCCCGCCTGGTTCATATGGATCGAGGCCGCCCCGCATTTCAAGGTGATCGAGGTCCCCGCCGTGATCACCTTGTTGGTGCCGATGGTCTCGGTAGAATTGTTGCCGACGGTGACCGTTTCATCAGTGGTGATGTTGACGGTCTCGTTGTTGCCGACAGTGCGCGTCACATCATTGCCGACCTGAGACGTTTCGTTATTATTGACGGTGGCGTCCTTGTTGAATTGTGCATGGATCCGCATCAACTCCTGCCCGCGGGTGTCATCCATGCAAATCTCGTTGTAACCGGAGCCCCCGCCCGGCGCCTCGGCAGGCGGATGCAGGCGTAGGGCGTCCTTGGTCTTCTGCGCAATGGCTTGGGCCGCATCGGGTTCAAGGGCGTGACTTGCGAATCCCTGCGGGGCGGAATGCCAAGTGTCCCCGCTGGCGGATGCCAGGTCCGACGCGAGCGCCTTCGCATCGCCCCAGGTCTCGCGTCCGGCGGCGGCATGAGAAGCAGCGGCCTTGCCGGCGGGGAGTGGCAGCGGAACCTGGCTCTCGCGATAGGCGATCTTGCCGGTAGTGGCGCTCTTCATGCCACTGACGACCGCTCCCGCCGGCAATGGGTAGGGGGGCAGATTGACGCCGTTATAGAGCCGACCCGTAATGATCGGCCGATCCGGATCGCCCTCCAGGAAGTCGACGATCACTTCCTGGCCGATCCGGGGAACCGAGATACCACCCCAGTTCTTGCCCGCCCAGGGTTGCGAGACGCGAATCCAGCAGGAACTGATCTCGTTGGATTCGCCGTAGCGGTCCCAATGGAATTGGCACTTGACGCGCCCGTGCTGATCGGTCCAGATTTCCTGACCCTCGGGACCGACCACGGTTGCAGTCTGCGGCCCCTGAACGAGCGCCTTAGGCGTGACCCGGGGCGGACGGTAGGACTCCCTGGGGTCCATGGCAGTGAACCGGCAGTCGCACAGCAGTCCCGACGGCTGACCCTCTGGACGCGATTCGTAGTCATCGGCGTCGAGGCCGATGGTCGTTGCGGTTAATAGATACCTGCGGTTCTGATCCTGCCGGGGGAAGTGGGTGAGCGAGAACAGCCGTCCGGCGGCGAGACCTCGCGCATCGGCCTGCCCCTCGACGACTTGATGTTGTGCCCGGAGTTCTTCCAGGCGCACCCGCGCATAGGTATGTCCCTGCTCGGACTCAGTATAAGCCCCGGGATAATCAAAGACTTCATAGCGGTCCAGCGCATGGTGACGCGGTACCTCCAGACGCCGATAGAGATCCTTGCGCGGGGCGGTGAAGTCGAAATCGGTGTGGGCATAGGCGCCCGGTTGAACCTGCTGGGTCAATTCCCAATTATAGATGCGCTCGACCTGGCGGCCTGCCTCTATACCGGGCGGCAGGAAACGCAACTCACTGTAGCCGGGGAAGGATTCATGCGCCGCGGCGGAATCCGCCAGGATCAGAATATGTTTATCCGCAGCGTGCTCGAAATGGTAGTAAATGCCTTCCTCTTCCAACAGGCGACTTACGAAATCGAACGTCGATTCCCGGTATTGAACGCAATAATCGCGCGGTGGGTATTGCTCACTGAGCCGTGTTTGAAAATCGCCGAAGCCATGTTCCCGGAAAATCGACGTAACGATCTCCGGCACCGCCATCTGCTGGTAAATGCGGCAATCCCTGGTACGACTGAGAAACCACAACCAGGGTCGGAGCGTTGCCTGATAGACGGCGTAACGGCCTTGCCCCCGGACTTGCCGAAATTGGCTCACCAGGCCGTGAAAATAGCGGATGCCTTCTTCCTTGGGCAAGTCGAGTCGAACCACCAGGGGTTGCCCAAGGACATCGTTGAACACAATGTCCATGTCTTCGCTGAAGAGGTCGAGACGGTATTCAAAGGGGCGACTGAGGCATTCATCCGCCGTCATGCGTCTGAACAACAGGGCATCCGCACCCAGGGGGCTGTTGACGGCAATCGCTCGGTGTTTCTGAGTGGCGGCCATGCGTGCGGGTCCCGGACTCTGCGATCAATCGGGGTGTCGGATCGTCATCGCGATCCTGATTGGTGCGGCGGATCGTCAAACAAAAATCAATTATCCGCGCGCAGATTTCTGGCTAAGTCTAGCCGCCGGCGATGCGCTCGTCAAGCTCGTGTACGATCGAGACGACGGATCCTGGGGTAGCGAGTGGCTAGCAACCGCGGAGCGGCGGTAGTCGAACTGGGGAGTGCGGAGCCGCCTCATCTCTCGCCCCTTCGGGATGTGGCGGGGCCGGGATCATGGCAATGACCGCCGGATTTACCCGGGGGCAGGTCAGCCCGACCTGCCCCTGAGCAGTTACTTCGGGTTGTAGATCTGATCGAACAGCCCGCCGTCGGCAAAGTGCTTCTTCTGCGCCGCGGCCCAGCCGCCCAGGTCGCCGATGTTCACGAGCTTGATCTGGGGGAAGCGGTCCTTGAACTGGGCGGCGACGGCCGGATCAGTCGGGCGATAGAAGTTCTCGCCAGCGACTTTCTGGCCCTCGGGGGTGTAGAGAAATTCCAGATAGGCGGTCGCGGCCTTGCGGGTGCCCTTGCGGTCGACGTTCTTGTCGACCACGGCGACCGGGGGCTCGGCAAGGATGGAGAGCGAGGGCGCGACGATCTCGAACTTGTCGGCGCCGAACTCCTTCTGCACCAGGAAGGCCTCGTTCTCCCAGGACAGCAGCACGTCACCCAGACCGCGTTGGACGAAAGTGGTGGTGGAACCGCGGGCGCCGGAGTCCAGCACCGGGACATTCTTGTAGAGGCTCACGATGTAGTCCTTGACCTTGGCCTCGTCACCGCCGAAGTGCTTTTCCGCCCAGGCCCAGGCCGCCAGGTAGTTCCAGCGCGCCCCGCCGGAGGTCTTGGGGTTGGGGGTGATGACGCTCACCCCGGCCTTGGCCAGGTCGCCCCAGTCCTTGATTCCCTTGGGATTGCCCTTGCGCACCAGGAAGACGATAGTGGAGGTGTAGGGTGAACTGTTGTGGGGCAGGCGCTGCTGCCAGTCCTTGTCCAGCAGGCCCTTCTCGGCGATGGCGTCGATGTCGTAGGCCAGGGCCAGGGTCACCACGTCCGCGTCCAGCCCGTCGATGACCGCCCGCGCCTGCTTGCCGGAGCCGCCGTGGGATTGCTGGATGGTCAGTGCTTCGCCCGCCTTGGCCTGCCACGCCTTGATAAAGGCCGGGTTGACGACTTGGTAGAGTTCCCGGGTCGGGTCGTAGGAGACGTTCAGCAGCGTGGTCCCGGCCGCCGCGCCGCACAGGGGGGCGAGCCCCAGGACGGCACCGAGGATCAGGGACCGCAGATGGATGGGGTCGGTCATGTGGATAGATCTCCTCAAGTTGATGAACCTGCATTGGAACGCGCCGCGACGCGGAGCCGAACCAACAATTGCTGCGAACTTTAGCGGATTTCTGCGGTTCCAGTTGGTTTCGCGCTTCGCTAAGCTAGGCTCAGACTGACCGCCCCTGCCCAAGCCCGAGGCCCTCTGTATGATTCCCTCAAGACCCCTGTCGGCGCGGCACCGATGAACGCCGCCGTCAGCTTTTTCAACCCGACCGGCCAGACCCGGGTCCTCCCGGGCTTCGGCCTGTCGCTGGGTTACACCCTGATCTATCTGTCCCTGATGGTCCTGCTGCCGCTGGCGGCGGTCTTCATCCAGACCACGACCCTTACCTGGGCCGAGTTCTGGGCCATCGTCACGGCCCCGCGGGTGGTCGCCACCTACAAGCTCTCGTTCGGCGCCGCGCTGGGGGCGGCGGCCATCAATGTGGTCTTCGGGCTGATGTTGGCCTGGTCCCTGGTGCGCTACAGCTTCCCCGGCAAGAAGTTGGTGGATGCACTGATCGACCTGCCCTTTGCGCTGCCCACCGCCGTGGCGGGGATCTCCTTGAGCGCGCTGTGGGCCGGCAACGGCTGGCTCGGCGGGCTCTTGGAGCCCTTCGGGATCAAGGTCGCCTTCACGCCGCTCGGGGTGCTGGTGGCCCTGATCTTCATCGGGGTGCCCTTCGTGGTGCGCACAGTGCAGCCGGTGCTGGAGGACCTGGAGACGGAACTGGAGGAGGCGGCGACGAGCCTGGGGGCACACCGGCGCCAGACCTTCACCCGGGTGCTGCTGCCGGTCCTGATGCCGGCGCTGCTGACCGGCTTCGCGCTCGCCTTCGCCCGCGGGGTGGGCGAGTACGGGTCCGTGATCTTCATCGCCGGCAATATCCCGATGATCTCGGAGATCACGCCGCTGATCATCATCACCAAGCTGGAGCAGTACGACGAGTCGGGGGCCACCGCGGTCGCCGTGGTGATGCTGCTGTTCTCCTTCATGATGCTGCTGGCCATCAATCTGTTGCAGGCCTGGAGCGGCAAGCGCACCGGGAGGAACCGCTGATGGCATTCGCCGCGACCCTGCACGGGGCCAGTCCGATCGGGATCGGCGCGCACCGCTACGAGGACAATGCCGCCACCCGGGAGCAACCCTGGGTGCGGCGGCTGATCCTGGGCGTCTCTTTGACCTTTTTCGTCCTGTTCGTCTTCATGCCGCTGGTGGTGGTCTTCCATCAGGCCCTGAGCAAGGGCTGGGGGACCGCGCTGCGCGCCGTGACCGACCCCGATGCCCTGGCCGCGGTGCGCCTCACCCTGCTGGCGGCGGGCATCGCGGTGCCGCTCAATCTGGTCTTCGGGGTGGCCGCGGCCTGGGCGATTGCCCGCTTCGAGTTCCGCGGCAAGGAGCTCCTGGGCACCCTGATCGACCTGCCGTTCTCGGTCTCGCCGGTGATCGCCGGGCTGATCTGGGTGCTGATCTTCGGCGCCCAGGGGTGGTTCGGCCACTGGTTCATCGCGCACGACATCAAGATCGTCTTTGCGGTGCCGGGCATCGTGTTGGCGACGATCTTCGTCACCTTCCCCTTCGTCGCCCGGGAGCTGATCCCGCTGATGCAGGCGCAGGGCCGCGACGACGAGGAGGCGGCCACGGTGCTGGGCGCCAGCGGCCTGCAGACCTTCTGGCGGGTGACGCTGCCCAATATCAAGTGGGGCCTGCTCTATGGGACCATCCTCTGCAATGCCCGGGCCATGGGTGAGTTCGGGGCGGTGAGCGTGGTCTCGGGGCACATCCGCGGTCAGACCAATACCATGCCGCTGCATGTGGAGATCCTCTACAACGAATACAACTTCGCCGCCGCCTTCGCCGTCGCCTCGCTGCTGGCCATGCTGGCCCTGGTGACGCTGGCGCTCAAGTCCTGGGTGGAATGGCAGGCCAGGCGCCCGGTGGCATCACAGGAGACGATCGTCCGCAAATGAATAAGAAGAATCTCACGCAAAGACGCAAAGACGCAAAGGAAGAAAAGTCGTCAGGGAACGGTTCACCAATAAGTTGAACAAGTCCATCAGGGAATGCCTTTGGCGTCGTTGTCGTTGTCGTTGTCGTTGTCGAAATCGGATAAGCG
>NZ_CAIKKU010000606.1 GCF_903828115.1 uncultured Thiodictyon sp. | reverse complement strand
TGCTCTGCCCGTCGCCGCCGTAGGTGGTGCCGATCAGGGCGAACAGGGTATCGAACTCCGCGATGGGCAGTTGCTGCCCGTCGCAGAAGGCCCAGTCTTTGGGGGCGAAGTTGCCTGCGAACAGACGGATCTCGCCAATGTAAGAATCGGACATGGGATCAAGCTCCTCCAAAAGGCCGGGAAGGGATCAGTCGCGCACGGGGAAGACCCCGGCGAGCGCAATGCAGAAATTGACGGTCAGGAATGGCTGCATGGTGTTGTGCCCCTGGTTGGCCCCGGCGTTCGCGACCGAGTCGGGGTGCAGCGGTGTGAGGCCGCTCGCCGGTCCATAGGGGGTGATCGGGCGCCGCCCGCCCTCGACCGCGCACAGCAGGGTGTTCGTCTGGGTGGTGTCGCCCGGGGTGGCGCTGGTCCCTTGGCCGCCATGCCCGTGGGCGGGCAACTGCGCGAGTGTCAGCGCATCGTTCTCTTTGCCGGCCGCTTGCCCGAGCGGATGGTTCGATCCGCCCTGACTGGTCCCCACATGAATGGGGGTGCGCCCGCGCAGGTCCGGCAGGGCGAAGGTCTGGGACCCGTTGCCGCCGTAGGTGGTGCCGAGGACGGCGAACAGTGCCTGGTGCTGGGCGATGGGCAGCACCTGCCCATCACAGGTCGCCCAGCCGCGCGGGGCGAAGTCGAAGCTGAAGAGCTTCACTTCCGCGATAAAGGGGTCTGACATCGGGGGCCTCCAGTTCAGTGTCGTGTCGGGTACCCGCCGCTGGACGGGCACCTTAATGGTGATCTTGCGCGGCCGGCGCGCGGCTCAACCCAGAAAGCGCGGGTCTCTCACAGAGACACAAAGATCACAAAGATTTTCAAAGCGATATGTCGGTCGAGGAGGTCATCTGGGCGGTGATCGGCGCAACGCTTTCAGTGATCTGTTGTTCTTTGAGTTCTTTGTGTCTTTGTGAGAGCAATTGCCGGATTTAGGCTCGATGGATACTGATTCCGGCGAGCCGCGGGGCACTGCGCCGCCGCCATGAGAGCCCCGCCAGGGCGACGGCCGCGATGGCGAACAGCGTCAGCGTCGCCGGCTCCGGGGTTTCGGCCACTTCAAGGCGTTGGACGCTGAACTGGAAGTCGCTGGCCCTTGGTGCGAGGGTTCCGCCGCTGGCCAGGATCGCCCGATCCGAGACCCGGACCTCGAAGGTATGGGTGCCGGCGCCGAAGGTGTTGAACAGGGTCGCGGCATCGACGAGCTGACTGCCATTCTGAATCAGGTTGCCGAAGAAGCCGGTGAAGTCCGCCAGGCCCACCAGTATCTTCACGGTCAGTTGCTCGAAGCTTGGGATCAGGTTGTTGACCGCCAGATCGGGGTCGGCGAAGGCGAGTTGGAACAGCAGGTCATCGACCTGGGCCGTCGCCTTCGCGGTAAGGATGCTGGGCAGGGCGTTCAGATAGCTGACGTTCACCGAGTCCGTATCGGTGAGTCCCGTCATGGCCTCGGTGACCGTGAGCCCGAAGGTCTTGGTGTCCACCGTCGTCTGCAGGCCCGAGTCCTGGATCGCCACCGTGCGGTTGACGTTGTCCACCGTGCGGGTGCCGCTATTGGCGAAGGCGGACGGTGCCCCGGCGGCCCCGACCACAGTACGGTTGAGGCGGGTCCCGCTCAGGTTGCCGGCCAGTTGGCTGCCGTTCGCCGTCCAGACATAGCTCAGGAAGTCCTCCCGGTCGGTGCGCCCGGCGCCCAGGTCGTTGTCCGCCTGGCGCGTCAGGGCGTCGAGGCTGCTGGGCGCGGTGCGCACCTGGCCGGCGACGATGGGCTGTACCGTGTCGGTCACGAGCGCGGTGCCGCCGTTGGTGGTGACGTTCAACTGGCTGGCGCTGTAGACCAGCGCGGTGCCGCCCGCGTTGGCGACGACGGGGTTCGCCGGGGCGAAAAAGACCCCGGGATTGACCAGGCCGCCAGCGGGCTGGTTGCTCTGGCTACGGACGTCCAGGGTGCCGGCGTTCGTTACCACCGGGGTCAGCGCCTGATTTAACAAGTTGACCTGATAGCTGGTCACCGCGGTGCCGCTGAGGTTGGAGTCCGCGGTGTACTGCTCGAACACTAAATCAGTGGCGGCCGGGGTCGTCCCACTGTTGGTGCGCAGGAAGTTGCTCTCGAACTCGAAGCCGCGGAACTGGGCGGCACAGGTGGCCGCGTCGGTGCAGGTGTTGAAGAACTGGATCTGGGCGGTCTGGGCGGTACTG
>NZ_CAIKKU010000605.1 GCF_903828115.1 uncultured Thiodictyon sp. | reverse complement strand
CGTAATCGAGGTTATCGTAGCGCCCCGGATTCTCTCCCACCCCAAGTTGCATCGTTTCTCCGATTACGATCACGACAACGACAACGACAACGACAACGACAACACGTACTAATAAAAAACCGGAGACATTGTTTATGCGCGTATTGGTCGGCGATATCGGCGGCACCAAGACCGGAATCGGCGTCGCCGAGACCGATGGTTTGGCGGTGACCCTGCGGCAGGTGCGGCGTTACCCGAGCGCCGATTTCGACTCGCTGGAGTCGCTCATCATCCAGTATCTTCACGAGACCGGGCAGGTCCCGGCGCGCGACTGTCATCTGGGTGCCTTCGCCGTCGCCGGTCCGGTGGAGGGTCGGCACTGCCGGACCACCAACCTGCCCTGGGAGATCGACGCGGACCTGATCGAGCACATCCTGGAGTTCCGTGCGGTCGGACTGCTCAACGACCTGGAGGCCGTCGCCTGGGGGGTGGCCGCCCTGGGTCCGGATGACGTGGCGGAGATCCACCCGGGCGGGGCGCCGCAGCAGCCGGCGGTCGGTAATGCCTGCGTGGTCGCCGCCGGCACCGGTCTGGGCGAGGCCGGTCTCTACTGGGACGGCACCCGCCACCACCCCTTTGCAACCGAGGGCGGTCACACCGACTTCGCGCCCCTGGACGAGCGTGAGTTCGCGCTGCTCGGATTTCTGCAGCAACGCTTCGGCCGGGTGAGTTGGGAGCGTGTCGCCTCCGGGATGGGAATCGGCAACCTCTATGATTTTCTGCTGACCTGGCACCAAGCGGCGACGCCGGACTGGCTGGCCGCGGAGCTCGCCGCCGGTGACACCGCCGCCGCCGTCGCCGCCGCCGCGGGCCGCTGCCCGATCTGTCGTGAGACCATGGATCTGTTCTTCAGCCTCTTCGGGCGCGAGTCCGGGAACCTGGCCTTGAAGCACCTGGCCCTGGGCGGCGTCTATCTGGGCGGCGGCATCGCCCCGAAGAACCTGGAGGCCCTGCGCGCCAGCCGCTTCCTGGAGGGCTTCTTCGCCAAGGGCCGGATGGAGCCGCACATGCGGCGGATGCCGGTGCGCGTCATCCTGCGCGCAGAAACACCACTCCTCGGGGCGGCCCGCTACATGGGCCTGCGTTGAGCACCGGCGCCGCCCACCTGAAACCGGAGACGAGATGACGACCACACTCAAGGTTACCGGCATGACCTGCCAGCACTGCGTGCGCGCCGTCCGGGAGGCCCTGGCGGCCGTCCCCGGCGTTACCGCGGCCCTGGTGGATCTCGACGGCGGCGCGGCGCGGGTCGAGGGCGAGGCCGCATCGTCTGATCTGATCCACGCCGTGGTGGATGCCGGCTACCAGGCGGAGCTGGTCGCCGCGGGCTGAGCCCGGCGCGCCTGGAGGTCCAGGTTACGAAGAGGTCTTCGTAGTGCTAGCAACCACGGGCGCCTTCCAGCGCGGTGAAGGAAGCCAGCCTAGATCATAACCCCAGCCACCCTGCCGGGCGGGAGGTCGCCGGTCCGCACAGCGGACCCTACCGGCGCGGCG
>NZ_CAIKKU010000604.1 GCF_903828115.1 uncultured Thiodictyon sp. | reverse complement strand
GCGTACCCGGGATCTCGGTCACCACATCAGTTCTGATCGCATCACCTCGATCGCCCGCGTTGGACAAACGCCCCCAGGTCTGGAACACTGCCGGGCTTGAAACGCTCTTCGGGGACTCCGGGGGCCGCGCGGCACCGGCCGGCGGTCTGGGGTCCCTGTCCAACCGGCGCGATGCCTGACTCTGGTGCATGAACTTCTGATCGCGATGGCGCTGCTGTTTGTCCTGGAGGGCGTCTGGCCCTTTTTGAGCCCCGTGAGCTTTCGGCGCGCCCTGCTGGCGGTGGCCGGGGAGCGCGACGGCCCGCTGCGGCTGACCGGGCTCGTCAGCATGGTCGTCGGGGTGGGACTCTTATATCTGGTCAACTGAGCGGCGGGGGTTCGGCGTCGCGGTTCACCGTACCCCAACTCCTGCACCAGGGGGGCGGAGGGTCGGGGGCTCGGTCGGTGATCGGTGTCTCTACTCGGTCCGCACAGCGGACCTACGCTCAAGTTCGGTGTCTCTACTCGGTCCGCGCAGCGGACCCTACTTAAGTGGTGTCGATGGACGAGGAACGCTGGCTGCTGCCGACCGGGATCGATGAGGTCCTGCCGCCCCAGGCGCAGGTGCTGGAGTCGCTGCGCCGGGATTTGTTGGACCTGTATCGGGGCTGGGGTTACGAACTGGTGATCCCGCCCTTCATCGATTACCTGGAGTCCCTGCTGACCGGGACCGGGCAGGATCTCGATCTGCAGACCTTCAAGCTGACCGATCAACTGAGCGGCCGGATGCTCGGGGTGCGGGCGGACATGACGCCTCAGGTGGCGCGCATCGACGCCCATCACCTGCGCCGCGACACCCCCACGCGCCTGTGCTATCTGGGTACGGTGCTGCATACCCGGGCGGACGGTTTCGCCGGGACCCGCAGTCCCTACCAGATCGGCGCGGAGATCTATGGTCACGCGGGGATCGAGAGCGAGGTCGAGATCCTGCGCCTGATCATCGAGACCCTGGGCACCGCGGGGATCGCGGGCTGCTACCTGGACCTGGGGCATGTGGGGATCTTCCGCGGTCTGGCCCGCCAGGCGGGCCTGACCGCGGCCCAGGAGCACACACTCTTCGACGCGCTGCAACGCAAGGCAATCCCGGAGATCGAGACCCTGGTGGCCGGTTTTGGCCTCGGCGCCGCGTCGGCCGACATGTTGGTGGCCCTGGCCGAGTTGAACGGGGATGACGCCCTGACGCGGGCCGCGACGGTCCTGCGCGCGGCCGACGCGCCGGTGCAAGCGGCGCTCGATGACCTGCGGCGGCTGGCCGCGGCCCTGAACCAGTGGCTGCCGCAGGTCTCGATCCATTACGACCTGGCCGAACTGCGCGGTTATCGCTACAAGACCGGGGCGGTGTTCGCCGCCTTTGTCCCGGGCTGGGGGCTGGAGATCGCCCGCGGCGGGCGCTATGACGACATCGGTCGGGTCTTCGGGCGGGCGCGCCCGGCGGTGGGCTTCAGCACCGACCTGAAGGGACTGCTGCGGCTGGGCGCGGGGCGCGCGGCCCCCGACCAGGAGCGGGCGGCGATCTATGCGCCCTGGTCGGCGGACCCGGCGCTGCTCGCGCAGATACAACGGCTGCGCCAGGCGGGGGAGCGGGTCGTCACCGCGCTGCCGGGTGGCGCCGCTGGGGGCGCGGGGGTCTCGTCTGCCACGCCGGGAACCCGCGGGCGGGACGCCCGCGCTCCCGGGGGGGGCGAATCGATCGTTCTGACCCTGGACCAGGAGGCCCGCGCCCAAGGGTGCGACCGGCGCCTGGTCGAGGGCGCGTCCGGTTGGGAAATTCAGGCATTGGCTAAGATTTAGGAATCGCTCAGATGGGCAATAGCGTCGTAGTGATCGGCACCCAATGGGGTGACGAGGGTAAGGGCAAGGTCGTGGACCTGCTCACCGACCGGGTGGCCGCCGTGGTGCGCTTTCAGGGCGGACACAATGCGGGCCATACGCTGGTGATCGACGGGGTCAAGACCGTCCTGCACCTGGTGCCCTCGGGCGTCCTGAGGGCGGGGGTGCGCTGCCTGATCGGCAACGGTGTCGTGCTCTCGCCCGCGGCCCTGTTGGCGGAGATCGCGGCCCTGGAGCAGACGGGGGTGCCGGTGCGCGAGCGGCTCGGCATCAGCGCCGCCTGCGCCCTGATCCTGCCCTACCATGTGGCGCTGGATCAGGCGCGCGAGGCGGCCCGCGGCGTCAAGGCGATCGGCACCACCGGCCGCGGCATCGGCCCGGCCTACGAGGACAAGGCGGCGCGCCGCGGGCTGCGGCTGGGCGAACTGCTGGAGCCCGAGGTCTTCAAGGAGCGCCTGCGCGAGGTGATGGAGTATCACAACTTCACCCTGGAACACTGGTTCAAGGCCGCGCCGGTCGACTATGCCGCGGTGCTGGATGAGGCCCTGGCGCACGCGGAGCAACTGCGGCCCCTGGTGGCGGACGTGCCCGGGGTACTGCACACCCTGCGCGCCCAGGGTGCGGACCTGCTGTTCGAGGGCGCCCAGGGGTCCATGCTCGACATCGATCACGGCACCTACCCCTATGTGACGTCGTCCAACACCACGGCCGGCGGTGCCGCCTGCGGCAGCGGCGTGGGGCCGCGGGACCTGGATTACATCCTGGGGATCGTCAAGGCGTATACGACGCGGGTCGGCGGCGGGCCCTTCCCGACCGAGCTGTTCGATGCCCAGGGGGATCGGCTGAGCGAGCGCGGGCACGAGTTCGGCGCCACCACCGGGCGCAAGCGGCGCTGCGGTTGGCTCGACATGGTCGCCCTCAAGCGCTCCTTCGCCATCAACAGCGTCACCGGTCTGTGCATTACCAAGCTCGACGTGCTAGACGGGATGCCGACGCTCAAGATCTGCACCGCCTATGAGATGGACGGCCAGACGCTCGACACCCTGCCGGTGGGTGCCGATGCCGTGGCCCGCTGCACCCCGCGCTATCTGGAGTTGCCGGGCTGGTCGGAGTCCACCGTGGGCACCGACTCACTGGCGTCCCTGCCGCCCAATGCGCGCGCCTATCTCAAGACCATCGAGGACCTGTGCGGGTTACCCATCGACCTGCTCTCGACCGGGCCCGATCGGGCCGAGACCCTGGTGCTGCGCAATCCGTTCGAGTATGCGATCCACAGCCCAACCGCAAGATCGAACCCGTCCCTTTGACCGATCTTCACCTTCAATCCGCGTCCGTCAGATCGCCAACTCCCGCAGTCGCCCGACGGTCTGCGTCAGCCCTTGTTTCAGCAGCGTATCCAGATACTGGTCTGTTGTCTTGGGCGGATTCTTCAGTGATCGCCGGTGGTTGGCCGCCGCCTCGCATACCCTGGCGGGATGCCGGGCGAGTAGCTCGAAGATGAAGTCATCCGGATGCTGGGCCGCCAGGTTGTAGGGGTTGAGACGATCCGGCGGGAAGTCCTTCAAATTGAAGGTGACGATCAGGCTGGCGCCGCCATGAATCGCGGCAGCAACCACATGGCGGTCATCGGCGTCCGGCAATGCGACGTGAAGTGCGAGCCCATTCATTCGTACCCCATCTTGAGCTCCTGGGCTTGCTCGGCCAAGGCATCAAGAACCTTGTTGCGCTCCATGTCGATGCGCTCCTTGTAGGCAATCACGTCCACGTAGCGCACGCGCCGGTGCGTGCCGATCTTGTGGAACGGCATCTCGCCGCGCTCCAGCAACCGGACCAGGAACGGCCGTGAAACATTGAGCACATCCGCCGCATCCTGGGTGGTCAGCTCAGCATGAATCGGGATGATGCTGACCGCATTGCCCTCGCCGATCTCGGTCAGCGCATCGACGAGCAGCCGCAGCGCCGACACGGGGACACGAACCGGATGGGCTGCACCTTGGTCGTCGAAGATCTCAAGCTGCCGGGTCTCGGCGCGCGTGTGCAAACAAGCCGATAGCGCCCGACTGCTCTCCCGCGCAAGGGCGACCTCTGCGGGCGAGGGCAGCGAGCGGGTGGGCGAGAGTGTGGTCACGGTAGCCTCCTGGAAGCATGAAGCAGCAGCAAGGCTGGAGTATAACCGAAATAAACGAAAGGACTGTTGACCGGTTTCGTTGATTCAGGCCGGTGTGTTAGCATCCCCAGAATACTTTAAGACTGAGACGATTCGTGATGAACGCTCACATCTCCGCTCAGATTTCCGCCGAGACCAAGGTGCAAGTCGAGACCTATCTGCAACGTCGGGGGGGGACCAAGGCGCGGCTGGTGGAGGACGCCTTGTTGCACCACCTGGCGGCGCTGCGCGAGATCCCGGAGGATGTGCTGATTCCAACCCGTCTGGTCCTGACGCCCGCGGGTCTGGACGATCTGGCGCGTCGGTTGGAGGCCGATGAGCCGCCGACCCAGGCCTTGCGCGAGTTGATGGATGGCCGCGACGCCTGACCTGCTGGTCAGACGCCTGTCGAAGGCGGACGACCGCTCACAATTCCGGTGCGGTGACGCGGATCTCGATCGGTTCTTCCACCGGTACGCGGGTCAAAACCAGTTCCGGCACCACATCGGCACGACCTTCGTCGCTGTGCGGCAGGGGGCCATCCTCGGCTTTGTGACGGTGAGCCCCGGCGAAATCACCGCGGATGTCATCGAAGCGGCGACCCGCGGCCATCTCCCCGACTATCCCCTGCCCACACTCCGACTGGCGCGTCTAGGGGTGGACGAGCGCCATCATGGGCAAGGGATCGGCCGACGGCTGTTGCGAGCTGTGTTTCACTCCGCGCTGGAACTGCGCGAGCGTTTCGGGTGCCTGGGCGTAGTGGTGGACGCCAAGCCTCAGGCGGTAGGTTTCTACCAGGGCCTTGGCTTCACGCCGCTGGCGGTCGTGCGCGGACAGCTTGGCGACCGACCCGAGCCGCTGCCCATGTTCCTGTCCGTGCGCTCCATCGAAACCGCCGGGGCGGGCTCGGTTCCGCCTTAGTCTTGCCTGGTTGGGTCGCGCCGAGGTGGCAAACCCAGGTTCTTCAGGACATGCCGTGGTAACGCAGGGCCTGTGAGCTGGCGTCGGTGATCGAGGAATAAGCCATGACTGACAAGATCCGCGTTGCCGACCTGCCCGACTTCCGCGCCGAGGCTGGAGATGAGGTCATTCTGACCCGCAACGGTCATGCAACCGTGCGTCTGGTCCCCATCAAGACAGCGCCGGACAAGAAAACCCGGCGGACGCTGTTAGAGGCATTACGGGCGTCCGCGTCCCCCACGGCCGGGCCGAGCGCTGCGCGCAGCCAGGATTTTCTCTATGGTGACGATGGCCTTGGCCTCGAAGTGGTGCCTGTGACCGCAACCTCGGCCCGGCGCATTGCGCAGGCTTATAGCGGTGGGGAAAAGGCATAAACCCCGCGGCCCTCAATTTCGGGGACTGCTTCGCCTATTAGGCATCGAGGAAATCCAATTGCTCTCAACATGCCGCGTCGCGGGTGAGCGGGAGGGGTAGCTTCGGTATTCGCCGCTACGGTGGGCTGGCGGACGAGGCATAATCACTGAAATGAAGTCTGGACCCGATATCGTAAAATCGTTCTGACCCCGATACCCCGTCCCCGGAGCCAATCTATGAACGCCGTCGATCTGATCGCCCATGAAGCAACCGAGCTGCCCGAGGCCCTGCAGGCCGAGGTCCTGGACTTCATCGGCTATCTCAAGACTCGCCACCCCCGGGCCCCTGCGGTTGCCTCCAGCGACGCTGGGTTATCAGAATTAATGGCGTTTTTTGCGCCCTATCGAAAGGACTTCGGTAACTTCGTCTTCGATCGGGACGAAGCCAATGCCCGGTAGCTTCATCGACTCCAATGTCGTCCTCTACAGTCTGAGCAAGGACGAATCCAAGCAGCGCAGAGCACTGGAACTGCTGGCCAGCGGTGGTCTGATCTCCACCCAGGTCCTTGGGGAGGTGGCCAACGTGATGCGCCGCAAGCTCGGCTACGAGGTCCCAGCGATCCGCGAGGTCCTGCTACGGCTCATCGGCGACTGCCCACTCCATCCGTTGGCACCCTCGACGGTCCTGCGCGCGCTCGATGTCGCACAGCGTTTCGGCTTCTCGTACTACGACAGCCTGATTGTCGCCGCAGCCCAAGAAGCCGGCTGCGCTATCGTTTATTCCGAAGACTTGCAGCACGGCCAGGTTGTGGGCCCCGGATTGACCGTCGTCAACCCGTTTCTCGAACCAGTCGAACCATGAACCACCCGATCGGCCGGCAGGGCGCCGGTCGCGGATCTGTCCGCCGTGAACCGCTGCCGAGTCAGCCATGCCGCACGGCGCCACCTCGCCGATCCGCCCCCCGCCCGGATCGCAATTCGGGCCCGGTGCTGCGTGCGCTTGCGCTTGAGCGGTTCATCGGGGAGGAGGCCGCGAATAATCGTGGTGCGTCCCCGATTCCCCCCGTAACCATCCGGAATTCGATCTGAAAGGTGATCCGCGCCTGAGGCCGCGCACCCGGGAGGCCATCGGCCCACCGCCCGGGCAATCACCGCTGACACAGGGAACGAATCTTCTGCGGATACCAACTCGGCGTGATCAGGCGCTGGGGCAGGTTGTGCAGGCGTCCGGCCAGATCGAATTGCGGCGCCAGGCGCGGCAGCGCGATGCGCAGCCAAGCAAGGCACTGCGACCAATGGGCCGTGACACCGGGCCTGACGCCGGCCGGCAACGGTTGGCCGAACAACCGTTGCACCGCGAGCAGATAGGCGCGCACCGCACTGCCCTGCCCCACCCGATCGAGCGCGGCGAGCAGGCCCGGCCAAGCGATCCCCGCGGCGCCCGGCAGCGCCCGCAGTTGCGCAAACTCCAACAGTTGGCGCAAGGCGCGATGCCCAGCGTGTAAGCCCCCATCAGCCACCTGATGGTGCAACGCATTATGCAGCAGCCGATGCTCCAGGGATGGCACCCACAACCGCAGCCCGTCCCAGTCAAGCGGCCGCGCTGCGCCGCACACCCGCGCCAGCGGGAGCGCTTGCGCGGGCACCGACGCGGCCAGCATCCTGCGATGCAGTTCCACATAACCGTCGCCGCTGGGATGAAACAGGGGGGCGACATGATGAGATGCGGCATAATCCGCCGGATTGACATTGGGTGCATCGAAATAGCCGCCCGCCCGCAACACGGCCTCGCCCTGCTCGGCCGGCGCGTTGACCAGTGCCAGGTCCAGATCGCTCATCATGCGCGCCGCCGCCTGCGGGTATTGATCGGGCAGCAGGGCGATCGACCCCTTGAGCAGGAGCGGCTCGATCCCAGCCGCGTTCAGGTAGCGCACCGTGTCACGCAGGACCGCACGCAGCCGCGCATTGCGCGCGTCATTGAGCCGATGAAGTTCCGCCAGGGCGGCGCGCACCGGGGTCGGCACCGCGTCCAGCCGCTCTCGTGCCGCCAGTACGGCATAGAGGGTGGGGGCCACCAAGCGGGCGGCGGCCAGCCCGTAAATCCCCTCCCAGTCGAGGGCACGCCCGTCCGTCAGCGGGTCCGCGCAACGCCCGACCGGATCGAGCAGGGCGGCGAGATCGGACCAGCGGGTGATCCTAAGCCGATGTGCCATGGGCGTCGTACTCGTGTGAGTCACGGTCATTGAGGAGGTCGCGTACCAGCGCCAGACCCTGGTCGAGGTCCGGATAGCTGATGGCATAGGCCGGCACCTTACTCACCCAGCGTGCCAGGGCCTCGAGCTTGATCTGGGTCAGATCGCGGATCACCGCCTCGGCCTCGATGATGCCTTGCAGCGCCCGCGCGGGCGACAGCGGCTCGCACCGGGGCGCCCGGCCGGGTCGAAAGCGCGGAAACAGAAACAGGGCCGGCGCCCGCAGACCGGTTGCCGCCCGCCCGCATGGCGGCAGGAAACGCACCGCCTGGCCCAGGCGCTGCACGGTCGGCGCCTGGGCCAGGTCCGGTCGGCACCCCGCCAACACCGGCCAACTGCCGGGCTTCAGACACAGCGGCAACCCCAGGCCCACCAATTCGCCGTCCGGGGTCACCGGGACCACGTCGTCGCTGAGCAGCCCGTAGCCCGCGGCATTGAGTGCCGCGGTCAGGGTGCTCTTGCCGGAGCCGCCGGGCGCGACCAACAGGAACGCACGCCCGTCGGGCGCGACCAGTCCGCCGCCATGCACCACCAGCAGGCGCTCGCTGGTGCGGCAGCCCAGCTCGGTCAGGGTGTGCAGGGTCGCGACCAGTGCGGCGTCTGTGCCATATCCCGTCTCCAGAGCGGTTCCGTTACCCGTCAGGGTCCAGCCCGAGGCACCGCCGCGCACGGCCAACCGGTCGCCAGACGGCTCCAGGTGCGACGCAGGCTCAGGCGCCGACGGGGGCATCATCAGCGGGCCGAGCAGCGGCTTGAGACGCGCACTCAATTGGGCATCCGTGATCGCCAGACTGACCGCCCCATCCCCCAGCCGCAACCGCCAGGCCCCGGGCGGGAGGGGGGTCGCGGCGGGCGGGGGCAGTGGCGGCAAGCACGGCGCCGGGGCGAAGCGCCAATCCCCCGTGCCCGCTTCCGCCAGCAGACCGGCCGCGTGCCACTGAGAATGCAGGGTGTCCAGATAATCGCGGGCCGCACCTGGGTCCAGCCCGAAGCGCTGCACCAGCAGCTCGGCCAGCGGCGCCGGCGCCCAGCCCGCCGCGTGCAGGTCCCAGAGCGCGGCGGTGCCGCGATCGAGCAGCCACAGCCGGCGGTCGCCCGGGTGCGCCAGCAAACGGGTCGAACCGAGTGTGGTGTGGAGCATGATGCCCGGCCCCTGTTCTAGAGCTCGATCATCGGTGGCCCACCGACGGACGCCGCCGAGGCACGCGGCGATAGCAGCAGGGTGAGCACCGCCGGCGGGGTCAGGGCCGCCAGGGCGCCGAGTGTGCGCAAGGCCGCGCGGCGCTCGGCATCGGTGGGCGCGGCGGCCGCCGGGGTGGCGTCGTCAACGGGTGTGTACATCGCTATGGTTCTCGTCGGTGAAGGGGTCAGTTGCAGACAGATGAACGCGGGCGCGCCGGTGGGAGCGGCTTTAGCCGCGACAAGCCCGCGGCCGTTTACGAGGTCGCGTCGCGGCTGAAGCCGC
>NZ_CAIKKU010000603.1 GCF_903828115.1 uncultured Thiodictyon sp. | reverse complement strand
GGCGCTCCCAACGTCCGAGTGGGCTTAAGCGCGGGCGCTCGCCGGCGCGGCTTGGCCGGGGGTTATGATCGAGGCCCGCGCCGCAGCCGCGGCCCGAGCGGACCGGGCCCGGCATCAAACCACAGAATGCCGACGCCCGTCGGCGTCGGCGACCAGTCCCTGTCCGCTGTTACTCGTCAGTGTCGAACCGATCCTTGAGTGGGAATCCTGGCGGATAGTCGACCGCGCCGGTCTTTTCGTTCCAGCACACCACGCCGGCGCGGGGTACGCCGGCGGTCGGACCGCCCACCGCATCGGTGTCGACCAATTGCGCCGTGCGCTCGCCGTTGATCAGCCAGTCGCCGTTGACCGCCCGTTCGGCACACCGGGTCCACTCCTCGCACCAGTCCCCCAGATCGTAGCCGTACCACTTCCAGCGCGGCGTGACCGGCGGCAGTCCGGCCTGTTCCCAGAGTGTGCGGGCCTCCTCCATGATCTCCTTGGTGGGCAGGGCGACCGGCGGCATGGCATAGTGCATGGTCGCGTCGATCATGATCTTGGCCTCCCACTCGCGGTCACGCAGCTTGGGTGCGTGTCCGTTGGCCTGGTGGTCCTCGATCTTTACCGATTTCATGAGATCCGTGCGGTAGGCGATGGCCCACAACACCTCCTCGACGTTGTTGGGATCGATGTCCTCATCGACCGCCACGGTCATCTTGCCCACCGAGCGCATAAAGGTGGTGGCGCCGCTCAGCGCCCGCCAGATTTCGGTCTTGGGAGAATTGCGCTCCATCACGATGACGGTGAATCGGGAGACCCCGATCATGGGGCCATGGAGGGCGACGTCCTTCACCTGGCGGATGTAGAGCGTATTCTTCAGGTGATTGAGCATCACCGCACTGTAGTTGAGCTGCTTGATGACCCCGGATTCCGACGGCGCCATCTGCGAGATCATCGAGGTCAGGATCGCCTTCTTGCGCCGGGTGATGGCCGTTACGGTGATCGAGTGGTTGTATTCCTCCACCGACATGTTGCCGTAGGACTCGCCGAACGGCGCCTCCATCTCCAGCTTGGTCGGGTCGAGCCAGCCCTCGATGATGATCTGGGCATCGGCCGGGACCATGAGCGGGATGGTCTTGCACTTGACCTTGCGATAGGGCGCGCCGGCCAGGGCCCCGGCCACGTCCATGTCGTCCAGATACTCCGGAACCTTCTGGGGTCCGATGACCTGGAGCGTCGGCGGGGCGCCGACGATCAGCGCCACCGGCATCTTCTCGCCGCGCTCCTTGTACTTGGTCCAGTTCTGATGGGCGCCGCCGTTGGTCTGGATGAGCCACATACCGGTGATGCGGTCCGAGGCCTTGAGGCTGCAGCGGTTCTGACTGATGTTCTGGATCCCGGTCTCGGGATTGAGAGTCACGAAGAGTCCGGCCGAGAAATAGGGCGCCGTGTCCCAGCCGGGGGTGTTGTTGGGGACCGGCAGCGTGTCCATGCCCTTGCCCGCCCCGCCTTTGAGGTCATCGCCCGTCAGCACGACCTCGTGCACCGGCGCCTCCGCGGACGGGATCTCTACGGCCGGGATCGGGGTCGCGAAGGCCCTGGTCCATTTCTCGAAGATCTTCTGCGACAGGGCCGAGATGCCCTCGCCCTGGTAGTCGATCCCCATCGAGGCGGCATAGATGGCCGGGGAGCCGGCGGTACCGCCGACCTGCACGTCACAATCGCCCTGGTACTTGCGGCCCTTGGCGTCCGTCACGTTGGTGAAGAGAAAGGCGCGCTTGGGATTGTTGTTGACGACGGTACCCACGTCGCCGACATAGCCCCAGCGCACGAAGGCGTGCAGGTGCTTGTCCTTATTGATCTCCTGATCGATGGTCCAGAGCAGGTCCAGCTTCTTGAGCTTCGCCAGGTGATCGTTCAGGTCGTCGTAGCTGCGTTGAAAACCCGGTTGCATGGTGATGCCTCGTTTGGGATGGTGGATGAGACCGGTTGGGGATCAGTCCTGATCGCTCAGCCGAATATCGCGGGCCAGGTCCTGCGGCTGGGCGGTGCGGCTACAGTTGGCGGCGGAGCGGCGGCCGTTGGTGAGCCAGTCGCCCTTGGCCGCCCGGGCCGCGCACGCGTCCCATTCTTCTGACCAGTCCCCGAGCGAGTAGCCGCTCCACGGGGACTGGGGCGTGAGTCGGGGGAGTTGCAACTCCTCCCAGATGGCACGGGCGCGCTCCATGAATTCCTGCTTGGGCAAGGCGACCGGGGGGTAGTCGGCCTTGGCGGTGGCGTCGATGAGCATGGTGGAATCGATCTCGCAGCCCTTGAACTCAGGCCCGTGGCCCTTGCCGCGGTTGGGGATCACATGGGTGTCGACCGCGGGGTTGCAGCGGTAGGCCAGCGCCCAGAGCACATGGTCGGTGTCCTCCGGGTCGATGTCCTCATCGATCGCCACACAGAACTTACCGATGGCCGGGGTGAAGGAGGCGGCGCCTTCGAGCGCGCGCCAGATCTCCGTCTTCGGTGTCCCTCGGGCAATGGAGAGGAACAGGAAGCGCCGCAGATTGGTTAAGGGCTCATGCATGGATACACGGGTGACGCCCTTGATATTCAGGTGGTCGCGCAGGTGCGACAGATACAGCGGCTCATAGGCAACCTTCTTGATGACGCTCGATTCGCACGGGGTCACCTGGGAGATGATGGAAGCGATGGTGTAAGAGGTCCGGCGAGTGATGGCCGTGACCGTCATGGAGAAGTTGTATTCCTCCAGGGCCATGTAACCATGCGACTCGCCGAAGGGACCCTCGGGCTCGAGCTGATCGGTACTGATGAAGCCCTCGACGATGACCTGGGCCTCGGCCGGGACCCACAGGTCCTGCGTCTTGCACTTGACGATGTTGATCGGACAGCCGGCCAGTGCGCCGGCGACGGTCAGCTCATCGCAGTCCAGCGGGAGTTTCTGCGGCCCGGTGAAGGCGACGATGGGGGGTGCCCCCAGGACCGCCGCCACCGGCATCGGCTGGCCGAGCTTCTTGTATTTGTACCAATGCACCGAGCCGCCGGCGAGCGTCGAGCGCTCCATCATGACGGCCACCCGGTCCGCCGCCTTGAGGTTGCCCCGGTAGAGTCCGAGGTTCTGGATGCCGGAATCGGGGTCGCGGCTGACCCAAAGGGCGGCGGTGAAATAGGGGGCCGTATCGTAGCCGGGGGTGGATACCGGGATCGGCAGTGCATCCAGCCCCTGGCCGGCCCGCAGGGCGTCCCCGGTGATGACCACCTCCTGACAGGGCGCCCGCTGTACCTGGTGCGGGGCGATGGGATGGGCGATGGCGTCGAGCCAGGCCTGGCCGATGGCAGCCTCCGGCTTATTCATCCCGAGGGCATAGATGCGACGGTTGCCCGCCAGGGCGCCGATCGCGACCCGTGCGCCTGGATAGGTCCGCCCCGCCGCGTCGGTGACATTGGTGAACAGAAAGGCCTTGCGTTCCGCCTCAGGAATGCCGCCGCGGTATTGCCAGCGGACCAGCGGGTGCATCTCCGCGTCCTTGTCGATAGCCCGCTCGATGCTGTAGAGCAGCCCCTGATCCTGGAGCTTTTTCAGGTGGGCGTCGAAATCGTCGTAGCCCGCCGGTTCGTAGTCCATGGTGGAGCCTCCGGTTTTGCGGTTAAAACGGCCCCGGACGGTCGGTGCCGACCGCCCGGCGTTGGTGCAGACGGATGTCAGTGGGTAGGCGCCGCACTCACTCGCGTGCCTCCAGTTCCGGCGGGCCGACGGCTTGACCATCCACCAGGCGCAGGGACCAGCGCGTGCCGATCCCGACGGCGTTGTCGAGATAGCGCAGACGGGAGGGTCGCAGTACCTGCAGGGTGGCGTGGGAGAGGGCGCCTGCCGTCTCCACCGGGTGGGCGATGAGGTCTTGGGCGAAGGGGAATTTGCTCAGATAGGCGGCGAGCGCGCGGGCCTTGGCCAGGGTACCTTCGGGTGGGTGAACCTCGCCCTCGATCTGGAGACCGCGAATCTCCCGCCAGGACTTCACCAGCGGATGGATGGTGGCGGCGCAGGCCGGATTGACGGCCAGGTTGCGACTGTGCCGGGAGCGCGGCGAGGAGAGGAATATCAGGTTGAACCCATCCGGGGCGAAGTAGACGTCGGTGGCCCAGGGCGCGGCGTCCGTGCAGGTCGCGAGCGTCATCACCGCCACTTCGTCGAAGAGTCGCCGGGCTGCCGCCGTGAACGCATCAGTCTGCATCGCCGCCCCAGCGCCGAAACAAGACGTGCTCGATCCCGAACTGGTCGAGCACCTTACCCAGCGTCTGGTCCACCAGGTCCATGATGGTCAGGGGCGCGTGATAAAAGGACGGGGCCGGGGGTAGGACCACGGCGCCCATCTCGGTGACGGCGGTCATGTGGCGCAGGTGGCCCAGGTGCAGCGGGGACTCGCGGGGCACCAGAACCAGCTTGCGCCGCTCCTTGAGCGTCACGTCCGCCGCCCGGCTGAGCAGGTTGTCGCCGAGGGAGAGCGCGATCTGGGCCATGCTCTTCATGGAGCAGGGGATCACCACCATCCCCAGGACCCGGAACGAGCCGCTGGAGATCGGGGCGGCGAGGTTGCCGTGCTCATGGACGATATCAGCTAGCGCCCTGAGGTCGGCTATGCTGGTCTGGGTCTCCAGCCGCAGGGTGACTTCCGCCCCCTTACTCACGACCAGATGGGTCTCGATGTCAGGTATGGTCTTCAGGACCTCCAGCAGGCGTACACCATAGATGACGCCGCTGGCGCCCGAGAGTCCGACGATCAGTCGTTTCATGCGACCTCCGCAACTCAGAGAGACAGCATGGACGCGTCGTCCGCCCATGGCTTCAGGTAGATGTAGCCTTCCATGATCCGGCGGGCTGTTCGGCCATAGGCGGCCCGCAGTATCCGGTACTCCTGGCCGTCTCGTTCCACCCTGATATCGACGTTCATGATTCCCGAGGGGTGGCCAATACGGACGACGGCGGCCGAACGCGCGGCCTCGCCACAGACCGCATTGGCGACGGTGCCCTCGATCTGTGCCGCCACCGCGGTGCATACGGACCCGGTACCGGAATAGGCACGGTGCACGGCGCCGGCAAAGCGAATGATGCCCTTGATATCGTAACTGCCGGGTGAGATGGCCCGGCCGTCCACGAAGTCGGTGTAGTCGATCGGCGGAAAGACCAGGATACAGAAGGGCATAGTGGGGTTGATGCGCAG
Source organism: uncultured Thiodictyon sp. (assembly GCF_903828115.1). Lineage (GTDB taxonomy): Bacteria > Pseudomonadota > Gammaproteobacteria > Chromatiales > Chromatiaceae > Thiodictyon. Next base: position 1,934 of record NZ_CAIKKU010000603.1, on the reverse strand, counting down.
GAAGCTGTCCAGGTCCGGGTACATCCCGAGCCTGACCCCGACGGTTCCGCGAATCCTGTCCGCCTTATCCCAGACAGATTGGTTGTTCAGGATGTCCTCGAACGGCTCGGTACCCTGCAGGCCCAGATCGGCGCCCTTCACGAAGACCGACGGGTTGGCCGCATCCACGACCGAGATCTCGAATGTCCCCAGTCCGTCGATAGTGAGGGTCTCACGGGCCTGACCGGTCGGCAGCAAACCCTTGCCGAGGGTACCGCCGGTGGCGGCGAAATCCAGGAGTATCCTGGCGCCGGTGCCCGGTACACCGTCAATGTGGTAATCCCCGGCGATCTCGGCGCGACCATTCTTCACCGGCACCTCGGCGATGATGACGCGCTGGGTATTGGTGTTGAAGATTCGCACCCTGGTCAATGGTTCAACGGCCGGGACCAACCCCTCATCGATCGCAAAGGGGCCGACCCCGGCGGAGATGTTTCCACAGTTGATCCGGTAATCGACCAAGGGCTCGTTGATCATCACCTGCCCGAAGGTGTAATCCACGTCCGCGTCCGGGCGGGCGCTGCGCGCGATGATCGCGGTCTTGCTGGTCAGCACGTTGGCCCCGCCCAATCCGTCGATCTGGGTCAGGTCCGGACTGCCGTAGATGTCGAGAATGACTCGGTCCCTCAGGGCGGGGTTGGCGGGCAGGTCTTTCGCATGAAAATAGACCCCCTTGCTGGTACCGCCCCGCATGTAGATCCCGCGCACCAGCTTCATGGCGTGCCCCCCTTGCCGTCGACGAAGCACGAGGCGGCGAAGGTGTAGGGATAAGCCGGCCGGTTATCACTCACCCGCCCCAGCCGATGCCGCAGATTCCCGAAGGCGCGATAGACCGACGGGTACGGTTGACCACTGAAGCGACTCAAGATGTCGAACCATGAGCGCGGTGTCTCGCGAATGAACGCCTCCATACTCCGCGTGATTTCCTCTTCCGTCAGCGGCGTTCGCCCGCTCTCCGGAATGGCAAAGGGGTCAGTCACCTGACAGGCGGCGAACGACAGCGGATCGAAGCCGCCGACCCGCGGAATCGTGCAGTCGAAACCAACCTTTGCGAGGTTGACCGGCGGCTGGTTGGTGTTGCACATGGGCTCCAGCGGCAAGACGTTCTGTTCCGGCAGGATCATAATGTCCTTGGCCGGGTCGAGGCGCCAGGCAAAGGCCCACATGACGCGGTCGGGATCGAATATATCGACATCCTCGTCGAAGACATAGGCGATCTTCGGCAACCACTGACGCGAACAGCTCAGCATGATCGCCAACGCCTGCTTGGCATCACCGCCCCCGACGGTACGGATGCTGGCATAGGCAATATTGGTGGAGCCGTTGCCCGGGATGTTGACATCCAGTACCCGAATGCCTGCATTCTTCAGGGCAGTATAGATATCGGCCTCGATCGTCGAATTCCAGACCGCCATGTCCGTACGCCCCGGATGCAAACCGCCAATGGTGGCATGCTGATAGATCCCGCCCTTGCGGTAGGTCATGCAATCGATCAGCAAACGGCAATTGCGCGGCAGCCCGCCGCCGTAGGTCCCGGTAAACTCGCCATAGGGACCTTCATCAAAGATCCAGCCCTCGGTGGTCTTGATGTGTCCCTCCAGAACGATTTCCGCGTTGGCGGGCACGGTCAGATCATTGGTCTCACACTTGACGAGCAGGGCCGGTCCGCCATAGAACCCGCCCAGAACGTCCCAGTCATCGGTATCCGCCACTGAATACATTGCGGCGATCTTGTCCAGGGTCGGCCCGCCGATGACCACCGCGACGGGCATGTCCAGTCCTCGTTGTTGATAGGCCTTGGCATGAATCCGCGCCTTATGACTGTCGTTGCGCATGTCGACGTTGGTTTCATTCCTTGCCCGGTACATCATGCGATAGATGCCCCAGTTGATCAG
>NZ_CAIKKU010000602.1 GCF_903828115.1 uncultured Thiodictyon sp. | reverse complement strand
GAGTTATGATCAAGGCCCGGCGATGTTCCAGGCATCGAGCACTTGTCTTATTTGCGTTCGTTTGCGTTCATTTGCGGCTGATTTTATTCTTCCGGAGCTCCGTATCGCGATGACTGTCTGGATTGAACCATGACCGAGTTCCTGAACGCACTCACCGAGCACGCCTTCCTGCGCACGGCGCTCCTGGCCGGGCTCCTGGCCAGCATCGGCTGCGGGGTGATCGGGACCTATGTCGTCGTCAAGCGTATCGCCTTTCTGGCCGGCGGCATCGCCCATTCGGTCCTGGGGGGCATGGGGGCGGCGCTCTATTACGGCTTCGACCCGCTGCTCGGGGCCCTGCTGGCGGCGGTGGCGGCGGCGCTCATCATCGGGGTGGTGCGCCTCGCCTGGAGCGCCCAGGAGGACACCCTGGTCGGCGCCATCTGGGCTATCGGCATGGCGATCGGCATCCTCTATATCGCCAAGACCCCGGGCTACAGCGCGGACCTGATGAGCTATCTGTTCGGCAACATCCTGCTGGTGCCGCGCCGGGACCTGTGGCTGATGGCGGGGCTGGACCTGGGGCTGGTGCTGACCGTGGTCCTGTTCTATCGGCAGTTTCTGGCGGTGAGTTTCGATGAGGAATTCGCCCGCCTGCGCGGGGTGCCGGTCACCTTTTTCTACCTGCTGCTGCTGTGTCTGGTGGCGGTGACCGTGGTGCTGCTGATCCAGGTAGTGGGGCTGATCCTGGTGATTGCGCTCCTGACCCTGCCGGCCGCCGTCGCCGGTCATTGGGTGCACTCACTCGGAGGCATGATGGGCATCGCGACCCTGCTCGGGGCCGCCCTGACCTCCGCCGGGCTGGCCCTGTCCTATGGCCCGGACCTGCCGGCCGGCCCGACCATGATCCTGCTCGCGGGCGCTGTTTATGTGCTGTCCGCGCTGGCGAGCGGCCTGTACCGGGCGCGGCGGGCGCGGCGGGTGTCCGGGTCAGGCCGGGCCAACGCGCCGGGGTTGTCGGCCGATGAACCCTGACACCGACGGGGCGCTCGCCCGCGCCGCGGCCCTGTGCGGGGAGCGCGGCGTGCGCCTGACCGAGCAGCGCCGCCGGGTGCTCGCGATCCTGTGCGCGGCCGGCCGACCCGTCGGCGCCTACGAGATCCTGGACGCGCTGCGCGCGGGTCCGCGCCCCGCGGCCCCGCCGACGGTCTATCGGGCCCTGGACTTTCTGCTGGAACAGGGCCTGATCCACCGGCTCGAGAGCCTGCACGCCTGGATCGGCTGCGACCACCCGGGGCAGCCGCACCTGAGCGAGTTTCTCATCTGCCTGGAGTGCGGCGGCGTCACCGAAATCGAGGACGCGGCGGTCCAGCAGAGCCTCGCGCGGCTCGCCAGCGGGAGCGGCTTCGCGCCGCGGCGGCGCGTGGTCGAGGTGATGGGGACCTGCGCCGACTGTGCCGCCAAGGACGGCTGAGCCGCTGCGGGCAGGACAGCAAAAACCCCCGTCGCATCCCGCGGCGGGGGTGTCGCTCTGCTTGGTCTGGTGTGGCGTGCGCAACCGCCGGTGGGCGATTCTTCCGTCCCTGGGTACCAGGTGGCGACAGCTTCAGTATCGTGCAGGTTCCCGATGGCGCCTGTCCGGACCGGCCGGACCCCGCGTCGGCAATCTTCGCCGCTGGTTGTAGGCATTGTCCGACCAGGTTTCACGTCGGCCCGATTGCGGCCGATCGGCGCGCCCCCTATCCTGGCGGCCATGAACAAGACCCAGCGCGACCTTTATCCCCCGATCACCCCCTACGCCACCTACGAACTGCCCGTCGGCGATGGTCATCGGCTCTACGTGGAGCAGTGCGGGCGCCCCGACGGCATCCCCGCGGTGTTCCTGCACGGCGGTCCGGGGGCCGGCTGCGAGCCCGCCCATCGCCGCCTCTTCGACCCCCAACGCTACCGGATCATCCTGTTCGACCAACGCGGCTGCGGTCGCTCCACCCCCCACGCGAGCCTGGAGGCCAACACCACCTGGGACCTGGTGGCGGACCTGGAGCGCATCCGCGAGCGGCTCGGCATCGCGCGCTGGCTGGTCTTCGGCGGCTCCTGGGGCTCCACCCTCGCGCTCGCCTATGCGCAGACCCACCCGGAGCGGGTGCTGGCCCTGGTGGTGCGCGGGATCTTCCTGTGCCGGCCGGCGGAGGTCCGCTGGTTCTATCAGGAGGGCTGCAACCAGGTCTTTCCCGACTACTGGGCCGACTTCCTGGCACCGATCCCGCCGCCGGAGCGCCGCGACCTGCTGGCCGCCTACCACCAACGACTCACCGGAGCCAACGAGATCGGGCGCCTGGCCGCCGCCAAGGCCTGGTCCATCTGGGAGGGCCGCACCGCCACCCTGCTCACCAACCCCGACATCCAGGCCCACTTCGCCGACGCCCACCTGGCCCTGAGCCTGGCGCGCATCGAGTGCCATTATTTTGTCCACGACGCCTTCCTGCGCCCCAACCAACTGCTGGAGGACGCCGGCCGGCTCGCCGACCTCCCCGGAGTCATCGTCCAGGGCCGCTACGACCTGATCTGCCCCATGCGCTCCGCCTGGGAACTGCATCAGGCCTGGCCCAGGGCCGAGTTGCGGGTCATCCCGGACGCCGGCCATTCCGCCTTCGAGCCCGGCATCCGCGCCGCGCTGGTGGCCGCCACGGACCAGTTTGCGCGCGTGCTGGGATGATCGGCCTGTTGCAGCGAGTGACCCAGGCCCAGGTGCAGGTCGACGCCGCGCTCATCGGCGCCATCGGCCGCGGCCTCCTGGTCCTGGTCGCGGTACAGCCGACCGACACCCCGACGCGCGCCGAGCGCCTGCTGGAACGCCTGCTCGGCTACCGCGTCTTCCCCGACCGCGACGGGCGCATGAACCTGAGCCTGCGCGACATCGGCGGCGGCCTGCTCCTGGTCCCGCAATTCACCCTGGCCGCCGACACCCGCAAGGGCACCCGCGCGAGCTTCACCAGCGCGGCACCGCCCGCCGTCGGGGAACTGTTGTTCGGTCACCTGGTCGAGCGTGCCCGCGCTGGCCATCCGGTGGTTGCGACCGGCCGCTTCGGGGCGGATATGCAGGTCAGTCTGGTCAATGATGGGCCTGTGACCTTTTGGCTGGAGGCCTGAGCGGGTACCGCCGCCCGGAGCATCGGCGTAGGGTGCGCCGTGCGCACCTTGAGAGGCTGCGCTTGACCGCATCGGCGTGAGTTCCGGCCAGCGGGCCTCAGATCATCGTTTCGGCCTGCATTTCAGTTCGGGCCTATTTAGGGTGGGAGTCTCTGCAATGTCTGCGGTTCTACGCTCAATGAGGGACGAATCGCCACGCGCACCCTTCGATCAATTGAAGGCGCGCCTGGACGACGCGGCCGTCGCGCCCGTCTTCGAGCGGGTCCGCGGCGCCGCGCCCGCGGACCCCGCCATCCCCGCGGTGATCACCGAGAACCGCCGGGCACGGGCGCGGGACCGGCTCGCGGTCGCACTGGCCACCCGCGGCTCGGCCGAGGTCCCCGGGGTGCTCGCCGCCGACCTGGAACGTCTCACTCGGGACTGGGCCCAAACCGGTTTTGACGACGGCTTCGAGCCCGTGCTGCGCTTCGAGATCCGCTGCGCCCAGGAGCGCGACCTGGTCCTCGCCCGGGAGTCCGGCGATCCGGCCGCCATCCTCGAGGCCCTGGAACAGGACTATCGGCGCCAGTTGGCGGAGCGCTACGGCCGCATCGAGTTGCGGGGGCTCCAGACCACCCACCGGGTCACCCAGGCGTTGCAGGCCGTCTTCGTCCCGCTGCACGTCGCCGATCCCATCCTCGAGACCGGGAAGGACGGCGAGCTCCGGCTCAGCCCGACCCTGGGGCAACGTCGGCCCATCGCCGAGGTGCTCGCCGCGTCCGAGCGGTTGCTGCTCCTCGGCGGTCCGGGCAGCGGCAAGAGCACCCTGATTGCCTGGCTCGCGGCGCAACCGGCAGGCGTCGAACCAAACCCCGAGACCGGTCTGCCCCCCGGCCTGCTGCCCCTGGTGCTGGCGGCCCGGAGTCTGGCCGACGGCCCGCTGTCGCGCGATCTCATCGCCCGCGAGACCGGCTGCGATCCCGCCCTGCTGGATCAGGCCCTGGGCTGCGGGCGCGCCTTCCTGATGCTCAACGGACTGGACGAGGCGCCGGAGCCGCTGCGTCGCGAATTGACCGCCGCCGTCTGCGCATTCATCGCCCGCGAGGGTAGCGTGCGCACCCTGATCACCAGCCGCCCGGTTGGTCGCAAGGATGATCTGGCGGAGCAACTCGACGGATTCGCGGTGCATGAGTTGAGCGACCTGACCCAGGTGGAGGTCGGGGTCTATATCGATCGCTGGTGTCTGGCGGCCGAGCTATCACTGGGCAAGGAGCGCCCCCTGGCCGAGCGCGAGGCGGCCACGGCCGCCGAGGATCTCAAGGCGCGTATCGGCCGCAGCCGCCCAATACAGCGGATCGCGGTCAATCCATTGCTCGCCACCATCCTGTGCGTGGTTCACCGCTTCCTGGGCCACAGCATCCCCGAGCATCGGGCGACCCTTTATGACAAGTGCACGGATGCATTGCTTTATGAGTGGGACAGGGTCAAATTCGCGGGTGACACTGCCATCGGCACCCTGGACGCGGTCGCCAAGCGGCGTCTCCTGATGGGCGTCGCCCGGCGCTTGCACGACGCGCACGCGGCGGAGCTACCGGAATCGGAGGTGGCGGAGGAGTTTGCCCGGGTCCTGCCGGACCTGGGTCGCTCGGCCGACGAGGCGGGGCGGATGCTCGACGAGATTCGGGACCGGACTGGTATGTTGGTGGAGCGCCGACCGGGGTATTACGCCTTTGCCCACCTGACCTTTCAGGAATACCTGACCGCGCTGGATTATGTGCGTCATCGGGAATTTGATGCCTTGACGGCCAAGTATCCGGACGATTGGTGGCATGAGGTTATAGTCCTCGCGGCGGGGGTGCCGGGGACGGATAGCGGGGGAATCGTCAAGCGGTTGCTGAAGATCAATAAGCCGACGACTGTCTTGCTGGCTGCGCAGTGTCTTGAAACCGAGGTGGATATGCCATTGGCGTATCGGAAGAAGGTTGAGGTCGCGCTGGCGAAATTAATCAATAGCACATCCGATGATAAATTGGTCGAGCTTTTTAATGCGCCCACGCTGGCAGCTCCGGTGCTACTCAAGTTAATCAACAACAGTGAGCCAGACCTAGACCTGCTTCTCCTGGCGTTCATGATATTGGGCTTCGCTAAGTACGAGCCTGCTATACCCGTATTGATGGCGCTGCTCGATGATCGGCGTCTCTATTATCCTGTGCCGCTATCCGCCGGTCTATTTTCACAAGCGCCATCCGTGGGGGATTTAGCAGCAACTTTTCTAATAAGAGACTTTCCGGAAACATTGGCGCGTGACGCTGATCTCAACTCGCGAGTAGTGAGCATGGCTAAGCGATATGAGGACTATGCCAATGCGCGAGAGCAACTTGTCGCGGTAAAGACCGCAACCAATAGCGCCGAAGCCGGGTAGCCGTGTAGGGTCCGCTGTGCGGACCAACGACTTCTCCGACAGCCCGTAGGTCGGGTTAGGCGCGCCCTTCCGTACGTGCGATCTACTGCCGAGGGTGGAGCGCGCCGTAACCCGACATGGCGCCGTAGGCGTCGGGTTACGCTTCGCTAACCCGACCTACCCATCTGCCTGGCACGCGTCTGCTCCAAGGCTTGGCGTACGCACTGAAGCAAGGCGGTCGAATAAGGCAGTGCGGGATTTCCCGTGATCCTCGCGATTTGTTTCTCAATCAATCGCGTGATCGACTCTTCCAGGCCAGGTGCCTCGGCCAGTAAGCTCAAGGTACCCTCGATATCGTCTAGGATCGACCCCATCGCCAACCGTCTCCATCGGCACAACCAGGACCGATCGAGCCCCAGATCCCTAATGGTATTCTCGGCCTCCAGATCCCCAGGCACCGCCGCAATCCCACCATCCCTGGAGAACAGGAACCGTGCGGCAGGATCCCCCTGGTCCGGCCTGACATAGTTTCCCTGCGCCGGCCACTTGTCCGACTTCTGCCCATTGCAGCCGTTGCAGGACAGGAAATAATTCTCCCAGTCGTAACAGAGGGATGGGAACAGCGACTTGGGTCTGAAATGCTCCACATGGCCCGAGCGCTCGGCATTGATCGGCGACTCGCAATAGGCGCACTTGTGGTGGCTCATCGCGGCCAGGGCCTGCTTGGCCGCGCCCCACAGGAGCGGGAAGGCCCGGCCCTTGCTGGTCTTCTTCAGGACCGCGGGCGCAAAGGCCGAGAAGCCCTTGCGCCTCACCGGATCATTGAGATCGAGGGCCTCAAGCTCCGCCGCCCTGGCAAAAAAGGCGTCCCGGTCCGGCAGATTGCGCCTGAGGCGCGCCTCCCAGTCGGCCGGCGGTGCGATTCCGGTCCGATCCAATCGCCTCATGCGCCCTTCTCCTGCTCCCGTTTCAATTCAGCCAAGTCCTGGAGAAAGGCGCGCCGCAGGTCCGCCATCTGGGCCATCACGCCGCCCTCGGCGCGCCGGCCCTCGTCCTTGACCATGAGGCCCTGAAGGGTCTCCAGGTCCTTGAATAACTGTTTTTCGTCGGCCTCGGTCGCCGTGCCGGACTCGATGCGCTGCTCCAGGTCGTCGATGCGGTCCTCGATGGCCGAATACTCAGACGAATAACGCGAGCCGACGCCGAACAGACGGCGGTCCAGCAGCAGGGCGCCGATCTCCGCCCCCTTCAGGTCGCGCATCGTGCTGGGGCTGAGCGGCTTCGCCTTGGAGATGCCGCCGGATTCGGTGAGGCTGATGATGCGGTGCCCGGCGTCCACCGCGCCCTGCACCACGGCCGGTGAATGGGTGGTGACGATGAATTGGGTGTTGGGGAAGACCTTTGTGAATTGGTTGAGAACGGTGCGCTGCCAGCGCGGGTGCAGGTGCAGGTCGATCTCGTCGATGACGACAATGGCCGCGGCCAGCAGCGGGTCCGGCAAGGTGATGAAGCGGAAGGCATAGCGCAGCACCAGATCGAAGAGGATGGTGAGGACGGACTGGTAGCCGTCGGACAGTTCGCTGAGGGCCAGACGGGCCTTCTTGCGCACCAGGCGCGGTATGTATTCGTACTCGCCCTCCTCGATCTCGATGCGGTCGAATCCGCATTCGAGCGCCTTCAGCGATTGGTTGAGGCGGGTCCAGACGGCGGTAAGCCGTGCGTCGGCCAGGGTCTGCGCCCCGTAATGCAATGCCACCAGGGCGCGCGACAGGTCTTGGAGTAATCCGGGGTCCGGACGAAACAGGGTGAGGATCGAGTCTCGCCGGGACGAGTGCGCGAGGTCGCCCAGGTCCTCGCCTGGGTTATTGATGCGTCGGCGTTCGCCTTGATCGACGGTGAAGAACTGGCGGAAACGCCCATAGGCGAAGACGGGGCGTCCGGGGACCGGGCGCTGGTCGGCGCTGGGGTCCTCTGCCGAGTCCCAGACCGCGGCCGGCTGGTCACGGCCTGCGAGGAAGACCTCCGCCCGGCCCCGGTCGGCCCCGTGGCGGCGCGGGAAGGCGATCAACCGCTGCCCGGGCGGGACGAGCAACAGCGCGAGCATCTCAGCCACCGTGGTCTTGCCGGAGCCGTTCTCGCCGAGCAGGACCGTCACCCGCGGCGCGAAGTCGATCTCCGCGGCCTCGAAGCTGCGGACCTTGTCCAGTCGCAGGCGGCGGACAAGGCCGTGATCTGAGTGTTCCATCTGGCGGTAGGGCAGCCCTTCCTCAGCACCCGATGCGGGCGCGCACTTCCAGGGCCACTTCCAGCGCCTTGAGTCCGATCGCCCCGTCCACCAGCGGCGGGCGGCCGGTGCGGGCACTCGCGACGAAGGCGGCCAATTCCTGATCCAAGGGTTTGACCGCGTCCACCTGGAGCCGCTCACGGGCGATCTCGGGGCGGGCGGCCCCGGGGACCTCGCGCAGCCAGGCGTGGTCGATGGTCTGGCCGATGAAGTCGAGCGACAGGTAGCCGCCGGACTGAAAGACCCGGATGCGCCGGGTCTGCTTGTCGGAGACGCGGCTGGCGACCACATTGGCCACGGCGCCGTTGGCGAACTCCAGGCGGGCGTTGGCGATGTCGACATGGGGGGTGAGCACCGCCGCGCCGACCGCGGAGATGGCGGTGATCTCGGACCCCATCAGGGACAGGATGATGTCGATGTCGTGGATCATCAGGTCCGAGACCACGTCCACGTCGGTGGCGCGCTCGGTGAAGCCGCCCATGCGCTGGGCCTCGATATAACGGGGGACCGTGATGCGTTGCGCGAGTGCCATGACCCCGGCGTTGAAGCGCTCTACATGTCCGATCTGGAGGAGTGCCCCGTGGTCACGGGCCAGCGCGACGATCGCCGCACCCTCCGCCTGGGTGGCGGCAATGGGCTTCTCGATCAGGACGGCGCAACCACGCCGCAGAAAGGGCTCCGCGGCTTGCAGGTGGGCCGTGGTCGGTACCACCACGCTGACCGCGTCGACCTGCGGCGCGAGGTCCGCGAGCGAGTCGTAGACGGCGCAACCGGCCTCCGTCGCCACCGCTTGGGCGCGTTGCGGATCCGCGTCGACCAGCCCCACCAGCGTGACCTCGGGCATCCGCGCGTAGATCAGGGCGTGGAACCGGCCCAGATAGCCGACGCCGACGACGGCGACCCGCAACCGGTCTGACCCGGGGCCGGCCGGTGCGCGCGCCCTCACCCGCCCACGCCGCCGACCGCCGGCCCCTGGCGGGCGATCGGGACCGGGGCCCCTCCGTAATAGACGTTGATCTGATACGCGAGGGTCACGGACATGCCGAGGGTCACGACGATCAATAGGAGCGAGAACAGATCGGGTTTCCGCCGGCTGCGTTTGTAGGTCATGGACGTACCGAACATCACGTCGATTGAAGATTAAGACAAGAGTTTACAACAGAAAGAAAATGTGGGTGGGAAAACCGACTGAAGCGCCCTGAATCACTGCTGATTCCCCGGCACCGCGTTCCCGCGGCCGCCATTATCACGCGTTCCTTGGCGCTTGTCTGCTTGCATTCGCGCACCTTGGTGCCTGCCGGGCCGCCGCGGCATTTCACCGGCCCCCCGCTCCGTCCCCGGGGCGGTTCGGCTTCCTGGGAGCGCCCCCGGTAGGGTACCCTTAGGGACCTGGCAGACGGCCAGCCGCCCGCCGTCCGTGCCGTGCGGCCCCGGCCCTCTGCCGCCGGCCGTCCCGGTGCGGCGCTCAGTCACCCGTCGCCGGCGCTCCCGCCGGCACCACCCCGATGGAGGTCCAAGTGCAGCGTCATTCGATCAAGGTCTTGGCCCGCAGTCAGTTTCAGCCGGAGCAGTCGGCCCCCGTGGAGGGGCGCTATGCCTTCTCCTACACCATCACCATCGAAAACGACGGCAGCGAGCCAGCCCGTCTGCTCGACCGCCATTGGATCATCACCGACGCCGACGGCAAGGTGCAGGAGGTCCGCGGTGAGGGCGTGGTCGGCGAGCAGCCTCACCTGAAGCCCGGCGAGCGCTTCCGCTACAGCAGCGGGACCATCCTGCCCACGCCGGTCGGGTGCATGCATGGCAGCTACGGCATGGTCGGCGACGACGGGACCCGGTTCGACGCCGAGATCCCGGCCTTCTCGCTCGCCTCCCTCGCCCGGCTCCACTGACCGGCGCGCCCGGGCCAAGCCAGCCGGCACCGTCGTCGCCGCAGAACCTATGCCGACCTACGCCATCGGAGACATTCAAGGCTGCGAGTTGGAGTTGCAGCGGCTGCTCGAGCGCCTGAAATTCGACCCTGCCGCCGACCGCCTCTGGTTCACCGGCGACCTGGTCAACCGGGGGCCCGGGTCCCTGGGTGTGCTGCGCCTGGTCCATTCCCTTGACGCCTGCGCGATCGTGGTCCTGGGCAACCATGACCTGCACCTGCTCGCCCTGGCCGCCGGCAACGAACGGCACGCCAGGAAGAGCACGCTCGATGAGGTCCTCAGTGCCCCGGACCGTGACGAACTGCTCCACTGGCTGCGCCACCGACCGCTGTTGCACCACGACGCGGCCAAGGGTTACACCCTGATCCACGCCGGGCTCGCGCCCCAATGGACCCTCAGCGCGGCCCAGACCCTGGCCCGCGAGTTGGAAGAAACCCTGCGGGGGGCGCACTGGCAGGACTTCCTGCTCGCCATGTATGGCGACCAACCGGAGCGTTGGCGCCCGGACCTGACCGGCATCGAGCGCCTGCGCTTCATCACCAATGCCCTGACGCGGCTGCGCTACTGCACCACCGACGGGGCCTTGGCCCTAAAGGAAAAGCGGCCCCTGGCAAGCGCCCCCAAGGGATTGGTGCCCTGGTTCCAGTGCCCGGGCCGCAAGAGTCGCGATGCGCGCATCATCTTCGGTCACTGGTCGGCCCTGGGCTACTGGGACCAGGACAATGTGTGGGGCATCGACAGCGGCTGTCTGTGGGGCGGCAACCTCACCGCCGTGCGGGTGCGCAAGTCCAAACCCATCGAACCCGTGCATCTGCCCTGTGAGGGTTATCTCACGCCGGGGGAGAGCGGGGATTGAACGGCGTCCTATTGCATGGCATCCATCGAGGTCTTGAGCCTGCTGTTCCTGGTCGCCCTGCTGGCCGGGTTCGTGGACTCCATCGCCGGGGGCGGCGGTCTGATCAGCATCCCGGCCCTGCTGTGGGCGGGGCTGGGGCCGGTGGCGACGCTCGCCACCAATAAGGCGCAGGCGGTCTTCGGCAGCGGCACCGCGGCGCTGAATTTCATCCACAAGGGGCAGGTGGACCTGCGGGCGGCGGCCCTGGCGGCGGCCTGCAGCTTCGGCGGCGCCGCACTCGGGGCGCTCCTGGTGCAGCGCCTGGACAGCGCCTTCCTCGGACGCCTGATCCCGGTGTTCCTGATCGCCTTCGCCCTGTACTTCCTGTGCTCGCCGCGGGTGTCGGACCTGGACAGTCGGCGGCGCCTGGGGGCGGTCGCCTTCGCCCTGACCCTGGGCCTGGGCCTGGGCTTCTACGACGGCTTCTTCGGCCCCGGGGCCGGCACCTTCTTCGCCATGGGCTATGTGGCGCTGCAAGGGTACAACCTGCGGCGCGCCACCGCCCACAGCAAGCTCCTGAACTTCGCAAGCAACCTCGCGGCCCTGCTGGTCTTCCTGCCCGGCGGGCACATCGTCTGGCCGGTGGCGCTGGTGATGGCGGCCGGTCAGTTGCTGGGTGCCTGGCTGGGCTCCCACCTGGTCCTGCGTCACGGCAGCGCCCTGGTCCGACCGGTGCTGGTGGTCGTGTCGCTCGCGATCTCCGCCAAGCTCTTGTGGGGGCAGTTCGGTTAGGTCAGGCGTTCAAACTGCATGGACTTGTTTAACTTATCAGTGAACCGTTCCTAATCTCTCGCCCGGCCGCGGGGGAGACCCGCTGGCCACCCCATGCACCCTACCCGGAGTATTGCCGATGTTTCAAGCCTTTCTTGGCGGGCTGACCACCGGGCGCCTGGCGCGCCTGCCGTTCCTCGGGTTCTGGCTGCTGCTCTGGGTCCTGTTCATGCTCTTCGGGCTGGGGCTTGCCTTCGGGATCGGGTTGGCGGAACCCCTGATCTTCGATGACCTGGCGACCGCCCAAGGCTATCTGCTGGAACATATAGCCCCGGCCCTGCTCATCGGCTTTGCGCTCTTCTGTCTGCTCTTCGTCTTTGCGCAGTTCAACCTGGTGGCCAAGCGCATCCGTGACATGGGCCTGCCCGGCTGGTCGGTGTTGCTGCTGATCGCCCTGGCGAGCGCCGGGCTCGGCTATGTCCTGCCCCCGAGCCTGGAACTGATGCGCCTGGAGAATCAGGTCAATGGGGCCTTCAACGGCATCCTGGTGCTGGCCCTGCTGTTCATTCCGGGCGGGTTCTTTGCCCGCCGGGACCGGCCCGCGCCGGCCGCGGTCCCGTCGCCGGGACAGGCTCCGGCGGACGCGTCAGTCCACCACCGGGAAGGTCACGGCGATGGACCAGGCGAAGGCGAGCCCGATCGCGATGGCCCCCACCAGCGGGTGGCGGGTACGGCGATAGACCCAGCCGCCGATCAGGCCGTAGAGCAGGAAGAAGGCGAGGATCGCCGGGATGATGATAATCAGAAAGAAGAGTTGGCTGAGATTCAGGGCCACCGCCCCCAGCAGTGAGAGCAGGAACAGCGTCTTGGTCAGGATTGGCGCGGCCCAGGGCGACCCCTCCCCGTGGGTGAGCCAGCCGTCGGCGGCGAAATAGGCCAAGGTCCCCGGCAGGATGCCGAGCACGATCCAGAGGCGCCCGGCCCCGGGCATGAACGCGGTGACATACTGATCGAGCGGCAGCGTGATCGCGAGCGTCAGGTAGGCCGCGGTCGCCAGGGTGCCGACCAGCAGGCCGGTCCACAGCACCCGGCCCGGCTCCCGCGCCAAGCCCGCGGGGGCCGCCTCACCGTCCCGCTGCGCGGGCGTGAACCAGATGCCCAGCAGGGTCAGCACGCCATAGACGCCGAAGTGCAGGGCCAGATAGTCCCCGAGCAGGATCGGCAGGTAGTCGCTGGGCAGCACCCGCAGGATCAGCGGCGTGAGCACCGCCGGCGCGATGGCCGCCGGCAGCAGCCGCCGCCAACCCAGCCCCGCCCCCAGCGTCCGGGTCGCCGCGCGCGGCAGCAGCCTTGAGAGGGGCCAGGCCAGCGCGACGATGCCCAGGAAGAGCAGTCCGAGCGCGCCGCCGCGGGCGTCGATGAAGCCGTCGCCCCGATGCCCCAAGGCCCGGTTCAGCCAGTCCAGCGCGGCGCCGATGCCGCCCCGCCCATAGAGCACCCCGATGTGTTCCACCCCGGGGGCAAACACCAACTCCCGGGCACTGCCGTCGGCCAGGTCGCCATAGATCAGGCCGGGCTGCACCGCGGCGGCGCTCGCGACCTGGGCTCCACTCGCCGCCGCAACGGCCTCGCGGCCCGCCTGGTGGAGCATCTCGGGCTCCAGTGCGCCGAAGACGAACAGGACATCGCGCGGCTTGACCTGTGGGGCATGCGGCGACATGTAGGGCGAGAGCAGAACCGAGGCGACCACCTGGTCGCGGTGGGCGGTGGCGTAGCGCAACAGCACATCGCCGGCCATGGAGTGCCCGAGCAGCGCGAGGCGCCCGTCGGCCCCCGGCAACCCCGTCGCGAACCCGACCACCCGCTCGAGCGCCCCCAGCAGGACCCCGATCCGGCGCTCCTCGTCCTCCAAGCGGGCGACGAAGGGCGCCGGGTTGTGCCCATGACCCGGGAAGTCGAAGGTCACGGCGATATAGCCATTGCGGGCCAGGGTCACCGCATAGGGCTGCATCAACTGCTGGGAACCGGCGAAACCGTGGGCAATGACGACGACCGGCGCCGGGGCGGACGCAGTCCCTGCCGTCGCCGGGCGATAGACGGTGACCGGGATCTCCCCGACCCGTAGCGTCTCGATCGCGAGCCCCGCCGTGGCCGCGTTCAGGCGCCAGAGTCCGGTGCCGATGGCGGCCAGGGCCAGGAGTGCGACCAGCAGCGCGGCGAGGCCGACGGCGCGCCCGGACCGGACCGCCGCCGCGGCCTTCCCGATGGCGGCCGTCATGGCGCCACCCCCGTTACCGGCGCGGGCGTCGCCGTGGTGCCAAGGCCCTCGGTCAGGTCGATGAGGACCTCGTTACGCCGCAGGAAGCCCGGCGTGAAGGGGTCATTGTAATAGGCATAGACCGGCGCGGCGGCGGGGGTCAGCCCCCGGGCGGCCAGCCAGGCGCGCAGTTCGGCCTCCTTGCCCGCCATCAGTTCGTCCGTGGCCGACCCGCTGAAGCGGATGGCCGCGACCCGCCGGGGTGCCACCTCGCTCAGGCTCACGTCCTTCCCCGCCGGGGCGGGCAGCTTATCCAGGTCATAACTGGCCGGCATGATGAAGCGCACCGCCCAGTCGCCGGCCGGGTCGCGCGACTGGGTCACCGGGACCGTCATCGCGATGGTTTCGGGTCGCTGCTGGGTCACCGGGGCCGTCATGCTGATCCGCTCGCCGGCGCGCTCCTTGGCGAAGATGTAGCGGGCGAGCGGACCGAACCCGGCGCTCAGTGCCTCCCGGCGGGGGCCGCCGCGGCGCACCTCCGCCACCACCAGGCGCGGGTAGTCGCGGACCTCGAAGGCACCGTCGTGCGTAATCGACTCATAAGCCGGCTGCTCCACGTTCTGCACCACGAAGACGAACACCGCCATCGCCGCCACGGCGAGCAAGAGCAGGACACCAAGCACGATCAGGGCAATCTTCATCGGGGAGACCTCGGGGACAGCGTTGGGGTGGAGCAGGGTCGCGACGACGTGCCGCGGGTGCGATCAGACCTGATGTGTTAACGCACATGTCGCAGGGTACGCGTCGCGTACCCTACAGCTACCGGACGCTCTCACGGACCGGGCGTCGTTGTCGTTGTCGTTGTCGTAATCGTGGTCGGATT
>NZ_CAIKKU010000601.1 GCF_903828115.1 uncultured Thiodictyon sp. | reverse complement strand
GGTTACCGCGGCACCGCATCGCGGCCGGAGGCCGCTCCCACGGGAGCACTTTCATCTTCCGGGGCAGCCGATGACCCTTGCATCGTCGCCAGCCGGTCGGCAGCGCCGAAGGCGCGCGGGGAATTCTTGCACAATCTCGCGGCCGGGGCACGATCACCTCTCGGTGTATCCCTCTTTCTTGGTGATTCGGTCACGGCCGACCAAGTCCCCGTCCACCTGGACCTTGCCGCCGATATTGACCTGGGTCCCGGTGACGATGGTGCCGCTATTCGTGCCGCGGACCAAAACACCGCCGGCGCCGACCGCGGTCGCACCCCTACCCTGGGCGATGGCACCGCTGCCGCTCTGGGTCGCCTGGAAGTTCTTTGCGTCGGACCCGGCAGCCGCCGCCGGCTCCGGCGCAAATGCAATGAATCCGTTCGCGACCAGCTTGTCGAGCTGGCCGCTGAAATGGAGCTGCAACGCGTCGCTGGTCTTGTAACGGGTGTAGAAGTGACCCAGTGCATCCAGCCTTTCCTGGAAGGCCCAGAGGCTCATCAGGTCTTGCTTGTCGGCACTGCCGGTGCTGATCGGGGCGTCCTTGAAATAGGTGAAGATGAATGGCCGGTTGGCGGCCTTGAACTGGGCGAAGGCGGTCTCGAATTCCTCTTGCGTATAGCGGCCGACCTTGGTCCAGCAGAGTATGACGAAGAGGTCGCAGCGGCGGATCTCGCGGTTGTATTCGTCTTGGAGGCGGGTCTGCGACACCGCGTCGAGGAAGTCCTCCCAGATGACCAGTTCCAGGGAGACCCCGCGGGCGCCCCAGTCCTTGTTCTTGCGGTTGATGAAGACCTCGAAGTCGCGGCGATCCTCTTTCAGCTCGGCGGAGGAGGCGAGGAACAGCTTCTTGGTGATCATGGCGATGGGTCCTCCGGTCTGGTTCAGTGGCGTCACGGGGCCGCGGACGGCAGTTTGGATACTGGTTCCTGCGCGGCGAGACTGTGCAGGTATTGCGCGCAGGCGCTCTTGGTCGCCGGGATGGAGCGCGGCGCAATCCGGGTCGACGCTGCAAATCCAGGCAGTTTATCCTGGATCGCCCCCATCTGAGACTAATGATGAATCCCCGAGCGCAACCCCAGACTCGGCCATCCGCCCGGCCGCGCGCGTCAGGGCGGGTCGGCGGACTCGCAGCCATGGTCTGGGTGGCGGCGGCCATCGCCCTCGCCGGGTGCTCCGGATTGGGCCGGGGCGACGCGGACGGTTCGGGCACCATTGTCGGCGGCGCGGCGCCCAGGCTCGAATACTTGGCGGGAAACAGGGGCATCATCGTCGGGCGGGACTCCAGCCAATCAGACACCGGCTGCCCGATCGATACCACCCGCTTTGAACCCCGGCGCCCGCGCACCGCGGTCCCGGTCATCCTGGCCCCCGGCTTCCTGCGCGATCGGCGCCACCTCAGCGGACTGGCCCGGGCCTTGGCGGACCATGGTATCCCGGCGGTGACCCTGTCCCTGTGCAGCCGCCCCTGGGATGGAGCGCCGGTGCGCAACGCCCTGGCAATGATCGCAGTCGCCCGCCGGCTCGGCGCGCGGCAGGTGATCTATGGCGGCTTCTCGGCGGGGGCCCTGGCGGCCCTGATCGCCGGGCGGCTGGACCCGCATACCCGCGGCGTCCTGGCCCTGGACCTGGTCGACCAGGCCGGCCTCGGGGTCGGAATGGCGCGCGCCCTGGACCGGCCGCTGCTGGGCCTCGCGGGCGACCCGGCCGCGTGCAATGCGTATAGCAATGGGCTCAAGGTGTTCGCGGCCAGTCCCGGGGGACGCCTCGCCCGCATCCCCGGGGCCGGTCATTGCGACTTCGAGTCACCCACGGATTGGCTCTGCCGATCCGTTTGCTCCGGCGCAGACCGCGGGTCCGCGGCACGGCGTGCGGCCATCATCGCGACCGCGGTCGCGGCGGTGGCGAACCTCGTCGGCCTGGCGCGACCAGGCGCGGAGCCCGCACCGGTTGGATCCCTCGACCCGGAGAGGCCCTCCAGCCGCATCCAACGCCCCAAGAGCGCGCGTGGATTTGCCGATCGCGCCGACGCCAATTGACAAGATGTTGCAGGATCAACTAGAGAATGCTGTTAGCGTCGTTGTCGTTGTCGTTTTCGTTGTCGTTGTCGAGATTATCGTAGTGCCCGGATTGCATCGCTTCTCCGATTACGACAACGACAACGACAACGATTGTGCCTAACTTGTTCTTGACTCGTTACTAATGCCGCGCCCCCGCCTCGCCCCAAAGTGTCCGGCGATCCATCAACCAATAGACGATACCGAGCGCCAACACCACCGCGGCGGTCGCCAGGACGTACATGGGCTCGATCTTGTGGAAGTCGAAGACGATGACCTTGCGCGCGATCGCCATCAGGGCGGTGGCGATCACCAATTTGACGTGGACCACATCGTCGCGCAGATACAGGGTGATATTCATGAAGATCTCGATTGCGATCAGCACCGCCAGGAAGGCGCCGAAGGTGACGACGATATCATGGATCTTGAGTTCCTCGATTCCCGGCCGGAACAATTCATAATAGAGTACGCTGATCACGTCCACGACGCCCCACAGGATGGTGATGACCATCACCACCGCGAGTACCCGCACGGCACCCCGGATGATGCGGTGAAGGACATTGATCATCCGGTCCTCTTCATCGACACCCAATTCACCCTGGCCGATCGCCTTGAAGCGCTCCTTGCGGAAATGATTCATCAGGCTCTCGACCACGGCGCTGTGTTGCGCAAGGAAGGCGGGGTTGAAATCCTTCTCCGCGAAATCACGTAAACCCTCGACCTGGCCCAACTCCTTGTCCGCGACCCGTTTAAACCCCATACTCCAGTCCGAGTATTGACGACGCTCAATCGACTTGCGATGCAGAACCTGCAGACCGGTATGGCGCGGGTCGCGGCGGATGCGCTCGAGCAGGTCATCGACAACGCCCTCCTCGCCCTCCAGCACCTGCAGAAAGGTCGCGTTTCCGTAGAGCAACATGCCGGTCACACCGCGGTCGGCGTTGCCTTGCCGGCACCCCTGCAGGAGCGCCAGCAGGTCGTGGGTCGACATGGGCTCGGTGGCGGAGCTGATATAGGAGAGCTGGATCATGGGTCCTCCAGTGGGGGGCTTGAGTGGACCACCAGGCGCCGCGGTTGTCAGGGGTGACAGCGCGCGCCGACGGCGGGGCAAAATCCTGATGTTGGTTCAGGGATCGGCCCCATATTAACCGCAGAAGCGCGCGCCCGGGCGCGGGCCGCGCCCCCCTCAGATCCATCCACCCCGATGAAGGAGACCACCACCGCATGAATATCGCACTCTTCGGCGCCACCGGCGGCACCGGCCGCGAGGTCCTGCAGCAGGCCCTGGCGCAAGGCCATCAGGTCCAGGCCCTGGTGCGCGACCCGGACAAGGTCCCCGCCGACTGCCCCGGACTCACCCCGATCGTCGGCGACGTCCTGGATCAAACGGCCGTCGATGACTGCGTCCGGGCGACCGACGCGGTGATCTGTGTCCTGGGGACCCGTCCGGGCGCCGTGCCCATCGAGTCGCGCGGCACCGCCGCCATCCTCGCGGCCATGCAGTCACAGGGGGTGCGCCGCCTGATCGCGGTCACGTCGATGGGGGTCGGCGACAGCGCCGCACAGATGTCGTTCATCTTCAGGATCGTGATGCAGATCGCCCTGAAAAAGATCATGGCGGCGAAGGAGGAGCAGGAGCGGCTGATCCGTGCGAGCGGTCTGGACTGGACCATCGTGCGCCCGGGCGGCCTGACCGACGGGCCGCTGACCGGCACCTACGCCGCGGG
The DNA here is from genome assembly GCF_903828115.1 of uncultured Thiodictyon sp. Classification (GTDB taxonomy): domain Bacteria; phylum Pseudomonadota; class Gammaproteobacteria; order Chromatiales; family Chromatiaceae; genus Thiodictyon. The sequence goes on along the minus strand of NZ_CAIKKU010000601.1, from coordinate 193 downwards.
GCTGGCAAAATCCATCCGGGCCCGACAGGTGTCGCGCGCCGATGTGGCCCAGTTCGTGTTGAAGCAACTCACTGACGACCAGTTCTTGCGGCAAACCCCGGCCATCTCGTAGGGTGCGATCAGAACTGATGTGGTGGCGGAGATTCCGGGTACGCTGTCGTTGTCGTTGTCGTTGTCGTTGTCGTAATCGAAT
>NZ_CAIKKU010000600.1 GCF_903828115.1 uncultured Thiodictyon sp. | reverse complement strand
GAAAGTTCCTGCAGTCGCGATCGGAATCATACAACAAGGGCTTTCATGGCAGGATATCTTTAGGCTTCGGCCATCCCTCAGCAATCCTTTACTTGCTTTTTAATCAATATCTTAAGGCAGTCGCCAAACTGAACCAGTGCCCTTTCCCCTCAAACGGTGAAAAATCGCCCAGCGGGCGATTTTTCACCGGTTCATGGACTCCAGCACCTGGTAGATGGCCGCCGAATCCAGTTCCCCCAGCCCCTGGCCGACCAGGGCGTCGAGGTACTGGGCAATGCTCGCGGCGGTCGGCAGGCCGAGCCCCAATTCAGCGGCCGCCTCACCGACGATCCGCATGTCCTTCTGGTGCAGCCGCGCCTTGAAGCCGGGGGCAAAGTTGCCGTCGATCATGCGTTGGCCGTGGACCTCCAGGATGCGGCTCGCGGCGAAGCCGCCGAGCAGCGCCTCGCGCACCCGCGCTGGGTCCACCCCGGCGGCGCGCGCCAGCAGGATCGCCTCCGCCACCCCGGCGATGGTCGCCCCCACCACGATCTGATTGCACGACTTGCAGACCTGACCGGCGCCGTTCGTGCCCACATGGACGATGTTGCGCCCCAGGACCTCCAGCAGCGGGCGCACCCGGGCGAACACCGGCGCCGCGCCGCCCACCATGATCGAGAGGGTCCCCGCGATCGCCCCGGACTCCCCGCCCGAGACGGGCGCGTCCAGCATCGCCACCCCGTGGCCCTCCAGACGCCCCGCGATCACCCGGGTGGCCGCGGCCGAGATGGTGCTCATGTCCACCACGACGGCCCCCGGGGCCGCCCCCTCCAGCACCCCGCCCGACCCCAGGATCACCTGCTCCACGTCCGGCGTGTCGGCCACCATGGTGAAGATCACCTCGGCCTGGGCGGCGGCCTGCGCGGGGCTGCGCCAGGTCATGGCGCCGGCCGCCGCCAGCGGTTCCATGGACTCCGGGCGGCGGGCATAGACGGCGAGGTCGTACCCGGCGCGCCGCAGGTTGAGGGCCATGGGGCGGCCCATGATGCCGAGTCCGATAAAGGCAATGCGATCAGGCATGTTGAAGGTCTCTGTGGCAGGCTGACAGATACAGTTGTCGTGAAGCGCCGGCGCCGCTCCTGGTGGGAGCGGCTTCAGTCGCGACGAGGCCACGGCTGCTTGCCCCGTCTCCAAGGCAATGACTTACTCGGGCATCAGCGTCTTTGGGCCCTGCGGGGTGCCCAGGATCAGGACATCGGCGGGCCTCAGGGCGAAGATGCCGACCGTGACCACGCCGGGGATGTTGTTTATTTGTTGCTCCAGACTGGCCGGCTCCAGGATCTCCAGGCCCTGGACGTCCAGGATCAGGTTGCCGTTGTCGGTGACGAAGCCCTCGCGCCACACCGGGGTGCCGCCGGCCCGGACCAGTTGCCGCGCGACGAAGCTGCGGGCCATGGGGACGACCTCTACCGGCAGGGGGAAGCGGCCGAGCAGGTCGACCAACTTGGTCTCATCGGCAATGCAGACGAAGCGTGCGCTCGCCCCCGCGACGATCTTCTCCCGGGTCAGGGCCCCGCCGCCGCCCTTGATCAACTGCAATTGGCGGTTGGACTCGTCCGCCCCGTCCACGTAGAGTGCCAGGTCCCCGACCGCGTTCAGGTCGTAGACCGGGATGCCGTGGGCCTTCAAGCGGGCGCTGGACGCCTCTGAACTGGACACCGCGCCCTCGATGCGGCCCTTGATGGTCGCGAGCGCGTCAATGAAGTGATTGACCGTGGAGCCCGTGCCCACGCCGATGATCCCGCCCTCGACATAGGCCAGGGCCGCGTGGGCGGCCTGTTTTTTCTGCTCGTCCTGGTTCATGGAGTGCCTCGCTGAATTGGTCACATAAGGGGTTGGTATCATAGCGCAAGCGATGGGTTTCGCTGCGCTCTACCCATCCTACAATCTACCATCTCGGCACCTGGTAACCTGGGGCGTCTGGCCCCCGGGGGTGCAATCAGAACTGATGTTTTAACGCACATGTCGTAGGGTACGCATTGCGTACCCGCCAAGAGCTACCGGACGTTCTCACGGACCGGGCATCGTTGTCGTTGTCGTGGTCGGATTATTCGATTACGACAACGACAACGACAGCGTACCTGGGATCTCGGTTACCACATCAGTTCTGATCGCACCCGGCCCCCGGCCCCCGGTCCCTTGTCTCACTGAGGTTTTCCAATGCCCGACAGCTACATCGAGCGCATCCTGAAGGCCCGTGTCTACGAGGTTGCGCAGGAAACCCCCCTGACCCTGGCGGCGGCCCTCTCGGCCCGCCTGGGCAATCAGGTCCTGCTCAAGCGCGAGGACCTCCAGCCGGTCTTTTCATTCAAGCTGCGCGGCGCCTACAACAAGCTGGTGAGTCTGAGCCCGCAGGTGCGCGCCCGCGGGGTCATCGCGGCCAGCGCGGGCAATCACGCCCAGGGGGTCGCACTGGGGGCGGCGCGCCTGGGGGTGGCGGCCACCATCGTGATGCCGCGCACCACCCCGGGCATCAAGGTCCGGGCGGTGCGGGCCTTGGGCGGGACCGCGGTGCTGTGCGGCGACTCCTACGACGAGGCCTATGCCCATGCCATGGGACTGGTCGCGGAGTTGGGTCTGACCTTCGTGCACCCCTTCGACGACCCGCAGGTGATCGCCGGTCAGGGGACCATCGGCATGGAGATCCTGCGCCAGCACCCGGAGCCCCCCCATGCCATCTTTGTCCCCGTGGGTGGTGGTGGGCTGATCGCCGGCATCGCCGCCTACGTGAAGTGGCTGGCGCCCCAGGTGCGCATCATCGGCGTGGAGCCGGAGGACGCGCCGACCCTGCACGCGGCCCTGGCGGCGGGGCGCCCGGTGGAGCTCGCGCAGGTTGGCCTGTTCGCCGACGGGGTGGCGGTGCGCCGCATCGGGACTGAGACTTTTCGGGTCGCCGCCCAGCGGGTGGACGAGGTGATACTGGTCGGTACCGACGAGATCTGCGCCGCCATCAAGGACATCTACGAAGATACCCGTGGGATCGCCGAACCCGCCGGGGCCTTGGCGGTGGCCGGGATGAAGCGCTATGTGGCGCGCACCGGCTGCCGCGGTGAACACCTGGTGGCCATCGAGAGCGGGGCCAACATGAACTTCGACCGGCTGCGCCATGTGGCCGAGCGGGCGGACCTGGGTGAGCGGCGCGAGGCCCTGCTGGCGGTCGCGATCCCCGAACGGCCCGGGAGCTTCCTGGCCTTTTGCCGGGCGCTCGGCGAGCACCAGATCACCGAGTTCAACTACCGTTTCGCCGACCCCGATCAGGCCCAGGTCTTCGTGGGGGTGGAACTGAGCGGCGGCGACGCGCAGCGTGCCCGGTTGATCGGGCAACTGCGCGATCAGGGGTTGGGGGTGCTCGACATGACGGACAACGAGACCGCGAAGTTGCATGTGCGCTACATGGTGGGGGGGCACGCCCCAGGGGCGGGCGCGGCCCCCGGCGAGACCCCCGGCGAGACCGTGGTCCGGTTCGAGTTTCCGGAGCGCCCGGGGGCCCTGCTGGACCTGCTCAGCGGGCTCGGCAAGCGCTGGAACATCACCCTCTTCCACTACCGCAACCATGGGGCCGCCTATGGTCGGGTGCTGATGGGGGCGACGGTCCCGCAGGCAGAGCGCGCCGACTTCCGCCGCTCCCTGGACGCCCTGGGGTATCCCCATTGGGATGAGACCGACAACCCGGCCTATCGCATCTTCGCCGGCGGGCTGGCTAACTAGCGCGTCGCCCAAGGTTCGAGAGGAAGATGAATGCTTGTCGCATCGTTGTCGTTGTCGTTGTCGTTGTCGTTGTCGTTGTCGTAATCGGAGAAGCGATGTAATTTGGCGTGCGAGAGAATCCGGGGCGCTACGATAACCTCGACAACGACAACGACAACGACAACGCTGATCGAGGCTGGCTGCCAACCTATTTTCTTGTGCGCCGATAGATGCGCCGCTCGGTCGCCACGGCGTCGAGCGGCACGTCCCAGGGGCGGGGCACCAGGCGCGTGACACGCTGGCATTCGTGGGCGATGCCGATCAGGCGCGGCCGCTGCCAGTGCCGGCGCTGGCGCAGGAAGGCCAGGGTGCGGTCGTAATAGCCGCCGCCCATGCCGAGGCGGTTGCAGTCCGCGTCGAATCCGACCAGGGGGACCAGGATCAGGTCGAGTGCCCAGGCTGGCGGCTGCCCCTGGCGACCGTGCCGGGGTTCTGGTATCCCGAAGCGATTCACGGTGAGCGCCTCACCGGGCGCGTGGCGGACAAACCACAACCGGTGCTGCCGCCCCGGACGCAACACGGGCAGAAAGGTGCTTGCCGTGCCGCGGCGGACCGCCGCCGCGAGCAGGGGTCGCGGGTCCAGTTCGCCGTTCGCCGGCCAGAAGGCGGCGATCCGGCGGGCGCAACGGAAATGGCGCTCCCGCCCCAGCACCCGGGTGAGTGCCGCCGCGTGAAGTCGCTGATCGTTGAGGGAAAGCAGGCGCCGTGCCGCGCGCAGTCGGCGACGCAGGCCGCGGAGCGCCGGGCACCCGTTCGGCGCGTGCCGTCCCCACGGCACCTCAGGGTCAGCGCAAACAGCAGAAGTACCGAGTGGCGCGGTGGGGGCGAGGGGAGATTGCATTGGAAGCGAATCGAACACAGGGGCTTGGGGCTTGGTACCCGCGGCCCTTGCGCAAGCGACGATAAAGGGGCGACACCCCCCGTCTGTGCCGTCGCTAACCTTTGTTCTTGAACCGTGAGGTTCAAGTGGGGTCAGTCGCGTCGGCTTCAGGCTTTCCGCTCGGGGGCGGACTTGCGCAACGGCCTCGTGGTCATGTCCCCAGGGTACAAAATAGGCTCAAGAAAATACCCAGCCAGCGGTCGAACACTACAGGGGGTGTCTGGGGAAAGAGGCTATACCCTTTCGGCCGACGAGTCCAGGGCCGGGTGCGCGGACAGGGCCTCGCCGACGCGCTCCTGGAGCCGGCCGAGCCGCCGGGTGACGGCGGTCTCCCCGCCGCCCTGCGCCTTCTGCAGTTGCAGCAACTCATTGGCGATATTGAGCGCCGCCAGCACCGCGATGCGGTCCGAGCCGAGCACCCGCCCGGTCTGACGGATCTCGCGCATCCGCCCGTCGAGCAGGCGCGCCGAGGCGATCAGGTCCTCCTGCTCGGCGGCCGGGCAGGCGATGCGGTAGTCCTTGTCCAGGACTTTGATATTGACCCCAATGGGCTCGTCGGTCATAGACTCTCCTCCATCGCACGCAGCCGCGACAGCATGGCCTCGACGCGGCTGCGTGCCTGTTCGGTCTTCTCGATCAGGTCGCCGCGCTCGGCCGCCAGGGCCTCCTGGCGGGCGCGCAGGGAGGCGTTTTCCTCTTGGAGGCGTTGACACAGGTGCAGCAGATGCTCCACGCCGTGCTCGAACTGGTCGATGTCGAAACTGGCCAAGATCAGGGCCTCTTTGAGAATTCTTCGCACTATAGAAGGGGCGGCGGGCAGGGTCAATCGGGTCGGTGCCCATGGTAAGCTCAGCCGCCGCAACCAGACGGGCGTCGAGCGCACCCGGCGCCCCCGGAGACCATCACGGACATCGACTACGATCAGATCGGGAACCTGCTCCAGGCAAGCCCGCTCGCCCCCACTCCGAGCGAGGCGCATGGGATGCTTTGCGGCCTGATCTGCGGCGGGTCCGCGGCCCCGGAGTCGGCCTGGCTCAACCTGTTGCTGCCGGTTCCGCCCCTGAACCCGGACGGGGACGCGACCCAGGACCAGGAGGTGCAGCCGGCACGGGCCGTCCTGGGTTCGCTCGCGCGCCGGACCCTGGAGCGGATTGCGGGCCCGGGGCTCGATTTCCCGCTGTTGCTCCCGGACGACTCCCACGCCCTGGCCGAGCGCGCCACCGCGCTGTACGACTGGGTGCGCGGCTTCCTGTTTTCAATCGGTGTCCTGGGCCTGGCCGAGCGCGACCTGTCCGACCAGGCGCGGGAGGTCTTGCGTGATTTCGCGGACATCACCCGCCTGGACCTCAACCAATTGCAGGAGGACGAGGAAAACGAGGCGGCCCTGACCGAGCTGACCGAGTTCGTCTGGGTGGCCGCCATGCTGATCTACGAGGAGCGGGTGGCGCCCCGCACGGGGTCGCGATGACCATGGCCGAGTATGGACGGCGCCGCCGCGCCCTGCTCAAGGCCATCGGCGCGGATGGGCTCGCCATCCTGCCGGCCGCCCATGAGACGATTCGCAACCGCGACGTCCACTACCCCTTCCGGCAGGCGAGCGACTTTACCTATCTCACCGGATTCCCGGAACCCGAGGCCCTGGCGGTCTTCGCCCCCGGGCGCAAGGAGGGGGAGTTCATCCTGTTCTGCCGCCCCCGCGACCCGGAGCGCGAGCAGTGGGACGGCTATCGGGCCGGGGTCGAGGGGGCCACGGCGACCTTCAAGGCCGACGAGGCGCATCCCTTGGGCGAACTCGACGGCCTCATGCCGGGACTGATCGACGGGCGCACCCGGCTCCTGTTCCCCATCGGTGCCGATGCCGCCTTCGACGCCCGCGTCTTCGGTTGGGTCAACCAGGTGCGGGCCAATGTGCGCAAGGGCGCGCTCCCGCCGGAGACCTTCGTCACCATCGAGGCGCTCCTGCACGAGCAGCGCCTGCGCAAGGGCGAGGCCGAGGTCAAGCTCATGCGCCGGGCGGCGCGCATCTCCGCCGCCGGCCATCGCGGGTTGATGCGGTTGTGCCACCCGGGCCGCAATGAATCCGAACTGGAGACCGAGTTCCTGCGCCACTGCGCCGCCGCGGGGGCGCGCTTCCAGGCCTATCCGCCCATCGTCGCCGGCGGGGCCCGCGCCTGTGTCCTGCATTATGTGGACAACTGCGCGACCCTCAAGGACGGTGACCTGGTGTTGGTCGATGCCGGCTGCGAGTTGCACGGCTACGCCTCGGACATCACCCGCACCTTCCCGGTCAACGGCCGCTTCAGCCCGCCCCAGCGTGAGCTCTACGAACTCGTCCTGGCGGCCCAGCTTGCCGCGATTGCGAAGGCCCGCCCCGGCAACCGCTGGATCGAGCCCCACGAGGCGGCGCTCAAGGTCCTGACCAAGGGCCTGGTCCGTCTCGGCATACTCGAAGGCAAGAAGACGGCCAAGCTGATCAAGGACGAAGCCTATAAGCCCTATTACATGCACCGCACCGGCCACTGGCTCGGCATGGACGTGCACGACGTAGGTCACTACAAGGTGCGCGGTGAATGGCGGCGCCTGGAGCCGGGCATGGTACTGACGGTGGAGCCGGGGCTCTACATGCCGGCCACTGAGGCGGTCCCCGCGCCCTATCAGGGCATCGGCATCCGGATCGAGGACGATGTGCTGATCACGCCGGACGGCAACGAGGTCCTCTCGGCCGCGGCGCCTAAGGATCCGGAGGCGATCGAGGCGCTGATGGCGGGCTGATCGAGGACCGGACTACGGCCATGCAGGTGCTGGAATCCCTGCTCCGCTACGATGTCCAAGGCACTCGGCGGGTGGACGAGCCCACCGCCTATGCCCTGCTGCAACAGCACTCCGACGGCACTCCGACGGAGATTCGACCATGCAGACATTTATCGAGCGGTACATCGAACAAGGCAAACAACAGGGAATGGAACTCGGTCTGGCACGTGGACGGCAGGAGGGTCAGGCGGTCGTGCTGCTGCGCCAGATCGAGCGGAAATTCGGTCCCCCGAGCGAAGCGGTCCGCCAGCGCATCGCCGGCGCGGATGCCGAGACAATTCTTCAGTGGTCGGATCGCATACTTACTGCCGAGAGTCTGGACGGGCTCTTGCATTGGGTGCGCAGGAGGGCGTGGCGGGATGATGGTGGTGCGTCCCCTATTATCCCTCAACTCTCTTTGTTCAGCGAAGGGTTAGCCGCTGGCGATAAGTAGTTCGAGAGTCTCCGGGTCAACTCTATCCGGATCAAAGGAGACGACATTCCCTTCAGCGTCGTACAGAACGCCGTCTCGCTGCCGGAGCACGTGACCCTCCTCGATCAACCTCTCTACAGCGGCGAAGTACGCTGAGGTCTCGCAATTCAGTTGATCCGAGATCTTGCGGTGGATGCCTGGCTTCCATGGTTGCGGCGGAAGCAATGCCGCGACTTTCGTGACAAACGCGTCGGTCAGTGGCTTCGCAGGAGTGGGTGCCTTTACGGAAGACGGCGGTATCCGCCTTGGTGGCAACAGTGATTTCACGTCCTTTAATCCGTGCTTCCTTGCAGCATCGTCACAGGCGGCAAGGACATTGCGCAAAGAAGTCCACCCACCCATGCGGGTAGCGCTAGTGCTCTGTTGACTAAGCTCTTGCCAGATTCGCTCTACTTCCTTGGGCGTAACCAAAGATGCGTCAAACTCTGCGAGTTCCCGCGCCGTGTATGTAAACCGCCCGAAGTGTCCCGCGACAAGCAACAACCCCGTGATGTATCGCCATCCCTTGAGGAACTTGTCGGTAACCTTGGCTTGTGGGCGGAGTGCCTCCAATTGGGCATCGACGCGCTTCAGGATGTGAACCAGCTTCGGCCAAACCTCTAGCGGTGCCGTCCCGTCGAAGACTGACTTATAAGAGATCTCGGAGCGCATGAACTTGGATTTGAGCGAAGAAGCGGCATGGGGCGTCTTGAGGACCAAGGCCACGTAGCCTGCGGCCGCGTAGAGCGGGGAAACGAGTTCGGCTGGTGTGTGCCCCTGATTGGCGTAAAAGTTCTTGCGTCGCTCGTAGTACAGACCGTGCCGAAGCAGCACATCTTCGATATCGCGCTGGATTTTGTCCGTGGCATGAAGCGAGGCGAGTTCTACGTCGGTCTGATTGTTAGTCGCGCGAATGATGGCGTCGCGAATGGCTTCGTCTCTTGTAACTATCACTTTGACAAGTAGGCAGCGCTCGTCTTGCGCAGCCGCCAGTGATTGCGTGAAATGCCGGAAAATCGATTCGGTGGTCTGTAGACCATTGACGATCTGAATGTCGTCGGCTTGAATGGACTTGCCCGTAATCGCGGCAGACGTGGCGAGGATAGTTACGCCGTTGTTGAGCCACCAGAAGTCAGGAGAGTCGAGGTTTTCGAGCGTTTCCTTTATGTCTTCGTTTACCCGGTTCAGGCCCATAAAGTCCCGAACGTTCGAGTCGAAGAGATAGCGCCGCAGCTTTCCCTCGTCAGAGATGAAGCGAAAGTAGTCAGATAGTCGAGCAAGAACAACATAGCGTTCGCCCTTTGCCAGCGCCTCAACGAAAGGCAGTTCGAGCGTGTAGTTCTGGATTTTGCGGTGAAGCTCGACAAGTGCTGTTGCTCCCACAAAGGAGAATTCGGCCTTGCAGGAGCCGAAGCTGTTCCTGACGATGGCAGCAATTTGATGTCCGCGAGCCTCAACCTCGCTGCCCAAGTCGAATGTGTCGCCACGGGATGCGTAGTAGATCTCTACCGAGAAACTTGAAAGTCTTGGTGAAAGCTTGCGATACGCGAACTTGAGGTTGCCTCGCATCCGAAGCAAGATCTCAGAGTAGGCCCCCGTAAGGAGCCTAGCAGAAATAACTTGAACAATACGTGAATTGCGGTTACGCTTGGTGCATGGATGTTACCAAGATAATCGAAGAAAAGTATCGGGCGCTTTCCGGTCGCCTGGATGAAGCGACGTTGCGCCTGTGGGCAGCG
>NZ_CAIKKU010000599.1 GCF_903828115.1 uncultured Thiodictyon sp. | reverse complement strand
GAGTCTCTCGAACCCCAAAGCGTATCGCTTCTCCGATTACGACAACGACAACGACAACGATTGCGTTTAACGTGTTATCGACTCGTTACATCGCATCAACCGATGCGCCCCGCCACCGACCCCAGGAGCAGCACCGCGCTCGCGGCGACCGTGATCAGCACATTGTCGTCGATGGGGCCGAATTCATAGCGCTCGATCCAGGTCGCGACCACCGCGGAGGCCACCCCCCACCAGGGGATCGATGGATCGGCCTGGCCGCCGATCACCCAGCCGAGCGGGACACAGACGATCAGCATAAAGAGGTTGCCGATGGGACTCTTGGAGCGGCGGCGCACCAGTGCATTGCGCGCAATGCCGGTCACGCCGTCGCCGAAGGCCATATAGAGCGCGGGGAGTATTGCGAGCCAGGGGTCGCCGAGCAGCCACCACAGGCCGGAGACCGAGAGACCCCACATCAGGGCAAACTTCACGTCATTGGTATTGTCCGGAGTCTGGAACCAGTACATCCGCAGCCCCAGGCGATGGGCAAGCAGGGTAAACAGCGTAAACAGCAGCCCCGCGATCAGGGGCCACCAGGGATCGGTAAAGACCAGCGGCACCACCAGTGACCCGACCCCGCCGGCCAGCATATGGACGATCTTGCGGTTGTAATAGACCGCACGGATCGGCTCCATGCCGCGCGCGACCATGGCCCGATAGGGGATGAGGGTCCCGAAGAGCACCGCGAGCACATAGAGGCCCATGCCGAGTGCCCACCACAGTTGCGACGAGAACCTCATGCACCCTCCCCCATCGGCTCCAGTTGTCCGATCGCCTCGATCACGAGCGGGTTCAGGCCCGCCCCACCCTGGGCGCGTACATGCTCGATGATCTGCCGACGCATACGCGGTTCCCAGAAGCGCTTTAGATGATTGGCGACTTCCTCGCGCCCCTGTGCGGAGTCCGGCCAGGCGCCGAAGAAATCGCCGATCTGGTTGGCTTGTTTGATGAGGTTTTGGATGTCCATTGGTTGCTCGCGGAAAGAAGTACGTTAGAACGTTAGGCTCGCGCCGCCGCCCGGCGTCGTTGTCGTTGTCGTTGTCGTTGTCGTAATCCAGGTTATCGTAGTGGCCCGGATTCTCGCACCCAAAATTGCACCGCTTTTCCGCTTGTGATTACGAAAACGATTACGACAACGATTACGACAACGACAACGACAACGATGGTATCTGTGTTTAGCTTGTTCTTGGCTCGTTACTAAAGCACTTCCGTGCTTTCCCACGGATGGGTATAGACCAGCATCCGCTCGCCCCGGGCGAAGCCGATCAGGGTGAGATGGGCGGCCTGGGCCAGGCGAATGGCGGCGGCGGTCGGGGCTGAGACCGCCACCAGCAGACCGATGCCGGCGGTCATCGCCTTCTGGACCATCTCGTAGCTCGCCCGGCTGGTGCAGATGGCAAAGCCGTCCGCCGGGTCGGTGCCCTGCCACGTCAGGGCGCCGATCAGCTTGTCCAGGGCATTGTGCCGCCCCACGTCCTCGCGCACCAGCCGCACGGCCCCGTCCGCCCCGACCCAGGCGGCCGCGTGGCCGCCGCCGGTCAGGCGAAACAGGGGCTGGTGCCGCGGCAGGTCCGCGAGTGCGCGGGCGATGGCGCCGGGGCGCGGGCGGCAGGTCCGCTCGACCGGGACCGTCGGACGCTCCAGCGCCTGCAGGCTCTCCACGCCGCACAGGCCGCAACCGGTCCGTCCGGCCAGGGTCCGGCGCCGCTCCTTCAATGCGGCGAAGCGCGCGGCGGATATCCTCATGCGGGCCTCGATCCCGCCCTGGACCTGGACCAGTTCGCAGTCATGGAGTTCTGCGGCGGCCCCCAGGATGCCCTCCCCCAGGCTGAAGCCCAGCACGAAGTCCGCGAGATCGACCGGGGTGACCAACATGACTGCGTGGGAGATACGGTTGTAGACCAGGGCGAGCGGGACCTCCTCGATGACCTGGTCGGGGCGCTCGAGCGCCTGGCCGCCCTCCAGTTGCAGGACCTGCACGCCTTGGTGGCTGGGCCAGTCGGCCTTTTCCTCCGGGCCTCGCAAGGGCGTTGCGGTACCGGTGAGATACCAGTTGGCGGCGGGTTCAGGGCTATCTTCTTCGCGGCTGCAAGCCGCTCCCACGGGGGCCGTTTGCGGTCCCTGGCAGGCGTGCATGGCGCCCACTCAAGGCTCGACCGCTGCCGCGGACCCGGGCAGCAGGTCCAGTTGCCGTTTGGAGAAGCGGCGGTGGCGTTCCTGCCAGGCGGAAGGCTGGCTGACCAGGACGACCTCGACCGCGGTGACCTTATACTCCGGGCAGTTGGTCGCCCAGTCCGAATTGTCCGTAGTGATCACGTTGGCGCCGGACTCCGGGAAGTGAAAGGTGGTATAGACCACACCGGGCTGGACGCGCCCGGTGAGGGTGGCACGCAGGACCGTGTCCCCGGCGCGGCTCGCCACGCCCACCCAATCGCCCTCATGAATGCCCCGATCTTCCGCGTCCTGGGGGTGGATCTCCAGCCGGTCCTCGGCGTGCCACTGGACGTTGGCCGTGCGCCGCGTCTGGGCCCCCACATTGTATTGCGAGAGGATGCGGCCGGTGGTGAGGATCAGCGGATAGCGGTGAGTGACCCGCTCCGTGGTCGGCACATAATGGGTGACCATGAAACGCCCCTTGCCGCGGACGAACTCATCCACATGCATGATCGGCGTACCGTCCGGGTGAGCGGCATTGCAGGGCCACTGGATGCTGCCCAGGGTGTCTAGGCGCGCATAGCTCACGCCAGTGAAGCTGGGGGTGAGGCGGGCGATCTCGTCCATGACCTCCGATGGGTGCCGGTAGTCCATGGGATAGCCCAGGGCCTGGGACAGGGCCACCGTGACTTCCCAGTCCGCCAGTCCGGCCAGCGGCGGCATGACCTTGCGTACCCGGGAGATGCGCCGCTCCGCATTGGTGAAGGTGCCGTCCTTCTCCAGGAAGCTCGAGCCGGGCAGGAAGACATGGGCGTATTTCGCGGTCTCATTCAGGAACAGGTCCTGGACCACCACGCACTCCATGGCGGACATGGCCGCCTGGACGTGCTGCGTATTCGGGTCCGACTGGACGATGTCCTCGCCCTCGCAATAGAGACCGCGGAAGCTCCCGTCCAAGGCCGCCTCGAACATATTGGGGATGCGCAGGCCCGGCTCCGGATCGATCGCCACCCCCCAGGCGTCGTGGAACAGGCGGCGGGTCTCCGCGTCCGAGACGTGGCGATAGCCGGGCAGCTCGTGCGGGAAGGAGCCCATGTCGCAGGACCCCTGGACATTGTTCTGACCGCGCAGTGGATTCACCCCCACACCCAGGCGGCCGATATTGCCGGTGGCCATGGCGAGATTGGCGATGCCCATGACCATGGTCGAGCCCTGGCTGTGCTCGGTGACCCCCAGGCCGTAATAGATGGCGGCGTTGGCAGCACCGGCATAGAGCCGGGCGGCGCCGCGGATCAACTCGGCGGGCACGCCGGTGACCGTCGCCAGGGCCTCCGGGGACTGCGCGGGCTGGGCGACATGGGCGCGCCAGGCGGCGAATGACGCGGGCTCGCAGCGCGCGGCCACGAAGGCCTCGTTCACCAGACCTTCGGTGACGATCACATGGGCGAGCGCATTGACGATGGCGACATTGGTCCCGGGCAGCAGCTTCAGATGAAAGTCCGCCGCCACGTGCGGGCTCTTCACCAGGTCGATCCGGCGCGGGTCCACCACGATGAGCCGGGCGCCCTGGCGCAGCCGCCGCTTCAATTGGGAGGCGAATACCGGATGCCCGTCCGTGGGATTGGCACCGATCACCACGATCACATCGGCCGCGAGCACCGAGTCGAAGGTCTGGGTGCCGGCGGACTCGCCGAGTGTCTGCTTGAGCCCATAACCGGTAGGCGAGTGACAGACCCGGGCGCAGGTGTCCACATTGTTGTTGCCGAAGGCGGCGCGCACCAGCTTCTGGACCAGATAGGTCTCCTCATTGGTGCAGCGCGAGGAGGTGATACCGCCGACCGACCCCCGCCCGTACTGCGCCTGGATGCGCTTGAACTCGGCGGCGGCATAGCCTAAGGCCTCATCCCAGGACACCGGCCGCCAGGGGTCATGGATGGACTTGCGGATCATCGGGGTCGTGATCCGGTCCGGGTGGGTCGCATAGCCCCAGGCAAAGCGGCCCTTGACACAGGAATGGCCGTGATTGGCCTGCCCGTCCTTCCAGGGGACCATGCGCACCACCGTGTTGCCCTTGAGCTGCGCCTCGAATGCGCAGCCGACGCCGCAATAGGCACAGGTGGTCACGACCGACTGCTGCGCCTGTCCCATCTCAATCACGGACTTTTCCATCAGGGTCGCGGTGGGACAGGCCTGGACACAGGCCCCGCAGGAGACGCATTCGGATTCCATGAAGGGCTGGTTCTCACCCGCGCTGACATGGGCATCGAAGCCGCGCCCGGAGATGGTGAGGGCAAAGGTCCCCTGCACCTCGGCGCAGGCCCGCACGCAGCGGCTGCAGACGATGCACTTGGCCGGGTCGAAGCTGAAATAGGGATTGGAGTCGTCCTTCGGTGCGGCGCTGCCGACAGCGAAGTGATTGGCCCCGTCCATCCCATAGCGGACCTCGCGCAGGCCCACCACGCCGGCCATGTCCTGCAACTCGCAATCGCCGTTGGCGGAACAGGTGAGGCAGTCGAGCGGGTGGTCCGAGATATAGAGTTCCATGACCCCGCGGCGGACCGCGGCGAGTTTGTCGGTCTGGGTCCGGACCCGCATCCCCTCCTCCACCGGCGTGGTGCAGGAGGCCGGATAGCCGCGCCGGCCCTCGATCTCCACCAGGCACAGGCGGCAGGAGCCGAAGGGCTCCAGGCTGTCGGTGGCGCACAGTTTGGGGACCCGACTGCCGACCGACTCCGCCGCGCGCATGACCGAAGTGCCCTCCGGGACCTGCACCGCGGCGCCGTCGATGGTCAGCGTCACCAGGCGCTCGGAGGCGCGGGCGGGGGTACCGAAGTCGGGGTCACGGGGGAGGGACATGGCTTGCCTCTTGAAGAAAGTACGTTAGTACGTTAGTACGGAAGTACGTTAGTACGGAAGTACGTTAGTACGGAAGTACGCGGCCGACCGCTGACACGCCCTCTTCCCGTACTCCCGTACTAACGTACTAACGTACTTTCTTACTCACGTACTTCTCTTGAAGTCCTCCGGGAAGTGCCGCAGCGCCGATTGCACCGGATAGGGTGCCATGCCGCCCAAGGCACAGAGTGAGCCATTGAGCATCGTATCGCACAGGGACTCGAGCAGGGCGAGGTTGGCGGCGCGCGCCTGGCCGGCGATGATGCGGTCGATGACCTCGACCCCGCGCCGGGAGCCGATCCGACAGGGGGTGCACTTGCCGCATGATTCGTGGGCGCAGAATTCCATGGCATAGCGGGCCATGCGCGCCATGTCCACCGTGTCGTCGAAGGCGACGATACCGCCGTGTCCGATCATGGCCCCGATCTTGACATAGGCCTCGTAATCCAGGGGGATGTCGAATTGGGACTCGGGGACATAGGCCCCAAGCGGCCCGCCCACCTGCACCGCGCGAATGGGTCGGCCGCTGGCGGAGCCGCCGCCATAGTCGTAGAGCATCTCATTCAAGGTCAGCCCGAAGGCCTTCTCCACCAGGCCGCCGTGGCGGATATTGCCCGCCAACTGGAATGGCAAGGTCCCGTGTGAGCGGCCTACCCCGTAATCGCGATAGAAGGCCGCGCCTTGGGCCAGGATGATCGGGACCGAGGCCAGGCTCATGGCATTGTTGATCACGGTCGGGCGACCGAAGAGTCCGGCAATGGCCGGCAGCGGCGGCTTGAAACGTACCAGGCCGGGCCGGCCCTCCAGGCTCTCCAGCATGGCGGTCTCCTCGCCGCAGATATAGGCCCCGGCGCCCATGCGCAGTTCCAACTCGAAGGTGCGGCCGGAACCGAGCAGGTCCGGCCCCAGGAACCCCGCCGCCCGCGCCCGGGCGATGGCCGTCTCCATGATCCGGAAGGCATGGGGGTATTCGGAGCGGGAATAGATATAGCCCTGGGTCGCACCCACCGCCAGGGCGGCGATGGTGGTCCCCTCGATCAGACAATAAGGGTCGCCCTCCATCAACATGCGGTCGGAGAAGGTGCCGGAGTCGCCCTCGTCCGCGTTGCAGACGACATACTTGGGCGCGAGCGGGGCAGCGCGGACCGTGGCCCACTTGATCCCGGTCGGGAAGGCGGCGCCGCCGCGCCCGCGCAGGCCGGAGTCGGTGACCTCCTGCACGATCTGGGCGGGCTCAAGTCCGATGGCGCGCGTCAGCCCGGCGAAGCCGCCATGTGCCTGGTAGTCCTCGAGGCTCAGGGGGTCGGTCAGCCCCACCCGGGCGAAGGTGAGGCGCTCCTGGCCGGCCAGGTAGGGCATCAGGGCGGTGAGGCCGTGGCCCAGGCGGTGGGGCTCGCCGCTCAGAAAGCCGGCCGCGAACAGGTCGGGTACATCCTGTGCCCGGACCGGGCCATAGGCCATGCGCCCGGCCGGGGTCGCGACCTCCACCAGCGGTTCCACCCAATAGAGCCCGCGCGACCCGTTGCGCACCAGTTCGATCGGCAGGCCGCGCCGCTGTGCCTCGATCTCAAGCGACCGCGCGACCTGGTCCGCGCCCACCGATAGTGCGCCCGAATCGCCCGGCACATAGACCCGCTGGGGCCGGCTCGCGGTCAGGGGCGGGCTCATGCCGGGACCCCGGCGCCGCGCAGTCCGGCGATCAGCGCGTCGAAGCGGTCCGGGTCTACGCGCCCGAGGATCTCGTCATCGACCCGCACGGCGGGGGAGCAGGCGCAGTTGCCCAGGCAGTAGACCGGCTCCAGCGTCAGGGCGCCGTCCGCGCTGGTCTGGTAATAATCCAGACCCAGGACGGCGCGGGCGTGGGCCTCCAGCGCCAGACCGCCCAGCGCCTGACAGGACTCGGCCCGGCAGAGCTGCAGCACATGGCGGCCGGGCGGGGCGCGGCGGAAGTCGTGATAGAAGTCGAGCACCCCCTGGACCTCGGCCCGGGAGCAGTTGAGCGCGTCGGCGATCAGCGGCACCGCCGCGCCCGGGACCCAGCCCAGGTGACGCTGGATCGCGTGCAGAATGGGCAGCATGGCGCCGGGCCGGTCACGGTGGGCCGCGATGATGGGGCCGACCTGACCCGCGTGGTCAGGTGCGGGATCGGCGGCGGCGGAGTTCGACATACCGGTGGCTCTTCAGGGATCGATGCGCGGCTGGTGCCAGTCCTTTGCAAGGACCGGACCGGTCAGCCAGGCGCCCGGCGCGCCGGGGCCGGGCAGGCGGCGATCGGTCCGCACAGCGGACCCTACGGTGCCGTTGGGTCCGCTGTGCGGACCAGCGACCTCCCGGTCAACAGGGCGGGCGGGCCGGGCGCGCGCGGCCAGGATCGGACCCGGGACCGCGGATCCGCCTGCGTCGATTATGCAACAGGTGTCACCAAGACGCGATCGACGCTGAGACAGGCACGTTATCAGGCG
>NZ_CAIKKU010000598.1 GCF_903828115.1 uncultured Thiodictyon sp. | reverse complement strand
GCCGCACTGGGGTGCGGCGCTCCCAGTGGCCGGGATGACGATCCAGGCCTATAGGCGCGGCCCCAGGCGCGGTTTTTTGAGAAAGAGCAATCGCTTCGGAGGACCAGAGATGCCGGCTATCAGTATGTTTTTTGGAATTGTGATCGCCATCTATTTCAAGGATACGAAGCAGCACAACCTGCCGCATATTCATGCCCGCTATCAGGATTTCAAGGCGGTCTACGCCATCGCGGATGGCCAACTCCTGGATGGGGATCTGCCGCCCCGTCAAACACGCCTGGTGCAGGCTTGGATGGAAATTCACCGCGACGCCCTGGACGCCAATTGGGCGCTCGCCGTGTCCGGCCAAGAGCCCTTTCGCATTCCACCGCTCCAATGAGGAGACAACCATGTTGCTGGATGTTGTAAGAGTCGATGCACGCGACGGCCATCTGTTATTCCTGGAGTTCGAGAATGGCGAGCGGCGCGTCTTCGACATGTCTGATCTCTTCGCCGAGAGGCCCTTCGACCGGCTCAAGGATTCGCCCCTGTTCGCCGCCGCGCAGGTGGGCATCGGTACCGTGGTCTGGCCGGGGAATATCGATATTGCGCCCGAAACCCTGTACCTGGATTCGGAACCGCTCGCCCCTGGCCAAGTGGTCAGCGCGCAGACCCTCCCCGCCGGGGGAGCGGGGAGTGAATAGGCTCACATGAGTAAGGCACCCGCGAAACGCTCCGGCCACGCCCGCCTGAAGGCCGCCCTGGTCCTGCGCGATGCCCTGGCGGACGAGGTGGGCCTCACGCTGGCGTCGGCGATGGCACAGTTGCGCAACGTGGAGGAGAACTGCGGCGCGGCGGGCGGCCTGGCGGAGGGTCGCTACCTGGAGGCACTGGCCTCGCTCTGCCGCGGGGACGGGAGCGCGCTGACCGCATTGGACGCACAGGTCCGGCAGGCGTGCGCCCAGGTGCGGTTCGCGCCGCGCTACGCCCAATACCTGGCCCTGATCCTGTTCGCCCACTGGGTGGACGCCCAACTGGATGACCCTGAGGCCTTCCTGGCCCGCCTGAACGCCTGGCTGGCCGGGCACCCGCCCAAGGGGGAGTCGGTGTCGGCCTTCGGGTCGGCCGACCTGCAACTGGCGGCCTTCTGGATGGCGACGGCGGCCGGCAAGACCCATCTGCTGCACGCCGCTCTCGCCCTGCTGGAGCGGCGCCGGGCCTGGGGCCGGGTGCTGGTGGTGACGCCCTCCGAGGCCCTGACCCGCCAACATGCCGAACGCCTGCGCCGACTCGCGGTCTGGGAGGTCTTCGCCTATCCCATGGACGGCGAGGCCGCGGCCCTGGGGCGGCTGCCGCCGGAGACGGTGATCGTGCTCGATATCAACAAGCTGACCGCCCAGAAGCGCGGGGACGGCGTGACGGTGCCGACCCACGTCTTCAGCGACGGCTGCAACCTGGTCTTCGTGGACGAGGGGCACAAGGGCCAGCGCGCCGAGGCGAGTGTGTGGAAGGCCCTGCAGGCGGACCTGGCCGGAATCGGCGCCCCGGAGCCGGCCCGGCGCGGCCTCCTGATCGAATTCTCGGCCACCTTCGGTCAGGTGGCGGAGGGGGAGCACGCCTTCGACCGCTACGCCCGGGCGGTGGTCTTCGACTATGCCTACGACCGCTTCCACCGTGACCGCTACGGTAAGGACTTCTGGCATGTGCGGGTGCAGGCGGCCGGGGACGCCGCCCGCGCCGCCCAGCAACAGACGCTGACCGCGGCCCTGCTCGCCTTCTGGCACCAGGTCGCCTGCTTCCGCTCGCCGGCCGGGCGCGCGGCGGCGGCGCAACTGGGGCTGGAGGCGGCCCCGCCCCTGTGGGTGCTGCTCGGACTCTCGGTCATCGGCAGTACCAGGAACGAGGGCGACAAGGAACAGACCTCGGACGTGGTGGACGTGCTGCGGTTCCTGTCGGCCATCCTGGCGGCCCCCGCGGACCTGGGCGGGCGCCTGAGCGCCCTGCTCGCGGCGACGGCCGGCGACGCGCAATCCGGTGCCGACCTGCTGCCGACGACGGTGCGCGCCGCCGCTGCCGGTTTTGCGCCGCAGGCGCTTGCCGGGCGGGTGCTGGCCGACTGCTTCGGTTGGCAAGCCGGGGACAAGCCGGTGCTGCGCCTGATCGGCGCGGCAACGGGTGAACTGGGTCTGGGGCTGCGCCGCGGGGACAGCACCCATTACTACGGGGTGGTCAACGTCGGGGATGCGGCGGGACTCAGGCGGGCCCTGGAAGGGGTCGGGCTGGCGGTCGAGGAGGATGCACTCTCGGGTTCGCTCTTCGCGGCCATCGAGGCCCCCGGCAGCGGGCTCAACTGCCTGATCGGCTCGCGCCGTTTCGCCGAGGGTTGGGACAACTACCGTGCCTCCTCGCTCACCTTGCTGCGGCTGGGCCAGGGGGAGGGTTCGCTCATCATCCAGATGTTTGGCCGGGTGGTGCGGCTCGCCGGGGTGCGCGGGGACGGCAAGCGCCTGGAGCGGCCCCCGGCGGTGCTGGCGCCGCTGCAGACCGCCTATGTCTACGGGCTGAAGTCCAGGTATCTGGACGCCTTCCTCAAAGGTTTGACGGACAACGGGGTTGCGGACTCCCACCGCATTGAGTGCGCGGTACAGAGACACGCGCCGCCCCTGCTGCAGGCGGTACGCGCCGTGGTGCCGGGACGCGCCGAGTTCCAGGTCGCCGCCCTGGGGTCCGGGTGGCTGGCCGGGCTCGGCCGGGTGCGGGTCTCGCTCGGCGCCGCCATCGCCGCCTCGGGGCTCGCGGATGGGCGGGTCGCGACCCGCCAGGGCACCCTGAGTCAGGACCTCACGGCGCAGTTCCGGCAGCGGCTGGGCCTGGTGGACCAGGACGCGGTCTGGCGGGACCTGGTGGAGTGGCGGCGCGTCCAGGGCCGGTGGAACCTGGCCTTCGATCGTGCGGCGATCAGCGCGGCCCTGGCAGGCGGACACTACGAGGTCCAGGGCCTCCCGGGGCAGTTCGAGGTCCACACGGCGGCGGACCTGGCCCGTATCAACCGCCTGGCGACCAGCCTGGTGCAGCGCCTGCTCGAGGCGGCAGAGCGCCGGGCAGAGAACCGCTTGAGCCGCTATGGTCTGATCCCGGCAGAGGCGAGCGGCATCCCCGATACCTATTTCAAGGAGGTCACCCATGGCGACTAAGAGGCCCGCCGCACCCGGCCAGGGCGAACTGTTCGGCGGCGCGCCGCTGGCCTGCCCGGACATCGCGAATCTGCCGCTGATCGTCGACCCCCATTGCGCCGGTATCGAGGTCATGGCCCCCGGGAGTGTCTACCAACCCCTGCTCCTGAAGCCGCGGGAGGACCGGGTGGATGCGGGTCCCGGGACCCTGGATTTGAATGAAGAGGCCTTCGTGCGGGACCTGATCCTGCGGCTCTATCCGGCGGGCAATCACCCCAAGGGGCCGCGCACGCCGCTCAAGTGGGGGGCGCATGACCTCTGGCTCAAACGCAATATCGAGAAGCGCAACGACTCCTTCCGAGTGCGGGTGGGCGATTCGGACTGGTTTTATCCCGACTTCATCGTCTGGATCCTGGACTATGAGCGGCGCATCCAGACCTTCGGTTTCGTCGATCCCAAGGGCCTGGCCATTGGCGCCGGGGCCGGCTGGTCGGACTACAAGATCGTCTCGACCCTCTATATGCCCCATGTGGTGGAGCGGCAACTGGCGGCGACTCATCAACAAGTGGTTTACGCGGGCGAGCCTTGGACCTTCCGGGTGCGTGGCGTCCTGCTGTCCACCTCCTCCTATGAGGGGCTGACCGCCCAGGCCAAGTTCGCCGTCAGGGACGAGACGGGTCAGGACGTGAGCCCCTCCGAGGCAGATTTCAGGCGCGGGCGGGTCCTGTTCCCGCGGGCCGACCGCGGCCATATCGATGAGGTCCTGCGGCTGCTGACCCAGGATACGGAACTCGACCCGGTGTTGGCACTGGCGGCCGAGGTCTTGGACGACACCAGCTATTTCACTCCGCTCGATGAGTTGCAGCACGAGGTTGCGCTGCGCCGGGAGGACCGCGATCAGTCCGAGTGCGCCTTCATCGGCGCCCTGCTGCGGGACTATCTCAGGGCCGACGCCCGGGGGCGGATCGGGGGCTCGGCCATCTGGCAACGGCAGCGGCAACTGATGGACTACGCGGCGCAACGCCGATTCGGCATCGGCGGCGAGCAGGCGAGCGCGCTGCGCGATCATCCGACCCCGTGCGCGGAGTTGTGGCGGCGCCGGCACGAAGCGGCAGGCCCTTGAGGCAACCGCGCAGTGCGGGATCGTTGCCGAGGCCAAGATCTGGAATACTTGCAGCGTCTCCGCGCACGGCAATGCAGCCCCCGTCACGTCAAGCCGCCCGCAACCGACACAAGCTATACTTGTGTGCCCGACCCATCCCTCTCCCGCGGAGTCAGCGACCATGCCAACACGCAAGCTCATCAGCTTCGACTGGGCCATGAAACGGCTGCTGCGCAGCAAGGCCAACTTCGGCATCCTCGAGGGCTTCTTGAGCGAGCTGCTGCGCGAGGACGTCCAGATCCAGGAGGTCCTGGAATCGGAGTCGAACCGCGACACGGCCGACGACCGTTCCAACCGCCTGGATCTCAAGGTACGCAACCACCGCGGCGAGCTGGTGCTGATCGAGGTTCAATACGAGCGCCAGCACGATTATCTGTCGCGGATGCTCTACGGCAGCGCCCGAACCTTGGTCGAGCATCTGGATGCCGGTGAGGCCTATGCGGACCTGGTCAAGGTCATCTCGGTCAACATCCTCTATTTCGACCTGGGCCACGGCGAGGACTATATCTACCGCGGCACCACCCGCTTTCACGGCCTGCACAAGCACGATGAGCTGGACTTGAGCCGCGCCCAACGTCAACTGTTTCCGGGACGCGAGTACACCCACGAGCTGTTCCCCGAGTATTACCTGATCAAGGTCGAGCGGTTCGACGACATCGCCCGCGACACCCTCGACGAGTGGGTCTATTTCCTCAAGCACGAGGCGATTCAGGACGGCTTCTCGGCCAAGGGCCTGCGCGAGGCCAAGGAGAAGCTCGATGTACTCAAGCTTGCACCGGCGGAGCGCGCCGCCTACGAGCGCTGGCAGGACGATCTGCACTTGCAGGCGAGCCTGGTGGCGTCGAACTATGGGCTCGGCAAGCTCGAGGGGCGCGAGGAGGGGCGCGAGAAGGGTCGCGAAGAGCGCACGCTGGAGATCGCCCGGGCGATGAAGGCCAACGGTGTCGCGCCGAGCGTCATCGCCCAGTCCACCGGGCTGGACCACGAGGTCATTGCCGGCCTTTGACCATGGACGCAGCTCCCCGATATTTGCGTTTATCGGCGTTCATTTGCGCACCAACGAGCGCTCCGGGTTCCCGGACCCAGCGGCGGGTAGGCGCGGCCCTGCCGGTGATACGCTAAGGGCTCGGGTGCGACGGTCGCGCCCCTTCAGCGATGCACCCCGGATGACCGACGACGCCCAGGCCCCCACCCTCACACCCGACTACCAAGGCGGCGGCATCGTCAATCTGATGGCCTCGATCATCCGCGCCCGAGGCGGGCGCAGCGATTACCCGCAGTCGACCCTGACCCCCGCCGCCGAGATGGCGCGCGCGACCAACATCGTGCTCCTGGTGATCGACGGGCTGGGGGCCGACTGGCTCGCGGAGCGCTCGCCCGCCGGGCTCTTGAGCCGACACCGGGTGGGGACCCTGACCACGGTCTTCCCCTCGACCACGGCCACCGCGATCACCAGCTTTCTGACCGGCGATGGACCGCTTCAGCACGGACTGACCGGCTGGTACACCTGGTTTTCCGAACTCGCCTGTGTGATGACGGTGCTGCCGGGCGTCCCCCGCTACGGCGGTGTGCCCTACCGCAAGGCCGGGATCGACCCGCTACGGCTCTTCGGGCACCAGTCGATCTTCGCGCGCATCCGCACCCGCGGCCTGGTGGTGAGCCCCAACCGCATCGCCCGCTCGGACTACAACCTGGCGCATGTGGGACCGGCGCAGGTCGTGCCCTACGCGGACCTGCACGACCTGTTCCGCCAGACCACCCGGGCGCTGCGCCGCGACCGGGTGCCCAAGTATGTCTATTGCTATTGGCCGGAACTGGACTCGATCGGGCACCACCAGGGGATGGGCAGCGCGGCGGCGGCGGCCCACCTGCGCGCGCTCGAGCAGGCGATCACCGATTTCCTGGTCGCCGCCGCCGGGACCGATACCCTGGTGCTGGTGACCGCCGACCACGGCCAGGTGGACACGGGGCCTGCCGACCTGATCGATCTGGCGGACCACCCGGGCCTCACTGACTGCCTGGCCCTGCCCCTGTGCGGGGAGCCGCGCGCCGCCTTCTGCTACCTGCGCGCCGGGCGCGAGGACCGCTTTCTGGACTATTGCGCCGGGCCCCTGGGCACCCTGGTGGAGGTCCGGCCGAGCCGCGACCTGGTGGACGCCGGCTGGTTCGGCACCGGCCGCCCCCATCCGCGCTTCAGTGACCGCATCGGGGACTACTGCCTGCTGCCCCGAGGGCACCGCATCGTGCGCCAATCACTACCCTTCGAGGAACCCAAGACACTGATCGGTCAACACGGGGGCCTGAGTCGGACCGAACTGCTGGTACCGCTCTGCGCGATGCGGGTGTAGCGAGGCTTGGCCTCACAGTCGCAGGCCACAAGCCAAGCATCAAGGGCCGTGCCGACTAGTATCGGGAACTCTGCCGCACGGAACCAGTACCTTATTTTGCCTAATCTTGCGCCGCTCAAGCCCCGAAGGGGCGCGACATACGAGCCCAGGGCAACGCCCTGGGTATGACGGATAAGAAACCCCAGCCCTGAAAGGGCGTGACATAACGGCGCGGCTCCTTATGTCACGCCCTTTCAGGGCTAGGCCGAATAAACAACGCTATCCCAGGGCGTTGCCCTGGGCTGGTATATCGCGCCCCTGCGGGGCTTGAGCAGGCGCAAGAATAGCTGGAACGGGGTACTAGAAAACCAACCGCGCAAACTCCTCAAGCGGCATCGGCCGGCCGAACAGGTAGCCCTGGTAGAGGTGGCAGCCCAGGCCGGCGAGCAAGTCCCGCTGGCCGGCGGTCTCCACGCCTTCGGCGAGCACCGCCAGGCCCATGGTCTGACCGAGGACGATGATGGTCTGGGCGATGGCGACACTGTTCTGGTCAAACAACAGGTCGCGCACGAGCGACCGATCGATCTTTAACTGGTCCAGGGGCAGGCGCCGCAGGTGGGACAGCGACGAATACCCGGTGCCGAAATCGTCCAAGACCAAACCAAGGCCCAGTTCCTTCAGGGCCGACATCTTGGCGCTGATGTCGCTGACATCCTCCACCAGCCGGACTCCTCGGCGACCGGGATAAACTCCGCGGGCAGCACCAGTCCGCGGACCGGGCATTGCCAGCGGACCAGGGCCTCGGCCCCGACGAGACGGCCGCCGCTGTCCACCTGGGGTTGGTAGAAGAGTCGAAACTGCCGCTCGCGCAGGCCCTCGCGCAGACCGCTCACCAGTGCGGCCCGCAAGGTGACGGCCTCCTGCATCTCCGGGTCGAAGAAGCGCAAGGTGTTGCGCCCGGAGCCCTTGGCCTCGTACATGGCCAGATCGGCCTGCTTCATCAGCGCATCGACACTGGTTTCCCGACTGGAAAAGAGCGTAATAGGGTATCGTTGAGTGTCTTGAAACTGTCCAGATCGAGGAACAGCAGGGCCCCGACGCACTGGTTGTGCAGGCTCGACACCGCCGCCTGCTGGAGCCGATCGAGCAACAGGCGCCGGTTCGGCAGTCGGGTCAGGGGGTCATAGAAGGCCAGATGCAGGATCCTGGCCTCCGCCTCCTTGCGCTGGGTCATGTCGGTCTGGGTTCCGACATAGTGGGTCACCCGCCCGGCGTCATCCGTGACGGCGCAGATCGTGGCCCAGACCGCATAGACCTCGCCACCCTTGCGCCGGTTCCAGAGTTCGCCCTGCCAGTGCCCGGTAGCGAGCAGACCGCGCCACATCTGCGCATAGAAATCCGGGGTATGACGGTCTGACTGGATCAGGCGCGGCGTCTGTCCTACGGCCTCCTGCGCCGAGTACCCGGTCACCCGGCTGAAGGACTCATTGACCCGCAGTATCACGCCCTGCGCATCGGTAATGATCATGCCCTGCTGGGACTCGAAGGCGGTGGCGGCCACCCGCAGCTCGGCCTCGGCGCGGTCCAGCTCGCTCATATCCGAGTCCATTTCTGAAAGCGCGCCTCGTTGAGCTCCCGGGAGGGGCTTCCCCCCCAGTTCGCCGGGCTGGCTGATCGGCCATCGTTGCCCGCGGGGCCGACAAGGCGCGGGCCTCGTCACCACCAAGGCGGGCGCCCGGAGATTCCATCATCGTTACCACAACCTCTCCCCCGGTATGTGGAATTGACCAGACGAGCGGGCCCCCGCCCGTCGTCTCGACTCGGATTTTAGGCGTTATACCACCGAGGGGTGTGAACTCGGTAGCAGTCTTTGCCGTGAAAGGCGCGCAGCGACGCTTGCGTCGGCGCCAACGAGAAGGCCCGCACTGGGCGGGCCTTGGTAGGATGCGATGCCGCGGGGGCGGGTTTGACGCCCGCCCCGACGGGTTCAGATGGCCAGTTGCAGTCGCAGCTTCTTCATCGCGTTCTTCTCGATCTGGCGAATCCGCTCGGCCGAGACGTTGAACTGCTGGGCCAGTTCATGCAGCGTCTGCTTCTTCTCGGTCAGCCAGCGCTCGCGCAGGATCACCTTGCTGCGCTCGTCCAGGCCCTGGATGGCGGCATAGAGACGCGCCTTGTCCTTGCTCTCGGTATCCTCGCGCTCCAGCATCCGCAGGGGCTCCATGCGCGAATCCGGCAGGTAGGTGGAGGGCGCGGAGGGGGACTCGTCGTCATCGTCCTCGTAGCCGTCGAAGGCCAGGTCCTGGTTGGAGAGGCGCGACTCCATCTCCAGCACCGTCTCGGGCTTCACCCCCAGGTCGGCCGCGACCGCCAGCACCTCGGCGTGGGTGAACCAGCCGAGCCGCTTCTTGGCGCTGCGCAGGTTGAAGAACAGCTTACGCTGGGCCTTGGTCGTGGCCACCTTCACGATGCGCCAGTTGCGCAGGATGTACTCGTGGATCTCGGCGCGAATCCAGTGCACCGCGAATGAGACCAGGCGCACGCCCATGTCGGGCTCGAAGCGCCGCACCGCCTTCATCAGACCCACCGTGCCCTCCTGGATCAGGTCCGGCAGGGGCAGGCCGTAGCCCAAATAGCCGCGGGCGATGCGGATCACGAACCGCAGGTGTGACATCACCATCCGCCGCGCCGCCTCCATGTCGCCATGGTCGCGCAGGTTCTCGGCGAGGCTCCGCTCCTCCTCGGGGGTCAGCACCGGGATCTGGTAGGAGGCGCTGATGTACGCATCGATATTGCCGGTGGGCATGAGAGCGAAATCTTTGGCCATGTGCTTGGTACCTGAGTTGGACGCCTGGAACAAAAGCCTAGCAGAACACTGCGGATTTTACCAGCAACTTTGCAATGGTTGCGGGACCGCCCTGCTTCAAGGCTTGCAGGGACTTTAGGCAAGGTCGGGGGTTTGTACAATAGCCATTCCGGCAAACGGGGCATCGAATGTTCCGATCCTTCCGATATGCTGTGCCGATGCTTTGAAAATAGTCTTATTATTCTTTTAGTTCTGATATTACCCGCACAATATTACAGGCAGATTACAGTTACTTCATCCAGCGCCGCGTGTGCAGATCGCGACCACCGCGGACCCGCCTACTGCCCCAACAGGGCATCCAGGAACTCGTCGGCGTCGAAGGGCCGCAGGTCCTCGATCGACTCCCCCACCCCGATGAAGCGGATCGGCACCTTGAGCTTGTCGGCGATGGCGAAGACGATGCCGCCCTTGGCGGTGCCGTCGAGCTTGGTCAGGGCGATCCCGGTCAGGGGCACCGCCTGGTGGAACTGCACCGCCTGATTGAGCCCGTTTTGACCCGTGGTGGCGTCCACCACCAGCAGCACCTCGTGCGGGGCCTCCGGGTCGATCTTGCGCAGCACCCGGGCGATCTTGGTCAGTTCGTCCATCAGGTTGGTCTTGGTGTGGAGACGCCCGGCGGTGTCGGCGATCAGCACGTCTATCCCGCGGGCGGTCGCCGCCTGGAGCGCGTCGAAGATCACCGAGGCGGAGTCCGCCCCGCCCTTCTGGGCGATCACCGGCACCCGGTTGCGCTCGCCCCAGGCCTGTAACTGCTCCACCGCGGCGGCGCGGAAGGTGTCCCCCGCGGCCAGCATGATGCTGTTGCCGTCCGCCTGCAGGTAGCGCGCGAGCTTGCCGATGGTCGTCGTCTTGCCGGCCCCGTTGACCCCCACCATCAGGACGACCTGGGGCCGGTCCGGGGCCGCCTGCCGGACCGGGACCTCCGCGGCGATAAGGATCTGGCGCAAGGCCTCTTTCAGCGCCGCGAGCAGTGCCTGCGGGTCCGCGAGCGCCTTGCGCTTCACCCGGCGGGTCAGATCGTCGATGACGCGCGCGGTCGCATCGATCCCCACATCGGCCGTCAGGAGCAGGGTCTCCAACTCCTCCATCAACTCATCGTCGATCTTCTTGCGGCCCAGGAACAGATTCCCGAGCCCCGATCCGAGCTGGGTGCGGCTGCGCGAGAGCCGTTCGCGCAGGCGGCTGAAGAGCCCCTGCCTGACTTCCGGCAACTCCCAGTCCACCGGCTGGTCGCGGATCGGGATGATCTTCAGCGCATAGGGCGGCTTGGGGGGCGGGGCCGCCGGGTCGGGCAGCGTCGAGTCGAGCCGCGCGGCCGGCGGCGCGTCAGGGGTCTCGTCCGCACGGTGGAAGATGCGTTTGAAAAGCCCGGCCTTGGGCACGGGTGACTCGCCGGACTCCGCCGACGGGGCGGGCCCGGGGGTCGGCGCGGGCGCGGGGGCGAACGCGCGCTCGGGCTCAGGGGCGGCCTCGAATTCCACCGGGGTCTCGGGCACCGTCGGCGCGACGGCAGCGACCGCGCCGCCCGGCGCCGCCGTCGGCGCAACGGCCGCGGGCGTGGGCTCGGCGGCAGGTTCCCCACCCGCCTCCGGCAGCGGCCCGAGCCCCGGCACCCAGCCCAGGTCCTCGCCGTCGCGCGCCCCGAACAGGCGTTTGAAGATCCCCTCCTTGGCCGCCGCGGATTCCTCACCGTCGGACGGCTGCCCGTCCTCGCTAACCGCCGTCTGCTTGAGCTTTTTTCTTCCAAAACCGAACATAGGAATCGCCAGGATGGGTGCGTAGGGGAAGGATCGCCGCACGGGCGCATCATGCTACCAGATCGACCGCCCCCCGGCCGGGCGGGAGCACCGCACGGGTGCGATCAGAACTGATGTGGTGACCGAGATCCCGGGTACACGGTCGTTGTCGTCAGCGAATAATTCTACTCCGTCACATTCAACATTTTGAAATATCGCCAGAAGTTGAGTAGAAAAGGGGCTTGAATCAAGCCCTTTAGATACGGCCAAGCGGATGAACCGAGGCCCACCGGAACCAACCCCCCTTTAAGATGATTCAAGATGTTACGAGCCCTGTGGAAGCGGTGGCTCAACGTTTTGTGTCTTTTTGTGATCGCTACGCGGCGTCTTTCCAGTTGCGCACGCGCCGAAGGTCTGGGTGGAGAACGCCAAGCGCTGTGCGGTGGCCGGGGTGCCCAAGGCCGCGCAGTGCTTGCGCAGCAAGGCCGACTTAGCCTTGGAGATTGATCATTGAGGTTCTGCATCAGCGGGTCTGGCATCACCACATGGCCTTGGTCATGATGGCGATGCTGTTCATGCTGGAGGAGCGCGTCGCTGCCGCTGACACTGTGCCCCTGCCCAGTTGCGCGGACCTGGAGACCCTCTTGGCCCACTTCCTACCGCGCCGTGACGTCAGTATCGACGAGGTCATCCGCCAGATGCAGGTGCGCCACGCAAAACGACAGGCGGCCATCGACTACGCCTTTGAAAAACAACGCCGTGAGCAAAGGGGCTGAAAGCTACGAATGTGACGAAGTAGAATTAAGCGATTCTTCTCTGCGTCTCTGCGTGAGATTCTTTAGGAGGTCTCACGCAGAGGCGCAGAGACGCAGAAGCGGTGACCCGCGACGCTCGGGTAGCCCGCGAGGCCTCGTCGCGGCTAACGGCCATGGAAGGCGGCTTTACCACCCCGGAACATGAAAGTACTTCAGGCTAACGGGGCGCTGCCCCGCTTATCGGTTGTTTTCGGTCATCGTTGCGGAAAAAAGACCGTATTTACAGATATCTGCGGAGACTTTCACGGTAAAGCCGCTCCCACAGGGCCCCGCCGGACTTTCAGGGTAAAGCCTCGACCTCCGGTTCCCTCGCAGGACGCGCCGCATTGAGGTGCGGCGCGGCCCCGGGTCGGTCAGTAGCGCCCGCCGCCTTCCCGACCGCCGCCATCGCGGTCACGATCACGGCCGCCGCCGCCGCCCCAGCCACCACCCCCGCCCCCACCCCCGCCACCGCCACCACGCGGACGGCTTTGTTGGTCGCGCGGGCGCGCCTCGTTGACGGTCAGTTTGCGGCCCTTGAACACGGACTCGTTCAGTTCCTTGATGGCGGTCTCCGCCTCGGTGCCGTTGGGCATATCCACAAACCCGAAGCCCTTGGACTGTCCGGAAAACTTGTCCTTGATGACCTCGGCGCTGGCGAGTTCCCCGTACTCGCCGAACACGTCGCGCAAATCCTCATCGGTGACGGTATAGGTTAGGTTGCCTACGTAGATCCTCATCGCTTTCTCTCACGCTTCTTGTGTATTGATCGGAGGAAACCCGGGGAGCGACCAACACACAAGTCCGCTCACCGGAAACTGAGAATCTGCGCAGGCACCGCGGCCTGGCCGGCACCGCCCTGCCCCGGACACCCGGCCAGTGCGATCGAAACAAGATGAAAAGTAGTGGATCAAGGTCAAGGCGTCAACCATGATTCGACGAAAAAGGCTTGACCCTGACCACCTCAGTCGATATTGCCCCGACGATGCTGGTCGTAGAGGTAGCCGCCCAGGGCGCCCACACCGAGCCCGATCAGGGCGCCGGCACCGGCGTTGGCACTCAGGGAGCCGATCAGGGCACCGCCCGCGGCGCCCATGAGCGCGCCGCTCCCGGCGCGGCTGCCGGTGGTGGTCCCGCAACCGGCGATGGCCAGCGTGGCGATCAGGAGGCTGGGGACTGCAAGGGTCTTGAGCGAAAGGGTCTTCATACACGGGGCTCCTGGAATTTGGCGGACACGGCCGCGGGCCGCATCCCTGAAACGTTAGAGACCGATGGGGCTCGACTACGCCGAACCGGGCAATCGATCAGCACCGGAGGGCGCATCGGGGGCGCGTTCAACCCTTGCAGGGATACTTGGCCGCCAGGGCGCGGAGCAGGCCCAGCACCGGCGGCGCGCCCATCGCCTGCGCGTCCCCGGCCTTGGCCGCGGCCCAGGCAGTGAAGGCGGTAACGCCGTTCTCGATGGTGGCGTTCGGCGGGAAACAGACCAGCCGCTTCAACTTCCCCGGCTTGCTGACCGCATCGTGGTACTGGGCCACCGCCTCGATGAAGGCCCGGCACGCCTGGCGGGCCATCGGGTACTCGGCCGTGTCCACCGGCACCGCGCAGACGCTGTAGAGTTCCTTGGTGGTATCGAAGCGGAAGTCGGCGTTCTCCACCGCCGCCGCGGGGTGACCGAGACCCAGCGTGAGCAGGGCGGCGAGCCCGGCGCTGATCGTTACTCGTTTGAAAATCATGATGGCTCCACTTCGTTGATTGTCTGATCGACGCCCGCTGGACGCCCCCTACCGGACTGCCGCTCGCCGCGTCGCGCCCGTAACCGCGACGGCACCCCAGCCATTCTAACCCGGGTTGCCGCAGGTACGGCAGCCTCCTACCGGACGTTCTCACGGACCGGGCGTCGTTGTCGTTGTCGTTGTCGTAATCGTGGTCGGATTATTCGACAACGACAACG
>NZ_CAIKKU010000597.1 GCF_903828115.1 uncultured Thiodictyon sp. | reverse complement strand
GCGCGGCCTCCGCGCAAGCCGCACCGCCGGGGTTAGCTGCGAGATCGCGCCGCACTGAGGTGCGGCGCTCCCAGGCCGGACCGGACTGGACGTGAGGCTGAACTTAATGGCAGTGATCCTAAAGCCTACGGACGACGCATCGGCCTCAGGCGTTGATGTACCCCTCCAACTGCTCGATCAGCAATTGCTGCTCGGCGATGATGGCCTTGACCAGGTCGCCGATGGAAACCAGGCCGAGCAGTTGGTCGCCGTCCATCACCGGCAGGTGGCGCACGCGCCGGTCGGTCACGAGTGCGAGGGCCTCCTGAACGCTCTGGTGCGGGCCCACGCGCACCACCGGGCTCGTCATGATCTGGCGCACCGGGGTGGCGCGGGACGTCTTGCCCTTCAGGGCGACGCTGCGGGCATAGTCGCGTTCCGAGATGATCCCGACCGGACCCGTGGCGTCCATCACCAGCAGGGCGCCAATGCGTTTTTCGGCCATCAGGGTCAGGGCCTCCAGGACGCTGGCGTCCGGGTCGATGGACCAGACCTGGTGACCCTTCTGCGTGAGTATCCGCTCGATCGTTTTCATCACTCCTCCTCAAGGCGGCACCGCTGGGATTCGGTGCCGCGTTTCGTTATGGTGCCGCTGCGGGCGGCCGCGTGTGAAGCACGCGCGGCCCGGCCCTCCACCCCGCCGCAGTGTCGCGGGGATACTCCTGAGCGTAGCAGAAGCCGCGCGCCTTGCTGCCCCCGACCGGCGTCGAGCTGCACCGCGGCGCGGATCGACAACGCAAGCGCAGTGTTGCAGCGCGCCCGCCACTCGGCAAGGTCCTGGACCTTGTACCTGTTGGCAGGCCTGCTGCTCGCCTATCTGAACATCGACGAGGTGGCCTGATGCAAGACCTCAGATCGCTCAACCATACCGAGTTCGCACGCTGTCTGAACCAGACCTTTACCCTCGATCCGGGTGTCCCGGGCGAGGTCCGGGCGCTCCCGCTCGTGCTCATCGAGGTGACCGAACACGGCTCAGGTGCCGCGGGGCCGCACCGACGGCAGCCCTTCTGCGTCCTCTTCCGCGGTCCGGCGCTGCCCGTTCTGCCGCAGCGCACCTATGTCATGAATCACGACAGCCTGGGCCGCCTGGAGATCTTTCTCGTCCCACTTGGGCCGGACGGGCAAGGGATGCGCTACGAGGCCGTATTCACCTGAGGCAGTCGGCGCATGAACTCGTAGGGAATGGCCTCGCCCGCGGCCACGAAACCGAGGCGCTGATAGAGCCGCCGGGCGGGATTGTGCCCCTCCACGTAGAGGGTCACCGGCAGGGCCGACTGGTCCGCCGCACGCACCAGGTCGGTGAGCAGGGCGGTGCCGATACCCTGGCCGCGCGCCGCGGTGAGCAGCGCGATGTCCATCAGCCGCAGTTCCCCGGGGAGGCGGCATGTGTAGAGGCGCCCGATCGGCTGCCCGTCGCGCAGGATCAGGTCGAAGTGCGCGTCCGGATAGTGCTGGTGGTAATGGGTGTGCTGGGCCTCGAACTGGGAGCGCAGGAAGGCCGCCTTCTGTGCCTCGTCCCAGGCCGCGACCAGGGCCATCTCCGGCGCCCGGGAATCGGCATAGACCTGGTACAGGAACTTGAGATCCGCGGCCGTCGCCGGGCGCCGGGTGACTGGGGGTGCCGGGCTCATACTCAGGAACGCGACGGGAAGATCCCGATGAGGGCGATGATGAAATTCATCGCAAGGTTTGGCTGCATGTTGTTGTGTGGACTGGGGGTGCCGCTGCCGGTCTGGCCGACAGCCTCTGCCGCCAGCGGCACCAGGGCGCCCGGGGTCTGGTACATGGGGGCATTCCCCAGGCCATGGCCGCTGTCCGGGTTGGCCTGGTCGGCGCTCGGTACCCCCTGCATCGCGTGGGCGTGCCCGGCCAGTTCGGCGGCCGCCAGGGTCACGGTCTCGACCCCGCCCGTTTCACCCAGGTCCCGTGCCGTGAGGCCGGGACCGGTGCCCGGGTGCATGGGCGCGCGGCCCTGCAGGTTCGGCAGCGCGAAGTTGGTGCGTCCGTCGCCCCCGTAGGTGGTGCCCAGGAGCGAGAACAGGGCCGTATTGGGGGCGATCGGCAGGATCTGGCCGTTGCACAGGGCCCAGCCGCGGGGGGCGAAGTTGCCCGCGAAGATGCGGATTTCAGCGATGAATGGATCGGACATGGGCGGCTCCTCAGGTGCGCGGCGGGAAGACCCCGAACAGGGAAATGATGAAGTTCAGGCACAGGTAGGGCATGAGATTCTGATGCGGCAGGGAACCGCCGGCCTGGGTCGTCGCTTGTCCACTCATGGGTATGCTGGGCGCCCCCGCGCCGTAGATGTTGGTGCCGCTCGCGGTCGCCGTGACGTTGCCGGACGGGCTGGTCGACGTGGCCGGGCCCGTGGACGCGAACAGGGTGTGCCGATGGGCGGGCAACTGGCCCGCGGTCAGGACCACGCCCTCAGCGCCGCCGGGCTCCCCGAGCGTGCGCGGCGACAGCCCGGGGCCGGTGCCCTGGTGGATGGGCAGGCGCCCGCGCAGGTCCGGCAGGGCGAAGGTGCTCTGCCCGTCGCCGCCGTAGGTGGTGCCGATCAGGGCGAACAGGGTATCGAACTCCGCGATGGGCAGTTGCTGCCCGTCGCAGAAGGCCCAGTCTTTGGGGGCGAAGTTGCCTGCGAACAGACGGATCTCGCCAATGT
>NZ_CAIKKU010000596.1 GCF_903828115.1 uncultured Thiodictyon sp. | reverse complement strand
CGCTGCCCGCAACAGCCGGGCGAGCGCGACCGGCGCCCGTTCGGCGAGCGCGGCGGTCGATCAACGCGGCGGCCTGGGCGGCAGCGGCGCCCAGGGCGGCAGCGGCGGTGTCGGCAGCGGTGCCAGGGCGAACGCCAGCGCCAGCGCCCCGGGCGGTTACGCCACGGCGCAGGTCTATCAGGAGGGGGGTAGCGGCGGCGGTGGCCGCAGCGGCGGCAGTGGTGCGGCCAGTACCTTGACCAACGCCGTGGGCGGGTCAACCAATCTTGGCAGGCTCGAACTCGAGCAGAGCGCCGCGGGCGGCGCGGGCGGCCTCGGCAGCGGTGGCCGTGCGGGCACCGGGGGGGGCGCAACCTCCAGCCTGACCGTCAACGATACCGCGAACCGCGACAAGAGCGCCTCGGTGCTGGCGCGCATCGAGGCCACCGGCGGCCGGGGCGGGGGCGGCGACCTCGGCAGCAGCGGCGGCAGCGGCGGCGCGGCGAACGCCACCGGCCGGCTGACCGGGGCGCACGCCGTCGACGTCTGGGTCAGCGCCAGGCCCGGCTTCGGCGGTGATGGCGGTGGCGGGTACCTTGGCGGCAGCCCCGGCAGCGGCGGGGCCGGCGGGAGCGCCGCGGCGAGTGCGAGCGGGGTCACGATCGGCGCCCACGAGGACACCAGAGCCTCCGCGTCGGCGGTTGCCGGCAGCGGCGGCGCGGCCACCGGCGCCGGCAGGACTGGTGGGGCAGGCGGCGTCGCCCGGGCGACTGCCGCGGCGACCGCCCGGGCCGGCACGGCCGGTGCGCAGGCCTATCAGGTCGGTGGTGAAGGTGGTATCGGCTGGTCCGGCGCCAATGGCGGCGCGGGTGCGGCCAGCAACCTGGTCGACCAGGTCAGTGGCAGCACCAGCGGCGGCCACCTCAATCTGACCCAGTCCGCCCGGGGCGGCGATGGTGGTGTGAGCATTGGCGGTCGCTCCGGGGACGGCGGCGCGGCGACCTCCAGCCTGACCATCGACGACACCCGGGGCAGCCTGCAAAGCGCCGCGCTGTTCGCGAATGTCGAGGCCAGCGGCGGCCATGGCAGAAGCGGCGACTTCTCACTACTCGGCGGCACCGGCGGCGCCGCGAACGCCTTCGGCCGCCTGACCGGCGCCCACACCGTCGCGGTCACGGTGGCGGCCGACGGCGGCGACAGCGCTGGCCCCAACGGACCGGCCGGCGGTGCCGCCACCGCCGACGCGATCGGGGTCACGATCGGCGCCGACGAAGATGCCGGCGCCACGGCGACCGCCGCCGGCGGCGCGGGCGGCCTTGCTCGCGGTGTCGGTCAGACCGGTGGGGCGGGCGGTACCGCGCAGGCCAGGGCCAGGGTCAGTGCGCGGGCCGGCGCGGCGGCGGCCCGCGTGGTCCAGACCGGCGGCGATGGCGGCTCCGGCGCCGCGGGGGCTAACGGCGGAGCGGGCGCCGCGGTCACTTTGGTCAATCGGGTGAGCGGTGTCACCGACGGCGGCAGCCTCTCGCTCACCCAGACCGCCCTGGGCGGTGCCGGGGGCGACAGCAGCGGCGGGGCCGCGGGAGCGGCCGGGGCGGCGGACTCCAGCCTGACCATCCAGGATACCCGCAGCAACTTGCTCCAGGCCGACGTCAACGCCACCGGCGGTCACGGCGGCGGACGCGGCGACGCCGCGACCATCGGCAGCGCCGGCGCGGCAGCCGCCGCGACCAGCATCCTGACC
The DNA here is from genome assembly GCF_903828115.1 of uncultured Thiodictyon sp. Classification (GTDB taxonomy): domain Bacteria; phylum Pseudomonadota; class Gammaproteobacteria; order Chromatiales; family Chromatiaceae; genus Thiodictyon. The sequence goes on along the minus strand of NZ_CAIKKU010000596.1, from coordinate 176 downwards.
GGCGCCCATACCGTCAGCAGCGCGGCCACCGCCAACGGGGGCTGGGGCGGTAGCGGCGGGGCCGCCGTCGGTGGCGCCGGCGGCAGCGCCCTGGCCATCGCCCGCGGCACGACCACGAGCGCCGCGCAGCAGGCCAGCGCCGCCACCAAGGCGCAGGGCGGCGACGGCGGCGGCGG
>NZ_CAIKKU010000595.1 GCF_903828115.1 uncultured Thiodictyon sp. | reverse complement strand
TTCTTATGTGATTGGCCCGACAAGTTGGGGAAAATGCCTCTGAAAAGGGCACACCCCTGGCGTACAGGTGCGGAGAACTGACCTAAGGCCGGGCTAAATCGGGAACGGCTAATATTAGAGATTCTTGATGCGATTGCCCTGCGCCAGCCCAGGCGGCGTGGCATTGGACGGCTACCGGGAGGAATTGCGCGATGCGGAATTGGTCGCCGCCAAGACCGGCCTTGGTGCCTGGGCCCATACGGACTGGTCGGCACTGCCCAAGGAGCGTGATGAGCAGCGCGCGGACGAACAGGATACCGCCATCGCCACCACCAAGGTGCCGCCCGCGCAACCGGTGGATCTCAACACCGCCCCGCGGGACACGCTGATGCAGATCCCCGGCGTTGGCGAGGCCACCGCAAACGCCATCATCACGGCGCGCCCTTACCAAACCGTCGATGATGTCCTGCGGGTACCTGGTATCGGTAAGAAGCGCCTGGAGACACTGCGGCCCTTGGTCAGGGTGCAGCCTTGAACCCGTAACCGCCGGGTTCCGCGGTCGGGTCCAACATGCCGCTGATACACCGCTCGCATCTGAGATCTAGGGCAAGGAGGGGCAAAAGGTGGCAGGCTCAATGGCAAAAGGTGCCAGGCTCAATTGTGAATCCTGAAAAGGGCCTGACAATTCACCAAGGCAACAGGGTAATGCTCAAGCTACTTTCGGCCTTGCCGTCCCGAAATATATTCGAGCCTGGCCTTTTTTGCGTTCACTCAGGTACGTCGTAATAGCTCAGGTCCAGATACCCGGCCTCAGCCTTGCGCTGTTTGAAATTCCACTCGGTGATCCAGTCGTAGAAGGGCCACAACCGGGCGCTGTTGCGCAGAATGCCGTAGTGCCCCGCGAACGCATCCCAAGCGGCCGGGCTCGCGACGCCGCGCAGTGCGCTGAGAAAGGGCGCCGCCTGCTCCAGGTCCAGTTCGATGAACAGATTGGGGAAGCCGTTGATGACCGTCGGGTAGACGCTGAGCGAATAGCGGGCCGGCATGGCCTCCCCGTCCTGGAAGATCAGGGCGTATTGCGAGGCATAGACGCGGTTGACGACCAGTGAATAGACGCGCGATTCATGCCCCCGGTTGAGCCGCAGCAGGATGACGCTCGGCAGGTAGCGGGTGAAGGGTTGGCCCGCGATGACGGTGAGGGTGGAGATCGCCCGCTCCCAGTCATCGTAGGTTGCGATCGGGGCCTTGAGATCGACCACGGGCTTGAGGTCAGGATTGAGCCGGTCCGGGGGACCCGCGATGGTGGGGCCCAAGTGCCGTGCGATCTGCGCGACCAGCGCGGTCAGTGGCCGTGCGGGATCGGTCTTGACCTCGCTCGGTTGGTCCGCCCCGGCGAAGGGGATCAGGTCCAGTGCGAGTGAACCGATGCCCTGGGTCCAGGTGTCGCGGACCGCCCGCCGGTCGGCCGGGGGCAGGAGCAGCAGGAAGTTGTCCTCGAATTCCTGGCGCAGGTAGTTGAAGAAGAGCAGGGTCTCGAGCTTGCCCAGATCGCCGCCCCAGAATTTGAACCCGGCGACGGTGTCGTAGTACATCCGCTCCAAACCGCTGTAGCTCATCAACCAATAGCTGCGTGGGGTGCCGCCCTGGGCCCCCGGGACCACGGAGACGTTGGTGCCGTGGCGCATCACGGTGAGCCAGGCATTGCGGTCCGTGCCGCCGCCGTTCCAGACGGCGTCGACCGACCAGCCCTGGGGCCGCAGCTTGGCCAAGGCCTTGCCATAGGCATCCACATAGTCGGCGTTGCCGAAGATCGAGCGGTCCATAAAGGTGTTCCAGGTGGCGAGCCCGAGCGCCGGGTCCTGCACCGAGACATCGGCCTTGGGGTCGAGGAAGAAGACCCAGAAGTGATCCTTGACCGCGTAGGTGGCGGTCTGGCCCAGGCAGACCGGACCATAGATCACGCCGGAGGAGACCGTCTGCGCGTGCTCCAGCAGGAAACGGGCGCGCGCCGACGCCGGGATGGCACGAAAGACGCTGAAGGGATTGCCGATTCCCCAGGGCGGGTCGAGCGGGGCCTGGGCGTCCCAGTGCGCACCGGGTCCGTCCGGACCCAGGAAGAGGTGGGTCAAGTAGGCGATGTCGGCGCGCTTGAGACGCCACAGGAAGAGGTTCTTCTGCATCGGCGCCCCGATTTCCTTGTGGAGGCGATACCAGAAGCGCTTCACCCCGGCATAGGCATAGGGGTCGTCATAGGGCAGACCGGTACCGATGATCGCCACCGGTTCCCCCGGCGGGGTGGCGGAGCGCACCAGTCGGAAGTGCGCCTCGGGCTCCTCCTCGAGGACCAGGCTGGCCAGGTAGACATGCTCGAAGATGTAGCGCGAGACGAGTTGCCGGCGCGGGTCCGGGTCGTTGAAGAAGGTCTCCCAGCGCACCACGGCCTCCGGCTGGGTGACCCGGGCGGCGGCCTGCTGCGCCTGCGGGGTCGGGCCCGGGGCGCCCGCGCCGATCCAGCGCGTCAGGGTGTCGAAATCCTGGGGATCGATGGCGGGCAGCCCGAAAGGCATCCCCCGGGCCGGGTTCTGCGTCAGTTGGGCCGCGAGCGCGGCGGGGGTGGCGGGGCAGGCATAGGCATAACGCTTGGCGTAGACCGGGGTCAGGGCCTCGCGCGAGAACCCCGGCCGATTATTGGCACTGCCCGCGGCCAGCATCCGGTACATGAGCGACCCGTCGAGATTCTCCCGGGCGGCGCCGTCCTGGGCCAGTACCGGGTAGAAACCGATCTTGCGCCACTCTTCGAGGGTCGCGGCCGCGTCCATGTCGGTGCGCGGATAGGCACTGAGGTGGCTGGCGTAGGGGTTGAGGGCGAAACCGCCGCGCTGCACGCCGGCGAAGCTGTCCAGCTTCAGGTTGCAGGGGGAGCCCAGACAGCCATGGCAGGCGATGCAGCGACGATTGAAGATCGGCTGGACATCACGATCATAGTCGATGGCCGCCGCCTGGTCCGCCACGGGGACGGGCGGGGGCTTGGGTCCCGGCGCGGCCGGTGCGGGAGCGCCCATGAGGGCCGCTATCAGGAGTAACGCAAGTCGGCGGATCATGGCTCGCTCCGATCGGCACCAGCGGGCCCGGGCTGTCGGTCCCGCCGGTTGGGTGAGTTACCGGCCCGTCGCCGGGCCGGTCACGGATCAGGTCGCCGCGGTTCCCCGGGCGGCACCCGCAAGGTCCGCCTTCGCCGCGCGGCGCGCGGCAAGCGCGACGAAAATGGACGCCCAGCCGTTCAGGAGCAGCTCGATGGCCACGAAGAGCCCGATCACCCAGAGCCCCGACACCGGCCAATGGGCGATTATGATACCGCCGAGAAGGCATCGACCAACTGGAAGGCGCCGCCGACGATCAGCAGCCAGCCGAAGAACAGCACCGTAATCAGGGTCAGGCCCTCGCTCGCGGTCCAGCCCAGCCCGATGGTCCCAAGGACCGTGGACAGGATGCCAAAGGCGAGCAGCCAGCCCCAGTTTCTTTTCAAGTCGCCGAACAGGGCGACCTCTTCGGCGGGCAGCGGGGAAAGTGCAAATTCGGACATGGTGGTCGACTCCAGAATAACCTCGGTACGCAACAAAGGGAGGCGCTTCGCAGCCGCCGCCCAACCTCGATCGGCACCCCAAAGCGATGGTGGTGCCGCAGCAGATCGACCCAGTGCGGCGGACTGCGCTTGCGCCTGCACACGCTCAGGTCGAGTGATGCATCGCCGCCGGGCCTGGAGGGTTCGGACGGGCCGATCGGATGATCGGATTGGTGCCCGTAGCGTCGGCTGCCGGCCCAGAGGAGGTGGCGCAGGTCCGTCGCCGCAATAATCCTCTTTGGATGCGGCCGGCACAAGCAGGCCGACCCCTGCGTCGCCTTGCACTGGCCACGTGACCCGCGGGCAGACGGGCAGGAGACTGAACTTAAGCTCGACTTTGGCCATTTTAGGCGCGCCCGATCACCGTGCCAGCCGCGACCGGCAATCACGGGGCCAGAGTCCGCACGGCGGACCCTGGGGGACCACGGAGCCCACCCGTCAGGCCCGCTGCGCGGCCCCGGCGCGGCGGCGCGGCCCGCCGCGCGCCGCCGCTCAGGCGGTCGCGGCCAGTTGCGCGAGCACGCGCTCCCAAGCTGGGCGGGGAATTACCACCTGATCCTGATCCGCAAGCGAGTTGACGTAATTCCCCTCGGCCCAGATGGTGCGGCGCACCAGCGCCAGGCAATCGGAAAAGGTCGCCTGTGGCTTGAGGTACCAGGCGGTGGAGCGCGGCAAGGACGCCCAGTGGTCACGCAGCCGATGCACCATCAGGCAGACGATGGAAAACAGCGCCAGCAACGCCGGCGTGGTGCGGGCGATGGCCTTGGCGGCCCACTGGCGTTGGGTCTCGACCCCCAGGTGACGACGGACCTCCGCGAAGGTGACCTCAATCGACCAGCGCAAGACGAACCACTCGATCACGCGCACCGGCAGCATGGTCAGGTCGGTGGTGAAAAACGCCTCGGCGGCGAGTGGCGCGGCCGGATCGACGACCAGCACCCAGCGGATCGGCAGGGGCGGCCACCCCGGGGTATGCCAGAGACAGACCCCGCTGAGCAGACGCAGGGTCTTGGTTTCGCCGCGATACCACTGAACCGTGGTCGCGGTGCCGTGCGTGCGCGCCTCCTCCAGGCGGGTGGCCAGCTTGGCTAGCGGTGGGCCCTTCTGCGGCTTGGGGCCGCGCCGTCCCGGCGGCACCGGCGACGGCGGCGCGAACAGGCGCGCATCCAGGCGCAGGCGTGAGATCAAGGCCGCCTGGGCGCTGAGGCACTCCCAGCCCAGGCGCACACAGGAATAGCTGCCGTCGCCGATCAAGACCCAGCGGCGGCGCGTCAGCCCGCGCGCCACCAGCCGCACCATGACGACGGTCCAGTCGATGACGGTCCGGTGCGCCTTCCCCGCCGCGACGTTGGCCCGTTGCGAGGGCGCCAGCAAGGTCAGGAACGGCAACGCCCAGGGTCGCCGACTCCAGGGCAAGGGCACGAGCAAGGCCATGCAGACCCATTGCAGGCCCAGACAGGTCACCACGCGACGCTTGCTCGAGCGCACCGCATCCCGGTACATGCCCTTGGCGGCAATCTGCGCGCCTTTGCGCCGCTCCAGGGTCTCGTCCACCACCACCAGGATCGGCCAGCCGGGCGGCAGCAGCACAATCAGCAGCCCCAGCAGGATCTGCGACCCCTGCACCCCCGACCAGCGCCCCCGACTCAGGACCCGGTGGTAACGCTCAAACCGCGGCGCGTGCGCCAGCCCCATGACCCGCAGGGCCGCGGCCACCGTGCGCGGGCCTTGGGCCAGCAGCGTGCCGGTCAACAAGACCTGCACATGGCGCCAGGTCGGCGCGGTGAACAGCGGCGCAAAGGGCAGCAAAGTCGGTACAATCGAGGCTGGCAGGTGGGGCATCAGGGGGTACGTCCGGTGTCTTGGTCGACTTCGGAACATACACTATTGGTGGCCCGCCTGCCTTCCCCTGCCTGTCCTCGCGCGCCGCGGCCACTGGCGGGTGCCGGCGGGCCGCGACGATCGGCCGCCGCAACCCCCGCTCAGCGCACGCTTCGCCACCACCGCGGCGACACGCGCGGGGCCGTCGCCCAACTGCAAAAATGGCCAAACTCGAGTTAAGGTGCACAGGCCCTCAGTGACCAGGCGCAAAATACCCATTTTGGGCCGCCCAAGCCGCGTGAGTGACTGCCGGACTTAGGCTGAGCCGGCCCGCCTTGGCGCCCGCCAAGGCAGGTGGCGGCGCCCGACCCCGAAGAAGAACTGGGGTCGGCTGCCGACCTACGGTATTCTGTCCATCCGGCCGACTGCGAGATACGGCCTGGTAGCCTGGTCGGTCCGGGCTCGATCGCGCGTCGGCGCGAGGGCGTAACGGGGCGATCTACGTACCCCGGCGCCGCGACGGGCACGCCCGGCGGTCGGCAAGTGGCCCTGAGCCTGCCGCCCAAGACGCTGGATCGGCGACGATCCGATCACACAACGAAAGAAATCCAGGGGAGCGAGCGATGCCGGGTGAAGCGATACTGGACCTGACCGGGACCATGGAAGGTCTCATCAATGAACAACAGGAGCCCCAGGCGATCATGCGCAAACTTTTTGATCTCGCGCGGGCACTGCACCAGAGTGAACATGTGGACCGCTTCGCCATCGGCGATGGTTGCTATACGCTGCAGGAATTGAAGCGAATTCAGGACCAGGAAGAGCATGACACCTTCCTCGCACGGCATCGGCCGGGGCGTTAGGCCGGCGACCGGTCCCCCGACGGCCGGGTGCCGACGTCCTGGGCAGGGCATGACGTCGCCGCGCAGCGGGGCCTTGAGCGCCGTTGCGGCCACTGGAAGTCGAGGCTTTAGCCGGTCCGGCGTGCGGGCCCCACTGATTTCTCTTGGATATGCCGGCAACCGCCACCGGCTAAAGCCTCGACCTCCGGTTGCGGACGGACCGCTCGCGGCCGGCAACGATGATCAAGGCCCGCGGCACTAGAGCGGGGTCAACGACCGGGCAAATCGTCGCCAGTTTGCGACATAGTGCGCGGCGGTCTTTTTGATTCCCGCGATCTCCGTTTCATCGAGCCCCCGCACGCGCCGCGCCGGGCTGCCGAAGATAAGCGAACCGGCGGGAAAGGTCTGGCCTGCCGTCACCAGGGCCTGGGCGCCGACCAGACAATGGCGGCCGAGGGTAGCGCCGTTCAGCAGGATCGCACCCATGCCGATCAGACAGTCCTCGCCGATGGTGCAGCCGTGCAGGATCGCGCGGTGACCGATGGTGCAGCCGGCCCCGATGGTGATTGCAAAGCCGGGGTCCGTGTGCAGGACGGTCCCGTCCTGGACGTTAGAGCCGGCACCCACCAGGATGTCCTCATTGTCGCCGCGCGCCACGACGCCGAACCACAGGGAGGCATCCTCGTGCAGTGTCACCTTGCCGATCACCTGGGCGTCGGGGGCGATCCAGTACCGGTCCGGGGCCGGAAGCGAGGGTGCAACACTGTCGAGGGCATAGAGCGGCATCGATTGGCTCCAAGATGAGGATTGATTCGTCTGGCGGGCGGTCGCCGGGTTCTTGTCGGATGCCGGCGGGACCATCCAGACCGGTTGCAGACCATGACCAGCCCAGTCTAGGTGGGCTGCGCAGCGCGAGTCAACGCGCGCGGCCCCGCTGGCCACCGGCACCCGGGGTCGTCGCAAAGGCCCATTTTGGGTATCCTGCGACTTACGCGCGCAGCAACCGCGGCGCTGCGGGAGCGGCTTCAGCCGCGACGGGCCGCGTGCGGAGCGCGGCATCGGCGTTCGCCGCGGCGCCGCCTCGCGGCCGGAGGCCGCTCCCACAAGGAACTTTCATGTTCCGGGGTGACGGCCAACCCCTCATGACCGTTAGCCACACCAAGAGGATCATACCCATGAGCGACAGCGACACCAGTGAGAAAATCGAGATCGCGCGCTATCACCGCGAGATCGTTGAGGACTTCCAGCACATGCTGAAGAAGTATGTCCGCATCATGGAGTGGGACGTGCCCGACGTCGATGAACAGGAGGCACGCAGCCTCGTCATGCAGGCGCTCAAGTCCGCGCTTGCCGAGGTCGAGGCGGGCTAGGGCTAGCCCAGAGTGACATCACAGAGGGCGGCCGCGTCGGCCGATCATCGGGAGACAGGCATCGTGAACTACACCAAGAAACTGATCGTCGCGCCGGGAAGCCGGGTCCGGCTCAGGGACTTTGATCCGGCCTTTCACGGCAAAGGCGCGGCCGAGCAGAATGCGGACGAGGAACTGGCCGCGGCCAAGACCCGGCTCGGCGAACTCCAGCGCAAGATGTATGGCGACAACCAGCACTCGCTCCTGATCGTGCTGCAGGGCCTGGACGCCGCCGGCAAGGACGGGGTCTGCTGGCACGTCATCGGCGGCATGGACCCCCAGGGGTGCAAGGTCCAGGGGTTCAAGGCGCCCACCGCCGCGGAGGCGGCGCACGACTTCCTGTGGCGCATTCACCCGCACGCCCCGGCCAAGGGCGAGGTGGCGGTGTTCAACCGCTCGCATTATGAGGACGTACTCGTCACCCGGGTCCATCAACTGGTCCCGCGCAAGGTCTGGGAGCGGCGCTACGACCTGATCAATGAGTGGGAGCGCCTGCTCCAGGTCGAAAACGGCACGACCATCCTCAAGTTCTGCCTGGTCGTGTCGAAAGAAGAACAACTCAAGCGCTTCGCCGAGCGGCTGGACGACCCCCATCGGCAATGGAAGATCAGCGACGGCGATTATAAGGAGCGCGAATTCTTCGCCGACTACCTGGACGCCTTCGACGAGGCCCTGGAACGGACCTCCACCGCGCAGGCCCCCTGGTTCACCATCCCCTGCGACCACAAATGGTTCCGCAACCTGGCCGTCGCCAACATCGTCGCCGAGACTTTGGAGGCGATGGACCTGCAATATCCCAAGCCAACCGTCGACCTGGAACAAATCCGGCGTGAGTACCACTCGGCGGTCGGCGAGGAGAAGGGGGGCGGCAAACGCAAGAAGGATTGAGGGCGCCGGGTTAGGACTTAGCGCGGGTGTCGGCAGGGATGCTCGAATAGCCAGCGCAGCACTCAACGCCGACTGGAGGAACTGCAGGCGACGGCAGATCTGGAACGTGCGAAAAAAGAGGCCGCGCTGCAACGCGAAGCCGCAGCACTCGCCGAGATCGAGCGGCTCAAGCGCCTCCTGAAGGACAAGCCGGACGATTAACACAGGCAGTCCCGGCGTCCGGTTCGGGACCTTATCATTCCAGACCGCGCTTACATAACATATCTGACCCAGACCCAGGCAATCACCAGTGTCGTCAAAGCGACCGGCACCCCGACCTTGGCGAACTCCCAAAATGAGATATTGAGCCCCCTGGCATTGGCCGCATCGACCACGATGATATTGGCGAGGCTGCCGATGACGATGAGATTGCTGGACAGCCCGCTGGCCAGTGCCATCAGGGGCCCGGCCGCGGGGTCACTGGCATAGGGCAGGAGCAGCATGACGGTGGGTACATTCGAGGTGATGTCGCTCAGGATGGCGCTCGCGGCAAAGAGTACGTCACTGTGCTGGAGGTCGAAACCGGCCGTTTTCAGGTCCGCGACCAATTGCTGGGGCATCCCCGTATCCTGGAAGGCGCCGTTGACGATAAAGAGCCCGACGAAGAGGATCAGCAGGCCCCAGTCCATCCGGTGCAGCATGCTGCGCGACATGAAGCGGGCGTTGAACAGCATGAAGGCCCCGGCACTGGTCGCCACCAGGCCCCGGTTCCAGTCGGTGAAGATGAAGGCATAGAGGACGAGACCCAGGACCAGTACGCCTTTGACGGTCTCCCAACGGTCGAATTGGGGCGCCTCCGGGGTCCCCGCGGGGGGGGCGCCGAGCGACGCGGCTGGCCGTTCGAGCCGCCAGCGGTCGCGGTAGAAGAACATCAGGGCGAGCCAGACGACGGCCAATGACAGCAGGGCGGGCACCGCGGTGTAGGCCATGAAGCCCGCGAACGAGAGGTGCAGTTGCTCGCCGATCAGCATGTTCTGGGGGCTGCCGATGATGGTCGCCACCGAACCGGCATTGGTCGCAAAGGCGATGGCCAGGAGAAATGGCACCGGATTCATGCCGCGACTCAGACTGATGGCGAGCACCACCGGGGTCATGGCAACCGCGACCACGTCGTTGGTGAGAAAGGCGGACATGACACCCGCGAGCGCAATGAGCAGGGCGAGCAGGACCGGCGGCGGCGTCCGGACCCGAGCGACGGCGGCCGACAGCGAGGCATAGAGGCCAGCCATCTCGAATTGGATCGAGATCAGCATGAGCCCGAAGAGCATACCGATGGTACTGAAGTCGATGCTGGCCAGGGCCTCGGTCTCGGTCAACCTGGAGGCGGCCAAGAGGGCGACGGCACCGCCCAAGGCGATGGATGCGCGGTCCACCTTGAGCCACGGCAGGTGGCCGAGCATCATGCCCAGATAGACCACGATAAAGACGATCAGGACCATGGACATGGAACCGCCCCCCAAGATAGTTCAGGCGCAAGTGCACGCATAATGAACGCGCGAGCAGGGTTGTTTAGCGCGATCCAGCGGCCGTCGGCGGGCTGGCGGGCCCCGGGGCCTGGGCCTGTGGTGGTGCGCTAGAGGATATCAGGTCCCGCCGCGCCCGACACCCAGGCGCACGCGGCGCTCGTCGGCCAGCCGCGGGCGGTGGTGTCGGTCGAGGATATCGCGACCCGGGTCGGCGGGCGGGCCTTCATCGCAATCCCGGCCCATCAGCCAACAGCCGGGTCTGGTCCGCACAGCGGACCCTGCGGCCCCGCGCCGGTAGGGTCCGCTGTGCGGACCAGCGACCTCCAGTGCCGCAGGGTGGCCGGACTGATGATCAAGGCCAGCGGGCGCGCCATGGAATCGGCAAGGCCCCCACTCCCGCCCACCCCCGTCCACTAGGGGTCCAGCGCCAGAGGTATGGAATGGATTCCATAGCAAACGGGCACGGAACCCTTCGACAGTCTGGCGGAAGAGCCACGGGCCGAACTGTAACCGATTGTTTTTTAGGCACCTCACCATGGCGACCAGCAGCAATCACTTCTGGCACGCCGGATGCTTATTACTAATCAAGCGACCGAGTCGGCAGGACGCAATACCGGGAACCCCTGAACCGCTAACTCCAATGACGCGGCTTAAGGTGATTCCCGGCGAAGTGGGCGAAAGGATTCGCGCTGTCACCCAGGCCCGGTGGGTTCGCTTCCAGCGCACATCATGTGCATTTTTTTCTGACGTTCAGAGGTAAAGAAAATGGCAAAAGTCGCCAACTCCACCGATTCCTCCAGCCTGGCCGAAGTCGTTGACCGCATCCTGGACAAGGGCATCGTGATCGATGCGTGGTTGAAGGTTTCGCTCGTCGGTATCGAGTTGCTCGCCGTCGAAGCCCGTATCGTCATCGCGTCGGTTGAGACCTACCTGAAGTAT
>NZ_CAIKKU010000594.1 GCF_903828115.1 uncultured Thiodictyon sp. | reverse complement strand
TTCTTATGTGATTGGCCCGACAAGTTGGGGAAAATGCCTCTGAAAAGGGCACACCCCTGGCGTACAGGTGCGGAGAACTGACCTAAGGCCGGGCTAAATCGGGAACGGCTAATATTAGAGATTCTTGATGCGATTGCCCTGGGCTGTTGGCGGCGGACGCCTGGCAGAGCGATCATGAGGCGGCGTGGCGTCTGCACAGCGAACTGCACCTGGTGCTCTATAGCCAGTCCCGCCATGACGAGGCCGATGCGGTCTATGCCTTGCTGGCGACCCAGGAGGCCGCGCCGCGGCAATTGCTCGCACCGCTGTGCATCCAGATCGCCAGTCTGTCCAACCGCACCCGCTACGCAGAGGCCGTGAGTCTGGGGGCCGGTCTGTTGGAAACGCTCGGCCTGACGCTACCGCTGGAAAATACCCGCGAGCGTCTCGAACAGGAGCTCGATCTATTCTACGGCCATGCGGCGGCGGGCGCGCTGGAGCGGTTGCCCGCCCAACGCAACCTGGACGATGAGCGACTGCTGATGGTCGCCCAGTTGCTCAACCGCTTGATCCCGGCCGCGCTCTTTTCCGGTTCGCTGCTCGGCTTCTGGATGATGGCGCGCTGCAGCCGGCTGTGGATCGAGGCCGGCTATTGCGAGTTCCTGAGCTATCCGATGTGCTGTATCACGATGGTGACCATCGCCCTGCGCGAAGACCATGCCACGGGTTACCGTGCAGCCCGCGCGGCACTGGAAACCGCACTCGCGCGCGATCACGGGGGCCTTGAGGTCGCCCGTGCCCAGCACGCCTTCGGGCTCTTTGCGTGTCATTGGTTTCAGCCGCTGACTGACGATCTGGGACATGCCCAGGCGGCGTTCGCCGGGCTCTTGCGGGCCGGCGATCTGGAGTTCGCCAACTTTACCTTTTTCACCTCGCAGGCGGCCCTGTTCGACACCTGTGCGCAACTCGCCGAGATGGCCACCGAAACCGCGGCGGCCATCGGCTTTACGCGCAAGACCGGCAGTCGGCATTCAGAGCAGGCGTTCTTGTCCTACCGACAGCTCGTGCGGGCACTGGCGGGCGATACCCGGTGCAGCGGGGACTTTGCGGACGCCGATTTCGGCGAGGCGGCGCATCTCGCGGCCATCCAGAGCAACGCCATGGCGCAAGCCTATTTTCACACCTACCGGGCACTGGGGGCCTGCCTGTTCAACGATGCGGCCGGCCTGTCTCGCCATGCCGAGGCTGCGGTCGGCCTGTCACGCCACATCAGCGGTTTCTACCCGACCGCCTTGGCGATCTTTCTGCATTCACTCGCGCTGATCGGGCAACTGCGGGTGACGGGTGAGGCGGCGCGGCCCGCCCTGCTGGAGCAACTGGGCGCGAACCAGGCATGGCTGGCGGCGCGCGCCGCCGACGCACCGATGAACTTCGGCCATCTCTATGACCTGGTGGAGGCCGAACGGCTGGACGCACTGGACCAGCCCTGGGAGGCGCTCCAGACCTTTGAGCGGGCGATGCGCCGGGCCGGGGCGCAGCGGCGCCCCTGGCACCAGGCGCTGATCACCGAGCGGGCCGGACACTGCTACCTGCGGCGCGGGCTGGAGGACGTCGGCCGTGCCCTGCTGGCACGCGCCCATACCCTCTACCGGCAGTGGGGGGCCGAGGGTAAGGCGCGCGCGATGCGCGACGTCTGGCCCTTCCTGGACGCCAGTCATCCAGGCAGCGGGCGCGGCAGCCAGGGCGATGCCTTGGACCATGAGGCACAACTGCGTGCCGCCCAGGCCCTGGCCTCCGAACGGTCGCTGCCGGGCCTGGTGGCACGGGTGGTGGAACTGGTGGGCCAATTGACCGGCGCGACCGACGTGCGGCTCCTGGTGCTGGACGAGGCGGGGCACTGGTGGCTGGAGGGCGGGGTGCGCGGCGGGGAGCCGTTGGGGCGTATGACGGTGGACGAGGCCGCGCAACGGGGCATCATCACCGCCACCGCGCTGCGGTTGTCACTGAAGACGCTCGCCCCGCTGGTCTCCGACGATGCCGTGATCGACAGCCGCTTTGCCGGGGACCCCCACTTCGCCGATCTGCCGCTGTGCTCGCTGTTGGGCCTGCCGATCTTCGTCCAGGGGCGGCTCACGGCCTTGCTGGTCCTGGAAAACCGGCTGTTTCGCGCCGCCTTCAGCGCCGCGCGCATCGAGGCGGTGTCCATCCTGTGCGGACAGTTGGCGGTGTCACTCGAAAACGCCCGACTCTACCAGTCGCTCGAACACAAGGTCGCGCAGCGCACCGGCGAGCTGTCCGAGGCCAACCGGCTGCTCACGGACGCCATCCGGCGCGCCGAGATGGAGATCGCCGAGCGCACGAGAGCAGAACAGGCGCTGCGCGAGAGCGAAGAGAAGTTCAAGGCCATCGCCAATTACGCGGCCAGTTGGGAGGCCTGGTTCAGCCCGCAAGGCAAGCTGTTATGGATGAATCGGTTTTCGCTGGAACTGACGGGCTTCACCCCGGAAGAATACATGGCCGCGGACGATTTCCTGGTGATGTCCACGCTCGAGGAGGACCGGCCTGTGATGTCGGAGAACTTTCAGAAGGCGCTTCAGGGCAGCAGCGGCGACCATGTGGAGTTCCGTTGTCTGCGCAAAGACGGCTCGCACTTCTGGATCTACGTCTCTTGGCGACCCATCCTCGATGCCACTGGTCGTTGGCTCGGGTTTCGCACCAGTGCCCAGGACATCACCGCGAGCCGCCAGGCGCGCGAGGAACTCGCGCGCGCCCGGGCGGCGGCCGAGGCCGCCAACCGCGAACTCGCGATCCTGAGCACCACCGACAGCCTGACCGGACTGGCCAATCGCCGCCGCTTCGATGAGACGTTGCAGGCCGAGTGGCAACGCGGCGCCCGCGCCGCGCGGCCCCTGAGCCTGGCGATGCTCGACGTGGACTGGTTCAAGCGCTACAACGACCACTACGGCCACCAGGCCGGCGATGAGTGCCTACGCGCACTCGCCGGGGTACTGGGTGCCCAGGCCCACCGCATCAGCGACCTGGCCGCCCGCTACGGGGGCGAGGAATTCGCGGTCATCGCCCCCGACACCGACGCCGCGGGCATGCTGCGCCTCGCCGAGTCGATCCACACCGCCCTGGAGGCCCTGGCCCTGCCCCATGCCGAATCGCCGCTCGGCCGGGTGACCGTCAGCATTGGACTGGCGGTGCTGGTGCCCGGGGACGCCGCGTCGCCCGCGGCACTGCTGCGCCTGGCGGATGAAGCCCTGTACCGCGCCAAGGCCCAGGGCCGCAATCGGACGGTACCGGGGTCGACTCCAGCCGCAGGGGCCTGAAGTGCGCGAGTCCAGAGGTAGGATCAGGCACCGCGATAGAGCTGTGACGCGTTGTCCGCAATGGCGCGGGCAATCATGTCGGCGACCTTCAGGTCGCGCTCGATACGGTGGCGGACAGCCGACCGGGACGGCCGCTGGGTACGAGCCTTCGAGGCGGTACGCTGGGTCCGGCAGTGGAGTGGGTAGCTGTACATTGTTGAGACTCCTGACGCTGTGTTGGCGTGACCAGGCCGCGGACGATTGCGACCTTGGGCACAGCGTAAGGCCGGGTGGTTAGACACAAGCTGAGCGGGATCGTCAGCGAACGGTCAGATGGGGGTCTGGCGCTCTGGGTCGGGTTGATCAGGTACGTGACGAATCGCTGCACTCCAAGACCAACACGGGCGACAAGACGCGGACCCCGCAGCCCGTCGGGTGCGATCAGAACTGATGTGGTGACCGCGATCCCGGGTACGCTGTCCTGGTCGTTGTCGTTGTCGTTGTCGTTGTCGTTGTCGTTGTCGTTGTCGCGATCGGATTGTTAGATTAAGACAACGACAACGACGCCCGATCCGTGCAGCCCGTCGGCCCCACCACCCAAGCCGCGCGGACCGGGTTATGCTATGCGCCCACCGGTTCAGCTTCGGCACCGAGGCGTCCCTGAACCTGGCGCACGACGCGCAGTTGCTGCAACTGGTGCGCGCGGCGGGCTTCTCCTGGGTCTTCATCGGCATCGAGAGCCCGGACGAGGCGAGCCTGAAGGCGGCGAACAAGGGGCAGAACACCGGCGGCGACATCCTCGCCGACGTGCACCGCATCTACGCCGCCGGCATCGAGGTGCTGGCCGGCTTCATCGTCGGCTTCGACCAGGACACGCTGGCGACCTTCGACCGGCAGCGCGACTTCATCATGGCCTCGGGCATCCAGACGGCGATGGTCGGCCTGCTCCAGGCCCTCCCGCGCACCCCGCTCTATGAACGCCTGGAGCGCGCGGGGCGCCTGCGCGAGGTCGGCCAGGACGGCGACAACACGCTGTCCGGGACCAACGTGGTCCCGCAGAACATGGACTACGACGCGATGGTGACGCGCTACGAGGGCCTGTACCGCGAGCTGCTCGCCGACACCGCCATCGCCGGGCGCATCCGCACCAAGCGCCGGCACCTGCGCAACCCCGCCTACAGCGGCTCGTTCGGCGTCCGCGAGACCCTGGTCATCGTCTGGCGCCTGCTCGGGCGCGGCATCCTCCCCGGCGGCCCGCGGCGCTGGGCCGCCTTCGCGCGCTCGCTGCCCTGGCTCGCGCCGACCAACCTCGCCTGGGTGCTCTCGGACTGGATCACTGGCCTCGCGATGGCCGACTTCGCGCGCCGCCGGCTCGCGGTACCGCTGGAGAGCGGCGCCGCGGAGCGCTGCCTCGCGACCGTGCGCGCGGCCGTCGAGCGCTACGCGGCGGCCGGCCGCGCCGCGCTGCACGTCGCCGCCGGCCCCATTCCCGCCGTGTCCCTGACCCTCAGCGGCGTGCTCGACCGGCGCTTCTTCCGCCGCACCGCGCGTCCGCTCAAGCGGCTGCTCGCCCGCACGCCGATGACCGTGACCCTGCGCATCGAGGCCCTGCGCGAGGCCGAGGGCCGCCACCTGGAGCGCCTGCTGCGCCAACTGCGCCGCTACGGCGACCGCGTCTCCATCGTCATCGACGAGCGGCTGCGGCAACTGGTGCAGATCGATACCTCGGTCTTCCATCTCGTGCTCGCGGCATGAGTGGCGAAACGCTGCGCTCCAAGACCAATACCGCCCGGTGGATGGCGGTTGCCATCACCCTGGTTTCCCTCATCCCCTCTGCCCTGGGTGGCGCGGGCGGGTGAGCGCGGACTGTGTGGAACTGAACAAGGCGGCGTGAGCCGCCTTTCTTTTGCCATGAAAGTCGCGCAGCGACGCTGTGGGAGCGGCCTCCGGCCGCGACGGGGCCGCGCAAATTGTCCCAGCGTCGAAGGTTGCCGCGGCGCCGCATCGCGGCCGGAGGCCGCTCCCACGAGGACCTTTCATGTTCCATAGGAACCATCGGTGAGTTTGATTTCGCGCCCGTCATGGTCCCAACTCGCCACGACAGGGTTCTCGCCTCAGGCCGCCCACTGCGCCGACAGGGCCTCGGCCTGGGCCAGGACGGTCTGCACGGCAGCACTCTCCAGGTCCGGAGGGTAGCCGTATTTGCGTAAGATGCGCTTGACGAGGATGCGCATCCGGGCGCGGGCGTTCTCGCGGTGGGACCAGTCCACGGTGACACTGCCCCGCAGGCTGGTCAGCAGTTCGTGGGCGATGACCTTGAGCGTGTCGTTGCCCATGACCTCGACGGCGCTCTGGTTCTCGGCCAGGGCGTCATAGAAGGCGATCTCATCCAACGACAGGCCCTCGGCTTCGCCCCGCAGGCGCGCCTCGCGGATGTCGCGTGCCAGGTTGATCAACTCCTGGAGGATCTCCACCGTGCTGACGGC
>NZ_CAIKKU010000593.1 GCF_903828115.1 uncultured Thiodictyon sp. | reverse complement strand
TTTAGACGGACGGATGGAATGGATCGCGAACCCCCACGGGGCCGCGGCGGCCATTATGCCGGGGGCTGTGTATGAGACCGGCCATTTGACCTTGGCCGCGGGTGACGCCCTGTTGCTGTATACCGACGGCGTGACCGAGGCCATGGACCCCGAGGATCGGCTGTACGGTGAAAAACGGCTGGCATCCCGGATGGAGGGCGCGCCCGCGCTCAATTGCGAGGACTGTATCGGCGTCCTGGCCGGGGATATCCGCACCCACGCCGCCGGGGCGGAGCAATCCGACGACATCACCATGCTGATGTTCAGACGCCTGGCGACCAGTGCCCCGGACGCCCCCCCGGATGGGGAAGGCTGTCTGCGGCTGGAAATCGCAAATCACCAAGAGGGCCTGGCGAATGCACTCGACCAGCTGGAGGGATTCCTCGCGACCGCCGCCCCCCCCCAGGCATTGCCCTATGTCGCCCGACTGGTGCTCGAGGAATTGGTCACCAACACGATCAAATATGGTTATTCAGACGATGAGGTGCATTACATCCGCGTGGTCTTGCGGATCGGACCACCCACCACGATGGTCATCGAGGATGACGGTCAGCCGTTCAACCCGCTGCTCGATGCGCCGGTGCCCGATCTGGAGGCCGCGACTGAAGAGCGTCCGATCGGGGGCCTGGGCCTGCACATGGTGAAGACCATGGCGAAGTCCCTGGCCTATCGGCGTGAGGGTGGGATCAATCGACTCGACCTGGTGTTGGGATAAGACCGCGGCCGGTGTCTACACCGCGCCGATGCGCAGGTGGTAACTCCACAAGCCACAGCCCCGTACCAAGATGGGGCGGGCTCAAAATTGAAGTGCAACACCCACACATATCCTGTTGGGAGGGGGTTAGCACATGGAAACTGGTTACAAACAGTTGACGGCCGATGACCGCAACAGGGCGCGGTCGGTCTGGATGCCGATCTTCAGCCCGGCCTGCACCTGGACGGGCGTCGGTAGCTGGGAAAACTTCACGGTGAGTTCGAGATGGCCGGACACGATGTTCTCCGCGTGCAAAGGGGCGTCCTGGGGCAGGTCAGGCGCAAGGGCGGCAGTCTGCGGTGGGCGCGGTTTTTGTACTCGGCCCGCGAGCGGCGGATGATCTCCGGGTTGGCCATGGCGCCGGAGCTGACCTCAAGATCCCGCGCCCACGCCTTCGCGATCAGGCGCTCCAGAATCCTCGCCCGGGTCGGCGGCTCGTTGGGGAGCGGGTGTTCGCTCAGCAGGTAGTGCAGGTCGTAGATGTCCTGGCGTCGGACTCGGTTACGAACTTCCTGTTGCAGGAGCGCCCGAAGCTTCTCCGCGATCTTCTCCACTCACGCCGCCTCGGCCTCCTCGAAGTTGATGGACAGACACCAGGTCTCGGAGAACCGCGGGCTGTAGCCGGCCTGGGCGTAGCGTTTCCGGGAACCGCCCCGTTGGGCGAAGGTCCGCCGGACCGCGAAGGCTGGATGGGTCAAATCGAGACGCTCGGCGAGGACGTAACCGGCCCGTACCTTGTCGATAGTGGTCCCATGGCGGTCGATCTCGTCGACGATGAGGCGCAGATAGCGCGGCGCCTGCAGGGCGAAGAGATCCAGCACATGGTAGATGCCGCCGCACAGATCGGGTTCGCGGAGCAGGTGGAGAAAGGTCCGCCCGATGGTGGCGACGCGGCGCGGCTTGCCCTCAGGCCGGGAGCGCACTGACAGGTACCGCCACGCTCAGCGATGGGTGCTGATCGGGCCGGCCCAGGTAGCTTCCCGCCACCGGCGGCACCGCCTCCGGGTGGCGTGCCACGGCTGCCGCAATGTGGTTGCAGCGAGCCAGGCTGAGCATCATTCGCCGATGCGCTTGGTCACCGCAGGGACGCGACCCGTACCTCAGCGCGGAGTCTGGGCGCCCGAGGTCCAAGCATAGAGTTGGTTCGCCGCGCGTTCTGCCCACAGGTTGATCGCATTCTCGGCGTCGCCCAGGGTCCATTGCGCGGCGGCCTTGATATGGCCGCCGCCAACTTGGCGGTCCGCCAACGCTGCAAGCAGTTCGCCGCTCCGGGAGTCCACCACCTTCGCCGCGCCCTCGGCCGCGCCCACGAAGGGAAAGCTGCCGGTCGCCAGGTAGCCGACGGTACTGAGTGTGCGCGCTTGGGGCACTGCCATGGTAATAGTCCGCAGCCCCGGGGTCGCCGCTCGGGCATCGGTCAGTGCGACCTGTATCCTCATGACACCGGCGCCTGGCCGATCGGTGAGTTGGAACCTGGTACCCAGCTTCTCCTTCAACACCGCATCGAAGGAGTTCGCGAGCTGCTGCGCAGCCGCCGGGGAGATCTGTGATTCGGCGCTGGAGACGATGATCACCGGGTCGACGATGACCTTGCGGTACTGACTCCAGCGGGCCCCGGAGTTGACATAGCGCAGATAACTCTGGCCCGCTCCGCCTGGGGTAAGTTTATGGCAGACCGGGCCTAAGAAGACGCAGATCGCCGTGCGGTCGCCGATCGATGCCTGCAGGGTCGCCGCGCAACCCGTCAGCAGCAAGGGCATCCCCGCGATCAGGGCGAGGCACCCGCAAAGGCCTAGGAAGGCCAGCCGCATGACGGGCCGGGGCGGGGTGAGTCGGAGCCGATTGAACATTGCAGAAGAACGCGCGGCAGGTGGTAAATACCGTGAACGGTAAACTATAAGTTATTCGGATGCAACAGGTCGCGATCATTACGCTTTGTGAAGTGAGGTTACGGGGCTCGCGACCTGCGCGACCGGCCGGATGACTGCCGCACCTGGCCCCTACCCCTCGTCGCGGGCCTTGGGCATTGTGGCGCGAGGTGGAACGCCGGGGTCAAGGAACGATATTTTTGTTTCACTGCAAGGGATCGAGCAGCGCGCGGGCGAGGTGGTATTCAGCACCGATTTCAGCAGTGGATCTTGGGAGATCCTCGCCTGCGAGGCAGGTGGTCGGCAGTGCCGTCAGATCGACGTGGATCCGCAGACAGGCGCGGAGCGGCGTTCGAGCCCGGAAGACACCTCAGACACCCTGCCGCCGTCCAACGGGAACAGCGCTTCACAAATTGCGCGCGCGATCGAGGAGCGCACGCTCGGCGTTATCACGGAGCTCGAATACGACGACCCACAATGGGAAGTGCAGGTTCGCCCCGACCGTGGCCGCGCGAAGCTCTACGTCGATCCAATTAGCGCAGAGGTTCGGCGTTGCATCGGTCACGCCTGCCCGCCCCGCGGCAACTGAACTCGTTCCTAGGCCCCAGCGTAGGGTTGAAGTCCGGACGCTGCAGCGCGTCCAATCACTCTGCACATGGGGGCCGTTCAATGAACGCTGGTCGGTTGAGGGCGGTCGGCGCTAGGTTTCGATCCAGAAGAACCCATGATAGGAATCGTAGGGCGGCGGACAAGGTTTCGGAGCGCTGATCCTCCCCCCGGTCATGCCCTAAACCACTGTTCAGCTTGATACACAGACAAGAGACAGGGTACAACCATCTGATTTGAGGTGACTGCCATGAGCGACGAGACACTGCGTTCCAAGACCAACCGGGCCCTGTGGATGGCCGTTGCCATCACCCTGGTGCCCCTCATCCCCTATGCCCTGGGCGGCGCGGGCGGGTAAGCGTGGACTGCGTGGAGCTGGACAAGGCGGCGCGAGCCGCCTTTTTTTGTGCCTCGGCCAGGTGTCGCGGCCCACAAACGTCGGCCGATCAGCGACGGCCGCAGCCTATCTGACCCGGTTACCGGCGGACCGCTCCGCAGGCTCAGGGCGAGCAAGCGGCCACCGCTGCGGGCTGACCGAGCCTCGACCAGGTGCGCCAGGCCCGCACCGATCAGCACGGCGCCGGCCAAGTCCCGCCCCGCGCCCGCGAGCCGCGCGACCGGCGCACCGCGTGGAATTTATATGCCGCGGCTTGATCTCAGTTCGCGCCCGATCTCGTCCATGGACGCGAAAATTCGGTCCGGCCGATGCCCGCGCAATGCCGACGCACTGTTATAGCCCCAGAGGACCACGCCGGCGGCCATCCCCAGACCGCGCGCGGCCTCGATATCGCGGATCTCGTCGCCGATGTAGATCGCAGCCGCGGGCGCGACCCGGGCGGCGCTCAGGATGCGCCGCAGCCGCGCCCGTTTGCCGTGGATCGCCGCGCCGCATTGCAGATAGCGGACCCGCCGCAGATTCTCCGCTCCCAGCAGCCGGCGCACGTTGCGCTCCGCGTTGGAGCTTGCGATCCCCAGCACCAGACCGGCCTCCTCGAGTTCGCGCAGCATGGATTCGACCCCGGGGAAGAGCCGCAGGCCGTCCAGGTCGTCGGTCATGCGCCGACGCAGCGCCTGGGCGAGCGCCGGCAGTTTCCACCAGGTCACGCCCAGTTGGCGCAAGACCGCGCGCGCGGGCAGTTCGCGCAGCCGGTCACGCTCGCCGGGCGCGATCGGCCGGCAGCGATAGCGCGGTGCGAGCTCGTTCAGAGCCCGGACGAACCAATCGAAGCTATCGGCCAGGGTGCCGTCGAAATCGAAGACGACCAGCCGATAGTCGCCCGGTGCAGCTGTCTGGGGTGGGGGGATGAAGATCATTGGCAGGATTATGCAGCGCTTTGCGCAATCGTACCAATGATTACCAGGCCCCCTGCCCTTTTCCCGCCGTGCCCCTGACCCGCAACGGCCGGCTCGAGCGGCGCTGGTGCCGCCGCCCCGCGGGTCCGCTCAACCGGCTGCTCGCCCCACAGTCCGACAGGGTACAGAGGCGACCTAAACCTGTCGCTTTGGTGCGTTACCGAACAGAACGACGACGCTGCGCAATGCACGCTAGAGCAGGTCGTTCAAGGCGACCCCGATACCGATCGCGTTCTGATTCCAGTTGTAATCGATCAGGCTGTCGCCGTAACCGGTGAAGGCCTGGAGGTAACCGCGCAAAGGGCCGAGGATGGGCGGTGAGGTCCAGGTGAACTGGGCTGCGCCCTTGCCGGTCGCGAGATTGCCGCGGGCCATGAGGGTGAAGCTGTTGCCGTGCCACTTGTAGATGGCCGTGACGTCGCCATAGCCGTAATAGTCGGTAATATCCTGATTGTCGTCCTTGTTTTGGTCTTTCTTGAGGGGATACCAGGGCCGGACCAAGAGTGCGAAAGCGCCCCGCTCGACCCCGCACTCGGCGACAATGCGGTCCCAACTGCGCGAGATAGGGTCGGCGCGGCCGTTGGATTGGTGGTTGTATCCGATATTGAACAACCGCCAGTGGAAGCCGCCGAAGGCATAATCGGGCCGCATGCTCACCAGCACCTCGGGCATATAGTTGTTCTCGCGGAAGGGGCGTGAGAGGTCGGTGTTGTAGACCTGCCACTGGCTCTGTTGGGTATAGGCCGCCCAGACCCCGAAGCGGCGATCGTCGGTCGCCCACAGGCGCGCCTTGAAGCTGAACTGGAACCGTGCCTCGGTCGGGTCCAACTGCGCGTTCGGCGTCTGTGCCGCATTGAACAGCGCCTGGAACGGCACCTTGTTCGGTCGGTCGGAATAGCGTGCGACCTGCAGGTAGTTGGGGCGATACAGTGCGATGGTGTAGCGTTCGGCGCCGGGGTTGAAGCCCCAAGCGGTGTCGATCATGGACCCCGGGGCGGGGTCGAAGACGGCCGCCGGCGTGGCTGGTGCGGCTGGCGCGGCCGTCGGCGCGCCGCCGCGCGGG
>NZ_CAIKKU010000592.1 GCF_903828115.1 uncultured Thiodictyon sp. | reverse complement strand
CAGGTAGGCGTTGCCCGCGCAGCTCACCGCAAACCGTTTCTCGAACCAGAGGTCGAGCACGTAATGCAGATAGATATTGCTCAGCACGGGCGAGACCAGCCCCCCTTGCGGGGCGCCTGCGTCGCTCGCGGTAAACGCGCCGTCTTCCATGATGCCGGCCTTCAGGAAGCGCCGCACGATCCGCAGGAAGTTGGGATCGGCGATGCGATGTTCCAGGAAGCGCATTAAGTGGGCATGCGAGAGGTGGTCGAACGATCCCCTACCTCGATACCCCCGTCAACAACCCAGCCGCTGAGCCGCTGCCCGAAGTCGAGGTCACCGATCCAACCCACCCGCTTTTTGGGCGCCGGTTCACACTCTTGCGCCGTTTGGCGCCCGTCGGCGGACAAACCTATGTGCTGGTGGTCTATCGAGAGGGTGTCTTTCTACGCCTGCCCCTCGTGGCCACCGATCGGGTTCTGTCCGAGCGCCGCCCGCCCGCGAAGCTGACCGTACAGGCGCTGACCGAGCTGGTCACGCTTGCCGAACGGTTACGCTTATGCCCATCGCCCCCGACCTCCTCTGGCACAGCCTCAGTGCCGAGTGCCAACACCGCATCCTCGCCGACTTGACCGCCGTCGCTCAGGAGATCCTTCATGCCGCACGAACTGATCACCCCGAGTCATCTGGCGCGTCGGGCCGTCATCTATATTCGCCAGTCCAGCCCCCATCAGGTGCTGACCAACCAGGAGAGCTTGCGCCTGCAGTATGCCCTGCGCTCACGCGCCTTGGAGCTGGGCTGGCATGAGGCGGACATCCAGGTCATCGACAGCGATCTGGGACTTACAGCCGCCAGCGCTCAGCATCGCGAAGGGTTCAAGGAGCTTCTCAGCCAAGTCACGCTTGGGCAGGTGGGCCTCATCCTCTCGATCGATGTGACCCGCCTCTCGCGTAACTGCTCCGACTGGTATCCGCTGCTGGATCTCTGTGGCTACAAGCAGTGTCTCATTGGCGAGCGCGACGGTCTCTATGATCCCGGCACACCCAATGGGCGCCTGCTGCTTGGGCTCAAGGGCCAGATCTCGGAGCTGGAGCTGCATACCATTCGCCTGCGCCTTACGGCGGGCTTGCTCAACAAGGCCGAGCGCGGTGAGCTGGCTCTAACCCTTCCGGTCGGCCTGGTGCGCGAGCCCCAGGGCACGGTGGTCAAGGACCCCAACCGCGAGGTGCAGGCGCGCGTGGCGCTGGTGTTCGAGACGTTTCTCACGCAGCACTCGGCCGCGCAGGTGGTGCGCGTGCTGCGCGAGCAAGCCTTGACCTTGCCGCGCCGTGATCGCTTTGGTGACATCACCTGGCGCCGCCCGAGTGTGGCGTCGGTCGTCGCCATCCTGCGCAATCCGGCCTATGCCGGGGCCTTCGTCTACGGGCGCACGCGCACTGAGCGCAGCGGCCCTGGCCCCCAGCACGCCCGTCAACGCCGCCTGCCGATCAACGAATGGAAGGTCTGCGTGAAAGACAAATACCCATCCTATATTTCCTGGGACACCTTCGAGCGCATTCAGGCCATGCTGCAAGACAACTACGCCGAGTACGATCGCAACAAGACCCGCGGCATCCCGCGTCCGGGTCAGGCCTTACTCCAGGGCCTGGTCTACTGCGGGGTGTGCGGCCACAAGATGGTCATCCAATACAAGGGCGGCGCCCATTACCTCTGCAACTATCTGCGGCAGCAGTTTCGCGAGTCAGTCTGCCAGTACATCCCGGCTAACCCCATCGATGAGGCGGTCATCGCCGCTTTCTTCGCCGCGCTCGCCCCGGTCGAGTTCGATGCCTATACGGCCGCCATGGCCGAGCGCCACCGCACCCAACAGGCGCTACAGCAGGCTCGGGCGCAGCAACTGCAGCGTCTGCGCTATCAGCTCGCACTCGCCGAGCGGCAGTTCCTGCAGGTCGATCCGGACAACCGCTTGGTCGCCGCCGAGCTCGAGAGCCGCTGGGAGCAGGCCCTGCGCGAGGTGCGCGACGCCGAGCAGGCGCTCGCGCAGGAGACGTCCTGCACGGGCGCGAGCGAGACGCTCGACCCCCAGCTGAAGGCGGCCTTCACCACGCTCGGTCAACAGCTGCCCACCGTGTGGGATCAGCTCGCCCGCGAGCAGCAAAAGGCCTTTCTACGCTGCCTCATCGACAAGGTCGTGCTGCAGCGCACCGCGTCCGATCAGGTGCATCTGCGCCTCGTCTGGAAAGGCGAGCAGGTCACCACCCTCGATATCCCGCTGCCCGTGGGATCCTTGGCCGAGTACGCGCAGGGCACGGCCATGACCGAGCGCATTTTGGCCCTCTTCGCTGAGGGGCGAGACGACGCGGAGATGGCCGAGATGCTCACGCGCGAAGGTTTTCGCTCACCCATGGGCACGACCGTCCTGCCCAGTACCGTCAAGACGATCCGACTGCGCCACGGCTGTCTGCAGACACGCCATCAATCCCATCCGCGCCGCATCGTGGGCTATCTGACCGTGCCGCAAGTGGCCGAGCGGCTCGCCGTCCCACGCCACTGGCTCTATGATCGTCTGCACAATGGCACCATTGAACTGGCGCCTGATCCAGTCACCAGACTCTACCTTTTTCCCGACAACCCCAGTACGCTCGAGCAACTGCACCAACTGCGTGAAGGTCAGCTCAACCGTGTGCGTTTTTCACAGGAGCATCAAGATGCCTGATCGAAGCATCCGGCGATGTCCGCGTCCAGTACCCACTCAGGACTCGCTTTCT
>NZ_CAIKKU010000591.1 GCF_903828115.1 uncultured Thiodictyon sp. | reverse complement strand
TCGGAGAAGCGATGCACTTTGGGGTGCGAGAGAATCCGGGGCGCTACGATAAGCACGATTACGACAACGACAACGACAACGACAGCGAAAATGGCGCTTAGGCAGTCGCAACTTTCTTAACGAACGGGAGGGGCATAAAGTACGCCGCCATCGCGCCACAGCGCATTGGCGCCGCGCTCGATCTTGAGCGGTGACCCCGCCCCCAGGTTGCGCTCGAAGACCTCCGCGTAGTTGCCCACCTGGTCGATGATGCGGTAGCTCCAGCCGCGGTCGAGCCCGAGCAGCTTGCCGGTCTGACCGTCCACGTCCAACAGGAGTTGAATGTCGTCGGCATGGGCCCGCGCGCGCGCCGTATCGACATTGCCGGAGTCGATTCCGGCCTCTTCGGCGTTGATCAGGGTGAAGAGGGTCCAGCGCACGATGTCGAACCAGCGGCCGTCGCCGGTGCGCACCACCGGTGCCAGGGGCTCCTTGGAGATCATCTCCGGCAGGATGCGATGGGCGTCCTCGCCCGCCAGTTCGGCGCGCATGGCGTAGAGCTGGGAGAGGTCCGCGGTCAGGGCGTAGCAGGTGCCGGCCAGGTAGGCCTTGGTCGCCGTTGGGGTATCGGGGAACTCCTTGAGGTCCAACTCCATGCGATTACGTGTGAAATAGGTGCGCGCGTTCTGCGGGCCGCTGATGCCGGCGGCGCACACCGGCTTCTTCGACAGCTCACGCGCGCTCAGGGTGCTGGTGTCCCGGCGGACCATGAAGCCCTGGCCGTCGTGGTGGAGGACGCCGACGAACGTGAGCTCCGGATCGAGGTCCCGCGAGAGGGTCCAACTGGTGTTGCGCGCGAGCAGGTCCGCTTTTCCCTGGCGCAGCGCATCGAAGCGGCTGCCGCTGGGGGTGGGCACCAGTTCCACCTTGTCCGCGCGGCCGAGCACCGCCGCGGCCACCGCCCGACAGAAGTCCACGTCGATCCCGCTCCAGTGGTCCTGCGCATCCTTGAAGGAGAGGCCGGGAATGGTGCCATTGACGGCGCAGCGCAGCACACCGCGCGCCTTGACGTCCTCCAGGGTGTCGGCCTGGGCTGGCGTTGGGGCCAGCGGCAGGGCACTCAGAAGGACCAGGGCGGCGAGCCGACGGGACAGTGGATGCATGGGGCTCTCCTTCAGGTTGGGGGGCAGTACGCCATCCTACCAGCATGGGCGAGGGGGGCGATGGGACCAGGGCGGGTGTTACCGTTCTGTCAAACTGACACATTCATGCGCAAACATGAACAAAGTTGACTTCCTGCTTCACCGGGGCCGGTTTCGTGCGTACCTTGCGGCCCGCACCAGCGCCTTCCCCTCCACAGGCAGACACCGCGGAACTCGCGGCGTAATGGGCGAGGTTAATCGCCGCATTCAAGTCCCGGTCGTGGCTGGAGCCACAGGCCGGACAGTCCCACTGTCGCACCGCTAGCGGCAGTGAGTCAATCTGATGAGCGCATCCCGAGCACGTCTTGCTGCTCGGATACCAGCGATCCGCGACCACCACGCGCCCGCCGCGCAGCGCGCTCTTGTACTCCAGTTGGCGCCGGAACTCGAAGAAGCTCATGTCCGAGACGGCGCGCGCCAGGTGCCGATTCTGCACCATGCCGCGGACGTTCAGGTCTTCGATGCCGATGGTATGAAAGCGCCGCGCCAGATCAGATGTGAGCGTGTGCATGGCATTCAGGCGCACGTTGGCGATGCGGGCATGAAGGCGGGCCAGCTTGGCCTTGGTTTTACGCCAGTTGCGGGAGAATTTCACCTTTCGCGAGAGGCTTCGGTTGAGCCGCTCCATGCGTTTCAATTCCGCCTTGTGGGCCTTGGGGCCGCTGACTTGCTCACCGTTGGAAAGGGTAGCAAGCCGCGTGACACCCAGATCGACACCCACGACGCCTTGGTTTTCGGCGGAACGGGTGAGGATCTGATCGGTGTCCACGACGACGGCGACAAACCAGCGGTCCGCCGTGCGAGAAATCGTTGCCGAGACAATCTTGCCGGTAAAGCGCAACGTCTCGCGTATCCGCACCCAGCCCAGATGGGGGAGGCGGATACGCGAACCGTCGAGAACGAAGTGCCCATTGTCCAGGGCAAAGCTGTCGTTGCGACCTTTTTTGTGGAAACGTGGGTATTTGGCGCGCCCGGCAAAGAAGTTCTTGAAGGCCTCGCCCAACTGCATAATGGCTTGCTGGGGCGCGCACTTGGTTACTTCGAGCATCCAGGGGAATTGCTCGCGCTTGATGGCGTTCAACTGCCGG
>NZ_CAIKKU010000590.1 GCF_903828115.1 uncultured Thiodictyon sp. | reverse complement strand
CCGCACCCCAGTGCGGCGCGATCTCGCAGATCACCCCGCCGGTGTGGGTTGAACCGAGGCCGCGCCGCACTGGGGTGCGGCGCTCCCAGTAGCCGTTGCGGCCTAACTTAGCGGCAGTGAGTCGCAGAGCCTGGGAACGAGGGGGCTTATCACTTCACTGCAAAGACCTCCCCGCCAGGCGCAAACGGCAGGCGTCGGCCTTCGGGCAGCAGAAAGGCGTGGTCAAAGGTAATCTCAAGCGCGTCCTCGCACTCGCCATCCGTAATCAACAACAGCGGGCCATGCCGCGGGAATTCCCCCCGCTGGGCAAGGCGGTGCAGGCAATCCACCCCTGGTTGCAGTACCGTGCCGCCCCGGCCCTTGAGCGTGAACCGTTCCAGCAGGCGTTCCGGCTCCACCCAACCGCTGTCATAGGCGGCGGCATCGCAGCACACCAGGCGCACCGCATACACGTCATGCGCGAGACTGTAGCTGGCGATGGCGCCCAGTGCCTTGCCCAGCAATTGCGGCGGCATCGACCCCGAGGTGTCCAGCACCACGCCGAACACCCGGCTCTTGCGCTCCTCTTCCGGCGGTTTCAGCGGGGACGGGCGCGGGATGCCCGGGGTGGCTGACTGGCGGCGCGAGGGCCGGGCGTAGCTGCGGCGCAGTTCGGGCGGCGGGAAACGCTCGTCGAACCATTCCGCCAGCCGCACGTCCCAGGGGATCGGCGGCTGGCTGAGGCTGCGGATCTCCTCGATCAGCCCCGCCGGAATGGTGCCGCGCCCGCCGCCGAAGAGCCAGCGTTCGAGCCCTTGCGCCAAGGCGCGGCGGCAGTATTCCTCGGCGTCCACAAAGGGGCCGTCCCGGGCCTCGCCTAACATATCCGGCTGGCCGGGGCCGCGCAGCGTGATGAGCTTGCGCGCGCGGCGCAGATTGCGCGCCAGCAGGTCGTAGACCTCCTCCGCGCTGTGCGCGGCCAGGGTCGGATCGTGCAACAGGCCCAACGCGGGCGCGGTACCGACGCCCATGTCGATCAGCCAGGCGTTGATGAGGAAATCGCAGGCGACATTCCACAGCAAGGGATCGCGCCCGCGCCGCCGGGAACCATGGTTCAACCCGGCATGGAGCAGTTCATGGGCGAAGACGAAGAGCGCCTGCGCATCGGTCAGCCGCGCCGTCGGGTTCATCCAGATCGTCCGCGCCCCGACATCGATGGCAGCCACCTGGATATCATACTGTCGGCACTGCGCCAAACCCTCCTCCAGGTCGAAACCGGCGGCCAGGGCACCGAGCAATGGATAGCTGTCCATCAGCCGGCGCCTGGCCCGCTGGGCCGGGCTGTCGGCCGGGGTGACATGGCCGGCGGCGCTCTCCCGGCCCGCCACCACCCGCAAGGCGCGGCCCACCCCTTGGGCAATGCCCTCCGCCAGCAAGGCGGGCCAGTCCGGCGGCCTGCGCCAACGGTCAACGCCCTTGCCGTCGAGCCACACAAACAGCGGACGGCCCCCGCACCACCATCGATGCCATTGCGCCAGGATCGGATCGATCCCGTCGGCGCACCACCGCCGGAACAAGGCATCCTCGCCCCCGGCCGGAACCGCGACCAGCCCATGCCACAAAACCTCCGGCAGTTGCCCCAGCTTCAATTCATCGCAAAACCGCTCGGCACTGAGCAGGCAGGCGGTCTCCCAGAGGTCCTGCGGCGCACGCCCGCGCACCATATTGAAGCCCAGACAAGCAACGCCGATCCCGATCACCCGCGCCCATTCATCGGGTGAGGCACGGCGGGTCGGATGCAGATAGACCGACCCCTTGGGCGTGACGGCCAGCCATCCCTGGTCAGCGACGAACTGGTGCGGCTTGTCAGGAATGAAGTGGACCTCCCCGAGCAAGGGCAACAGCACCGCCTTCTCCCGCAGCAGGGCGAGTCCAGCCTCGCGGGCCTCCTGCGCCGGGTCCGGGCGTCGCGGGCGCGCCATGGCTCAGGCCTTGTCGTGTCCGGCCAGGCGCGGCAGGTCGCGGGCCACCTCCACCAGGAACCAGGTCGGCAGGCGTCGCCCCTCGTCGTCCTGCGCCAGCACCGACTGGGCAATCTCCACGCTGATGCGGGCCAACTCCTTGAGCCGGTCCTTGGCGCGCATCGCCAATTGCTGGTGTTCACTACGCAGGTTGGCCTCGTCTTCCGGCAACTCCTTGCGCAGCAGTCCGCGCAGCGACTGCGCCAGAAAATACAGGATGTCGCGATCGGCGGGCGCATCCGGCCAATGCGCATCGCCCTTGAGGATGGCGGCGAGGGTATGCTTTTGCTGGATCTGCTTCAGAAAACCCTTGAACTGGCCAGCGTGGGGCGGACTGAGCAGGCCGAAGGCCAAGGCCTCCAGCAAGGTGTTGTCAATTGTGCCGCTGAATGAATACAGGGCATCGGACAGCATGTGCCAGGAGCGCGGCGTGGAAAACGGCTCCTCATGCTTCGGCGGCTCGCTCCACAGATGGTCCGGGCGCAGTTGGAGGTACTCGACCACCCAGGGATGAATCCCGCCCTGATTCACCGCCCAGTCCAGCCACTGCCGATGATCCGCACGCAAATGGATATGGGCCAGGCGGTTGATCAGTGCCGATGGCATGGGCTTGACGATGGCCGCGTCCTTGGCGCGGTTGCCGGCCCCGATCACCAGGGTGCCTTTCGGCAACCGATACTCGCCCACCCGTTGATCCAGGATGAGTGAATAAAAGGCCTTCTGGATCTCATGGCTGGCGGCGTTGAGTTCATCCAGGAACAGCACGAACGGCTCCCGGCGCACGATGTTGGCGGGCGGGAAAAAGCGCGAACAATCGCCGTCGATCTGCGGTACCCCCAGCAAGTCCTCCGGGGCCAGTTGGCTGCCCAACAGCGACACGCACTCCAGTCCCAACTCATTGGCGAAGCGGTTGACCAGGGCGGTCTTGCCGATGCCCGGGGCGCCCCAGAGGAACACCGGGCGCACCACGGCGACGTTCAGCAGGAACTCGAAGGCCTGGTTCAGGGTGAGTTGGATGGCGGGGTTCATGTGGGGGTCGAAGATGGAGCGACGGCAGGGAAAATCAACCTTCGGTTACACGCGGCACCAAAAATGGTACGCTAGCCGCCATGCCGCCTGAGCCGATCCTTGATGTCGTCTTTTTCCGGGCCGACTCCGGCACCGAGCCCGTACGTGATTGGCTCAAGAGCTTATCGAGGAACGACAAGGGGGCCATCGGTGCGGACCTGAAGACCGTCCAGTTTGGTTGGCCGGTCGGAATGCCGGTCGTCCGCAAGCTCGAACCGGGGTTGTGGGAGGTGCGTTCGCGACTGGATCAGCGAATCGCACGCATCATCTTTACCGTGTCCGACCGCCGCCTGGTTCTGCTGCATGGATTCATCAAGAAATCCCAGAAGACCCCAGCAAGTGACCTTGACTTGGCCAGGCGCCGCCGAGCGGCCCTTGCCCCGTGAACAAACGGTGCATCAATGAACGAGCACATGGGTAGCAGCCTCGATTCCTTTCTTGACGAGGAACAACTGCTTGCACGATCCGAAGCCATCGCCATCAAGCGCGTCATCGCCTTCCGGCTGGAGCAGGAAATGGCGCAACAGCAGTTGACCAAGGCCGACCTGGCGCGGCGCATGGGCACCAGCCGCAGTGCCCTGGATCGCTTATTGGACCCGGACAATACCTCCGTGACCCTGCTGACGCTGGAGAAGGCCGCCAAGGCGTTGGGGCGGCATATTCGCATCGAACTGGCGGCCTGAGGGGAGTCCGCAGGACGCAGTGACGAATGAACCGCAGCGTTCGCGATTGATGCCGTTTGAGCATGGACCGCATGCTGCCTGCTTACTCGCAGGTTGCAATCTGGAACCAGGCCAAGTATCCGACCCCGCGTCCTTACTCCCAATTCGCGTGCGGGATGACGGTTTACGGCGCGTCTGACATCGCCGATTTTAGCAATAGGGCTCCGTCCGCGTGCCTAACCCGACCTGCTCACTGGTTAAAGTCGATCGGAGAATTGGCCCCTCCTGGGGACAAAAAGTCGTTCGTACATTCGTGTTGCGTATTCGTCCGTCATTCCAGCGATGAAGTCGCATATTACGCGGTTTTTTTCCTCTAAGCTCTTTGAATCTTGATGTTTCTGCCGAAAGGTCTCTTTTAGTAATCTTGCGGGGTCAGATGCGAATGCTTCAAATAAGCTCGTTATTAGTTGTTGCCCCCGATACTCAAGCGTTTGAACTTCTGGAGTATTTACTACTTTATTTTTTACAAGGCTCTTGGCTTGTCTTAAGAATTTTTCCGCGGATTCTGTTAGGCTTGCTTGATACTTAAGCAGTGGATGTTCAAACTCCGAAAGTTCACGTATTTCAACGGAACAAATTAGCGCGTTAACCAAGAGCCCAATAGCCCTTTTTCGGGCAGAGCCAGATCCGGAAAAAAGATTTTCCGAAGTCGATCGAGTTATTTTGAACTCTTGAGCCCATGTGTCGTCAATCTTGCTAAAGATCGCATCCCAGTCATGCGAAGAGATCATTCGGAGTACAATTGCGTCTTCGAGATCATGAATCCCATATGCGATATCGTCCGCAAGCTCCATTATGCCAGCATCAAGCGCATGATACTTGGACTTGCCATGTTTGTCATCACATGGTTCATCCTTAAGTTGGCGGATCATATCGCGATCAGAAGATCCAAAAGGTTCAAATATCCATGTGACCACATCGTCTTCTGTTGCCAAATAGCACTTCGGTGGCTTCCAATCATCTCGCTTAACCCAGCGCAAGTCTCTTGGTGCTTCAGGTGCCGTTCGGCGAACGATCCGAGAATAATTGACCGGGTATTTTAGAATCCCAAGAAGAACTCGACGCGTTGGGTCCAGTCCGTAATCGTCGGTATGGGCTTCCAAACGGGACAATAGTCGCAGCGTTTGGCCGTTTCCCTCAAATCCTCCATGATTTCTCATTGTGAAATTAAGTGCTACCTCACCCCCATGCCCAAACGGTGGATGTCCAAAATCATGCGAAAGTGAAATTGTCTCTATAAGGTTCTGGCCTGGAAGCCATTTGCTTGCAGGGTGATTGTTTTCCTCGAATCCCTGCTTGAGTGTAAAGACGATTCCGCGGGCTATCTGAGCGACTTCCATCGAATGGGTGAGCCTGGTGCGATGAAAGTCTCCCTCCCCAATTCCAAGCACTTGGGTCTTTGCCTGAAGACGACGAAAAGCCGCAGAATGAATAACACGAGCGCGGTCGCGAATATATGGACGAGGTGGAGTCGCGTCTTTACCGCGCGGCAAGTCTAACCCCGATCTCCTCTCTTTCCAACAACAATCATCCGCATCGAAAATAGTCATCGCATTTCTCCTCAAGTCTTGATGTCTCTGCTATTTCTTGTTTAGCGGAGTCTGGAAAAAGGGCTAGAGTCGAATACCTCGCATACACTTCGGCCCTGACTACGCGAAACCCCTGCTTTCTACCCCCAACCGTAACACTGACCACATCCCTCCACTGCCCAATTGCTCGTCGCGGAGGCCGTAGATGGCCTTGTACCATCATCCCGCGCTTCTACCGGGGGCGGGTAGTTTCCTAAAGTCTGTGGTATTTGGCTCGGTATTGATGATCTGAAGTTTCCGGACCCCCGCCCCTCCGGTATCCCCTAAAAGAGCGGGAACATTCGGTTGATGATCAGGAAGGCGAAATCGTTGCCGTTATTCCGGTCCACCTAGAGATCAATACCATGGGCGTTGCCTACGGTCCATGCGATCACGGGATGCCCGACCTGCAGCTGGACGCCCAACACGGGCTTCCAACTTGGGCAGGGCCACAGCGAGGTGTTCGAGCAAATCGGCCTTACCGCTGTCATCGGTCGGCATGTAGGATGAAGTATGCATCGATCGGCTCATCCTTACAATCTTTGGTCTATAAGTCAACAGAGCCTCAAAATGGGCGCTCCGGGAAGACTGATGCGTCCGCGGCGGTACTTGGCGAACGCGGATGGAGCTTTGCAATAACCCCAGCGGGAACCGGAACTGTGAGAAGTTGCGACCGGTGCGGATCGCCCGGCGCTCGACATCGGTGGCGGAAGCAAGCCAGCCGCGCTGTTCCAGGTAGATCAGGTTGGCCCGGGTGCTGACCTTGCGACAATTCTCGGGCAACAGAACGCGGGCGCGGGCAATCTTGTGGCCCTCGAAAAAAAATTGGACATCTGGTCCACGACTCACAGAGAAAGTGCGTGCAGTTCAGCTACCATACCCTGGGTTGCGGCATCCGAGAGCCGGGGCATCGGCAGCCGCGCCTGGGCCATCAACAGGAACAGGTCCTCCTGGCTGGCCAGCCCCAGGGCATCCAGGACGGCTTGGTCATCGACGCGGCCCAGGGAAAAGGCCAACAGCACCTTGAAGTTCTGATTGCCGACGGCGTCGGCGGCCTCGAAGGTCTCTACGA
Source organism: uncultured Thiodictyon sp. (assembly GCF_903828115.1). GTDB lineage: Bacteria > Pseudomonadota > Gammaproteobacteria > Chromatiales > Chromatiaceae > Thiodictyon. Next base: position 757 of record NZ_CAIKKU010000590.1, on the reverse strand, counting down.
GATAGCGCAGTTCGGCGTTGAACAGGGCGTTGACCGAGGTCTCCGCCTTGGCCGCCACCACCTTGGCGCGCCTGAGCAGGTCGCGATCGACCGACCCGGTAAAATGGACGTTGGCGGACATGGTCGTCTCCTGGATCAGCCAGGGAGTCACAGTAGCATGGGCGGGGCGAGCGGCGTCAAGCCGGATTCAGGGGCTTAGGCCCATAAAAAAGCCCCGCGTGATGCGGGGCTTTCTGTCACCAAACCAGTGACGCCAGGCGCTTTACATCATGCCGCCCATTCCACCCATTCCACCCATCCCACCCATGTCGCCACCGCCGCCGCCCATGGCCGGGCCGTCGGACTTGGGCTCGTCGGCCACCATGGCCTCGGTGGTGATCATCAGGCCCGCCACGGAAGCGGCGTTCTGCAGGGCGTAACGGGTCACCTTGGTGGGGTCCAGGATGCCCATGGCGACCAGGTCGCCGTATTCGCCATTGGCGGCGTTGTAGCCGTAGTTGCCGGTGCCTTCCGCGACCTTCTGCAGGACCACGGACGGCTCGGCACCGGCGTTGGCGACGATCTGGCGCAACGGCTCTTCCATGGAGCGGCAGGCGATGGCGATGCCGACGTCCTGGTCGTGGTTGGCGCCCTTGAGGTTCCGGATGGCATTGAGTGCGCGCACCAGGGCGACACCGCCGCCGGGGACGATGCCTTCCTCGACCGCGGCACGGGTGGCGTGCAGGGCGTCTTCGACGCGCGCCTTCTTCTCCTTCAT
>NZ_CAIKKU010000589.1 GCF_903828115.1 uncultured Thiodictyon sp. | reverse complement strand
CGCGGCGGCGCCCGCGCCGGGGGAGGAAACGCCGCTCGCCCTATGGGCTCCCGGCGTTTCCTCCCCCGGCGCGTCGCTCAGAACCTGTTTCATGCGTGTTGCCATCGGTGATCTCCTGAAGACTGCCCTACAGTAAATTTACCGGGGGGTGTTGTCTCACCTACATTGGCACAGAGGGGTTACCGGGTTGTTCTGGCAACTGATCATCTCGTGATTCTCTATACCGCCAGCCTCACATCAAGCGCTTACCTGGCATTTAATCGCATCGGCAACAGTAACGCTTGGGCGGTAGGCTGGCTACGGGGCGCGCGCTTCTCGCAGATCGGCACTTTCAGGTTTTGATGCGGGACGGCCGCGACTGGCCGATGCCGAACCTTATTGATGTCCGCGGCAGTTAAGGTGCGATCGAGCCAGCCGACCAGGGCCGATCATCAAGGGTGGCGAGATGGGTTTCGCTGCGCTCTACCCATCCTACGGGGCTAACTCCATCCCACGGTTGTAGCTTCGCCTACCGCTCGATAAGTCGCTCGCTCCAGTAATCCAGTAATCCGGTCGGCGGCTCCCGTGCGCGACCGCCAAAATCAGCACGCCTTCATCGTCAACGGTGTAGACGAGTGAATAGAGGAAGGTCCGCACCCGCAACTTGCGCACCCCTGGACGGATTTCGGGACCGACCAATGGAAACTCAGCAATCCGCGCCGCCGTCCGCCGAACCTCGCCCAGCAGGCGTCGCCCCAAACCCTTGGCGCGAAGCTCCAGGAAGCCCAGTGCCTCGAACAGTTCCGCCTCCGCCGCATCATGGTAGCGGACCTCATTCACTCAACAGCTGCTCCGCGCGTGCGTAGACCTCTTCCGCGGGCCATGCCCGCGCCTTGCCCTTACGCAAAGCGGCGAGCCGCCGCTCGGCCTCTTCGCCCCAGAGCAGGTCCGACTCATCCTCATCCAAGTCATCAAGGCTCGCCAAGAGCCGCTCGGCCAGAACCGCCCGGTCCGCAACCGGCAAGCTGAGGACGGTATTCAGGACATCTTCAACGATCGGCATCGCGATGCACCTCAAAGAAAGTCGGCACGGGTCCAGGGTGAACGCCAGCCAGCGCTTTGAATTGTAGGCCAACCGCCTCGTCCGCGGGAGGATCGTCGCGGTTCTCGCGTAGCCCCCTGCGACGCGAGAGAGGCAACACGCTCGTTGCCCGCGCCGCTGCGCTGCAGAGCACAACATTCGTATCGAGAAAAATCTTAGCGCTCATGGGCCTCCTCGCGCGTCATCCGCTCGTCGGCGCTAAAGCCTTGGGCGCGATCCAGCGCGGCGAAGAGCGCTGCCGCAGGATTGTGCTCACCCTCGCCAGGGTGCGCAAAGGTGCGCAGATAGTCGCGTACGAAGGCGCTCACGGTCGGGTTGCGCTCGGCAGCGGCGATGCGCGCGCGCTGATAGGTTTCTTCATCGACAGAAAGCGTTATGTTCTTCAACGGTCCAGGTCCTTAAGCGACGTTGGCCGTCACGGGATAGATGACATCCTCACGCAGGGCTTGAGCCGCAAACGCCAGTGCAGCACGGATATCCTCGGGTCCCAGCCGCGGGTTGGCCTTGATGATCTGCTCCTGAGATTCCCCCGCGGCAAGCCGCTCCAGGATGGACTCGACCGTGATCCGGGTACCGGCGATGGCCGGCTTACGCATCATCACATTCGGATTTGAGACGATCGCCATCAGTATGCAACTCCAAGGAAAGTTGGTCTGGAATCGGGCTGTCTGCCGGGGGCGGTGCCGCGAATTGTAGGCCAACGACCTCGGCGGTAAGCTGGCTACGGGGTGCGACATTCTCTCAGCTCGGCACTTTCAGGTTTTGATGCGGCAGCGCCGCGACTGGTCAATGCAGAACCTCATTGATGTCCGCGGCAGTCAAGGTGCGGTCCAACCAACCCAGCAGCGTCTCGGCGTCGGCGGCCAGGATGCAGCGGCGCTGCTCATCGGATACCGCGCCGAATTTGCGCTCCAGGAGCCGCAGCAGCATGGTGGCTTCACCAAGCTGAAGGCCGATTTCCTTTCCGCGCTGCTCGCCGATTTGTTCAAACCGGGTCTGAAATGAAACCATGGCCTTGTTCTCCTCGGGATAGTCACGCTGATATTGTTCGCGCTCAGCGTCGCTCAAGGCGGCGTAGATATCGACGAACTGGACGTATTTGAGTTGTTTCTCGGGATCCGGTTCCAGGGCCAGCAGTCCGCGCACTGCCCATGCATAGACGGCCACGCGGTCCTCGTCCAGGTAGCGCATGTTGGGCAGGTTCAAGCGCGCGACCAGGTTATCGCTGTCGCGGTAGTCCTGCCAGTCGAGGTCGAACAGACTGCTGGACAGGTAGCGGAACGCGAGATAGCGTTGGCGGTCGCCGCCGAGCAGCAACTCGGATGGACGCTGTCCCTGGTGCAGGAAGATCGCGACCGGCACGACCCGCTCGGTACCGAACAGTTCGGCCAGATCGAGGCAATAGTGCGCGAGGCGATGGATTGAGAACCGGCGCGCCTCGGTCTCTTCCTCCAGTACGAATAGCAGCGCCTCGCGACGACCGTCCGGCCACTCGACCAGCAGCGGTACGTCCAGTTCACGAAAGCGCTCGCCCAAGCGCTCCTTCAGTTGTTCCTCACGGATCGAAATGATCTGGGTCCGTTCGTCAACGCCCTCGGCCTCGTCGGCGGCGAAGAACCGCACCGCCTCCCGCGGGTAATCGACGATCAGGTTCTTGAAGTTCTGGTCGTGGTCCACGGAAACCCCTCAAGCCTTCTCTGCCAATGGGTTGTGCCCGGGATGTCCGGTACGGTCTTGGCAGAGTCTGGGGAGAAATCGGCATAGTTGCAAGCGGCCCAATCCCCTGGGGTGCGATGCAAACCCGCTATCCGCGCAACATCCCCGGCTAAATTGCCCCGCGCTGCCGGTCCAACCAGGCGGTCAGTTCGGTCCGCTGTGCCGGGGTCAGCACCGCCAGCCTCAGCACCAGGTCGGCCAGCCAGTCGTCTTCGCAGTAGAAGTAGGTCACCGAGACCCCGAGGACCTGGGCGAGCTTACGGGCCGTCTCGAAGGGCGGCTCGTGTACGCCTGTCTCGTAACGGCTGATCCGCGCGCTGCTGCAACCCTCATCCAGCCCGATCAGAACGCCCAACTTGTCCTGGGCCAGTCCCGCGCGCTCGCGGGCCTGGCGCAAGCGCGCACCAAAGCAGCACGGCCTCTGTGAGGACTTCTCGACCATCCGGCGATGGTCGCGACAACGCCTTGGATCGACTCTACGTAACACGTAGAGACGGGGCCTGATTCGGTGCTCATCATCAAGGGCAGTGTTGAAAATCGATTCTTGCGGCTGGTCGGCAATGTGACCGGCCCATGATGCCGACCGGTCTGCGCCGGTGCGGCTAGTCGTTCTTCGCCTCGCTCACTTAAGGTGGTAAACATGGTGATGCTGGCTCCCCCGCCGCTCAGCGGTATGCGTTCTGATCGTCCGTGCCGCGGCTTCGCCGAGGCGCTTCGCCCCATGCGAAGGCGTTCCTGGGCTTTGTCGATCCCGTTGCTGTTGTCGTCCGGAGTCGCCTCGGCGCTGACGGTCGAGGGTTACACCACCTACGGGGGGGCGGCCAACGATGCTGGATCTGGCATCGCGGTAACCGGCTCGCGCATCTACTTTTCCGGGTCGATAAGCGACTCCGCCGAGGGCCTGGTTGGCGAATTTCCCGCGGCGCTGCCGGCGACGCCGACCTGGACCCGTACCTGGCCAACCCTCGCCTCCGCGGATTATTTCACCGGTATCGCGCTGTCCAACAATGGCGCTTATGTCTCCGGCACAAGCTATGCGCGTACTACCGATCTTGTCGGTGGCAAGGAAGCGAAAGGCATCACGGTTCGCTTCAACCTCGACGGTTCCGCAGGGGCGGGCTACGGGGGAAACGTCTGGGAACGGCAAACCCCGCCTGCACCCGGGGGTTTTTCCTACGGCGGTTACGAGTTCCTGACGGGAATCACCTCAGCTACCCAGGCCGGCCAAGCGTTCGTATTCAGTGTCGGCTTCGGTCAAGTTTCGGGCTGCGACTGCTGGGGCTCGTTCGTGGATAAGTTCGATGAGGCTGGCAATCGTTTGTGGACGCGCAGTGATTCCACCACCGCTACATATACCTTGCTCCGTTCGTCTGTCGCGGCAAGCGCAGATGCGGTCTACGTCGCCACGTCGAGGGGTAATCCGGCAACTAAACCGTACATCAGGAAGTACGATGCAGCCGGAACCCTGCAATGGACGCGCACGTCCACCGCCTCCGGAAGCTACCGCGGCGTTACGCTCAGCGGCACGACCGTCATCGCCGTCGGGCAGGCACCGCTGAGCGCAGGCGCCACCGACTTCCTGATCGAGGCTTGGGACTCCGCCGGCAACCCGCTCTGGTCACGCACCTACGACGCCGGCGGCACCACCGAAACCCTGGATGGGGTCGTCGTTCTGGACGGCCGGGTCTATGCGGTGGGCGCGGTCACGCCCGCGGGCACCGGGGCCAAGAGCGATGGTATCATCCTGGAGGTCAACCTCACGACCGGTGACCTGATCGGCTCCAAGACCTGGGGCGGTACGGACGACGACAGTTTCTCGGGTATCGCCGCGGCGCAGTTGGACGTGGGTCCCCGGCTCTTCGTGGTCGGTACCACCAAGAGTTACGGCAACGGCGGCTCCGACGTCGCGATCCTGCGGGTTGATGTAGAGCGACAATTGGGGGCCTGGCAAGCAATTCTGGGGCCGACGGTTGCCAGGGTCTCGCATCAGGCGACACTGCTGCGGGACAACCGCGTGCTGGTCTCGGGAGGCCGGAGTGGTTCGGCAGCCGTTGCCAGTGCCGAAGTCTACGATCCGGTCGCGAACGTTTGGGCCGCCACGGGGGACAGTCTTACCGCGCGCTTCGACCACACGGCCACCCTGCTCGCCGATGGTCGCGTGTTGGCCGCGGGCGGTGTGGGCAACAATGCCTCATGCACGACCAACGCCACCAGCGAGGTCTACGACCCGATTAACGGAACCTGGGTGGTTGGTCCTAGTGCGCCGGTGCCGTTCGGCACCGGGCACAGCGCCATTCGGCTCAACAACGGTCGGGTGCTGGTCTCAGGCGGCGGAAACCGCTGCGGGACGGTGTTTCGCTCCGCCGCCCTCTTTGATCCAAACACCTCGAGCTGGACCAGAACCGGCGATATGACCGCGGCCCGGGAGTTCCACAGTTCCACCTTGCTCCCGGATGGCCGGGTATTGGTTGCCGGGGGCGTCGGTCAGAACAGCCTGTTCCTGAGCATCGCCAGCGCCGAGATTTATGACCCGGCCACCGGGCAATGGACCGCCGTACCGGCCATGGCGACCCCACGATCCACATCCTGCAACGGCTACATGGAGCCCTTCCTGGCGACCTTGCCGAATGGGAAGGTCATGGCCGCCGCTGGCTACCGGACGATAGCACCGAGTGGCTGTTTGAACGGGCACACGCGCAGCCTCTCGGCCCTGGCCGAGGTGTTCGACGTCGCGAGCCTGACGTGGGCGCCCGCGGCACCGCTCAGCACCCCGCGGGCACTGACTACCTTGACGCCGCTCCTGGACGGTCGAGTCCTGGTGGCAGGTGGGACCGATGGGACACAGGACCTGGACACGGCAGAACTGTTCAACCCAGCAACCGGCACCTGGGATGGCGCGGCGGCCATGTCGATCCCCCGGTCTACCCACAGCGCCACCCGTTTGGTCGATGGCCGGGTGCTCGTGATCAGCGGTAACACGGCGGAGGTCTTTTCGCTGGGAAGCCCGCCCCCAGCAAATCGGCCGCCGGTCGCCAACCCAGGGGTCTCGCGTCAGATCAAGACCGGTGTGTTGGTCGCGCTGGATGGACGCGGGAGCTACGACCCGGAGGGCCAACCGCTCACGGTGTCCTGGTCCTTCCTCTCGCGCCCGGCAGGCAGCGCGGCGGCTCTGGCCAATGCCGCCACCTTGCAGCCTTCCTTTGTACCGGATGTCGATGGTCAATACCGCGTCCGCTTGAATGTGACCGATCCGCAGGGCGCCGCGGCGAGCGCCCTCATCACGCTCACCGCCAGCGCGAATCGGGCGCCGGTCGCGGTCATTGCCCCGGTCACCGGGAGCATGAAGGTGCCGGTGGATAAGATCATCGACGGGAGTGGATCGAGTGATCCGGATGGTGACCCCCTCCGCAAGTACGATTGGCGACTCGTCAGTAAGCCTCCCAATAGCAAGGGTATGCTGCGACTTGCTGGATGGCAACCTCTTACAGGAAGCAGCGATGCTAGTGGCCTTTGTTCTATTGCCGTCCTGCCGGGTACGACGGGAGCGTCTTATCAGGCAACCCTTGTCATGGACATCCCTGGGGACTACATCGTCGAACTCACGGTTTTTGACAACCGTTGCCTCAGCGGGCAGACCCGCGTGACGATATCCGGCGTTAGTGGCGGTTCCAAGCCGCCGTCTCCGCCGTCGCCACCAGCCATGAACTGCACGATCAGGAGCGGGGTTGCCCCCGGAACCAGCAATCCGGTCCAGTATGTCGAGTGTAACGGCCAGCGGGTCAGCCGCTATGCCTACACCACCGGGTCTCCGCTGGAGTCGCTATCCGGTGTGGGAGTGGCCGCGAACGCGCAATCCGTCGCCTATTGGATCTATAAGACCAAGAGCACGACTGGATTGATGGAGGAGCAGACCCGCTATGTCGCCAACTGCACCCGCAACCCCGGCGCCGCACCAACCGAGATTACCGGCGTCGCCAGAAAGAACCGCGCCTCCTCCCCGGACGAGGAGATCCGCGACTTCAAGATTACCGGCAACGTGGTGACATCGAAGGTTTGCACCGTCTCGGGGCAGAACTGCCGGAGTTCTACGAAGTCGCTGCCTAGCGGTTGCAGCCTGGGGAATTGACGTGATCCATGAATCTCAAACCCGCACCAACCTGAGCCGGGAGCGATGGTCGCGCCCCAGACCTTGTGCCCAACCCGCTGGGCTGCTTGCACGCGGCATTGCCGCGATCTTTGCAGCACTGCTGTGTGCCGCAGCCGGCAACGTCGGCGCGGTTGCCGTCAGCGACTTGTCAGCCGAAGCCCTGTTGAGCGTGTCATTTGCGCAGACCGCCGGCGTGACCGCCTTGAACTTCGTGACCGACGACGGCCAGAACCCGCTGACGACCTATGCCTACCGCGACCCGGATGGGATCACAGGCAGTTCGGCGGTTGCGGGCGGTAGCGTAAGCTACCCATCCGCGAAGTCGCTACGCTTCGCGGCCAGCAATACAACTACGGCGGTTGGCGCGCCCGATCCGCTCATTGAGATGGCCTGGGCCCAGACCTCGCTCGGCGGCGGATTTCTGATCGAGAACTCATTGAGCGCCGACATCGACGCGACCATCGCGTTGGAGTGGTCCTGGCTCATGGGCCTCTCGGCGGCCGGCTCGCCGATCGACGTGGGTGTCGGGCAATTGTCGATCGAGTTGTTGATCGACGGGGTCTCGCTCGCGGTCCCGGTGGATGAGCTTCTGTCAACGCCCACGAGCGGTCCGTTCGCGGGCAACGGCACCTTCACCACGACCGTCACAATTGCGGCGCAATCGTCACGGGAGCTGTCACTGGCTATGTTCAGCCTCGGCGTTGCCCAGTCGACTGTATCCGATGCACCAGTGCCGGGGACCCCGTACCTTTTCTTGCCGAGCCTGGCACTCCTGCGGTTGGTTGGTCGCCGGCGATGCGCTGCGTCTCGCAAGAGGGAGTAGCTGGCAGGGCGTAATCCGTGAACCTAGAAAGGGCAGTTCTCACACGGAGACACAAAGATCACAAAGATTGTCAACGCGATATTTAGGTCGAAAGGGTCACCCGCGCGGTGATCGGCCCAATGCCTTCAATGATTTGTTTGTCTTTGTGTTCTTTGTGGCTTTGTGTGAGCAATTCCCGGCTTTAGGGTGAAGGGTTCAACGTCCTCCAGAGAGGCAGCGCTTGAGCGGCGCCATGGTGCGCGCGGCGCACCCTACGGCCGCGGCGCGGTCAAGGGTCCGGGCACTTGTATCACGCGGCACTAGCCGCCGCGATGCCGCAGCGTCTCGATCAGGATCTCGCGGTTGCGAAAGCGCACGTCCTTGCCCTCGGCGACATAGATCACCTGCTCGGCGATGGCGCCGGCGTGGCGGCCGATGTACTCCAGGGCGTGGGCGATGACGAAGAGCGGGCCCAGTTTGGCCGGCGGCAGGGGCGGGTCCAGTGGCGCCAGGAGGGCCTGGTGCATGGACTGGGTGGCGCTGATCAGCGCCGGCTCGTCCTCGAAGATGCCGACGGCCAGGTCGCAATCGAACTGGGACACCGCGGCGATACTGCGCTCGAAGGCGCAGCACACCAGTTCATCCTGGGCGCGCAGGGCGTGCGCGATCCCGGCCGGCAGGGCGCTGTCGCTGTCGTCGGCGCGGAACTCCAGGGCGCTGCGCGCGATGCGGGCGGCCTTGTCGGCACCGCGTTCGGCCTCACCGGCGATGCGTGCCAGGGCCAGCACGATGCGCAGATCAACCGCGGTCGGCTGGCGGCGGGCGATGACCCGGAACACCTCCTCGTCGGCGTCCAACGCCAGGAAGTCGATCTGCGGCTCCCGGTCCAGCACCCGGTAGGCCGGGCTCAGGTCGGCGTCCAACAGGGCGGAGACGGCGGCCTGGGTCTGCTCGACCACGCGCTCGCCCATGTCGAGGATGAGGCCGCGCAGGCGGGCCAGTTCGCGGTCATAGGCGCGCACGGTATGGGCGTGGGCCAGGTGGTTGCGCACGCTCGGGCTCTGTGGCTCGTCCATCAGCCGAAACGCCCGGTGATATAGTCCTCGGTCAATTGGTGCCGGGGATTGGTGAAGACCTGGTTGGTCTCGCCGACCTCCACCAGATCGCCCAGGTGGAAATAGGCCGTCCGCTGCGAGACCCGGGCGGCCTGCTGCATGGAGTGGGTGACGATGGCGATGGCATAGTGCTCACGCAGTTCGTCGATCAGTTCCTCGATGATCGCGGTGGCGATGGGGTCGAGCGCGGAGCAGGGCTCGTCCATCAGGATCACCTCCGGTGACACGGCGATGGTGCGGGCGATGCACAGGCGCTGCTGCTGGCCGCCGGAGAGCCCGGTGCCGGGTTGGTCCAACCGCTCCTTGACCTCGTTCCACAGGCCCGCCTTCTTCAGGCTGGTCTCGACCAACGCATCGAGCTCCGCCTTGCTGTTGGTCAGTCCATGGATGCGCGGCCCATAGGCGACGTTCTCATAGATGGACTTGGGGAAGGGATTGGGCTTCTGGAACACCATCCCGACCTGGGCGCGCAGCGGCACCGGGTCCACGCGTTTGTCGTAGATCTCCTGACCGTCGAGCCGGATGGAACCCCCGACCCGACAGCCGTCGATGGTGTCGTTCATCCGGTTCAGGCAGCGCAGGAAGGTCGACTTGCCGCAGCCGGAGGGCCCGATCATCGCCACCACCTGGTTCTTGCCGATGTCGAGGCTTACGTCCCGGATCGCCTGCTTGGCGCCGTACCAGACATTGACCCCGCGACACACCATGCGCGGGTCGGGGGCGGTGATATCGCCGATGGTACCGCTCACCCGGCCGCCGCGGGCCAGGTCGGCGGCGCTGATGGCACCGGTGTTGCGGATGATCTCGCTTGCTAACGTACTCATGACGAACCTCGTGGACCCCGGACCGCGCAGTGAGTGCGCGCAAGCCGGCGGTTACCTAAGAAGAGCAGTTATCCACAGATGGACACAGATGATCACAGATTAGTCATTGACTTACGCTTGGCCGGGGACTCACCTTTCCGGTGATTATGGCAATAGCGATAAGCGCCTGACGATTCGAAGAACATCTGTGTTCATCTGTGTTCATCTGTGGATTATAGAATTACCACCGCCGCTCGAAGCGCCGCCGCAGGAGCACCGCGGCCAGGTTCATCAGGACCAGGAACCCGAGCAGGACCAGGATGGCGGCGGAGGTACGCTCCACGAAGCCGCGCTCCGGGCTGTCCGCCCACAGATAGATCTGGACCGGCAAGACCGTCGCCGCGTCCGTGAAGCCCTGGGGCACGTCCACGATGAAGGCGATCATGCCGATCATCAGCAGCGGGGCGGACTCGCCCAGGGCGCGCGCCATGCCGATGATGGCCCCGGTCATGATGCCGGGCATGGCCAGCGGCAACACATGGTGGAACTGGGTCTGCAAGGGCGAGGCCCCGACCCCCAGGGCCGCCTCCCGGATCGAGGGCGGGACCGACTGGAGCGCCGCCCGGCTGGCGATGATGATCACCGGCAGTGTCATCAGCCCCAGCACCAGGGCCGCCACCAGGGGCGTGGAGCGCGGCACGCCGAAGAAGTTGATGAAGACGGCGAGCCCCAGGAGCCCGAAGACGATGGACGGCACCGCGGCGAGGTTGTTGATGTTGACCTCGATCAGGTCCGTCCAGCGGTTCTTGGGGGCGAACTCTTGCAGATAGAGTGCCGCACCGACGCCGAGCGGGAATGAGAAGAGCAGGGTCAGGACCAGGGTGTAGAAGGTCCCCGCCAGGGCCCCGGCGATCCCGGCCAATTCCGGCTCCCGGGAGGTGCCGTTGGTAAAGAAGCCGGTGTTGAAGCGCTTCTCGATGCGCCCATCCGCCGCCAGCCGGTCGAGCAGGGCAATGGAACTGTCCTTGATATGGCGATCCGCCTCGGGCATGGCGCGATCCAGGTGGCCCTTCATCAGCATGTCCACATCGGCACCGGCGATCAGCCACAGGTCGCGGGTGGTGCCGATCACGCTCGGGTGCGCGCTGACCATGGACGCAAGTTGCTGCGGCGCCCCAGCGCTGATCAGGGCATAGGCCTCACGCAGTTGGCGGCGCTCGGTCAGTTCCGGAAACAGCAGACGGACCGAGGCCTTGACCAGTGCCTGGTAGTCCGCGCCCGCCAGGGTCTGCGGGTCGGGGGTGCCCGTCGGTTCCAGGATCGCGGGGTCGAAATACACCGGGACCTGGATGTAGGTCTGCTGGAAGGCGCTATAGCCCTTGCCGGCAATGTCCGCGAACAGGACGGCGACGAACAGCAGGCCGAGCGTGACCGCCGCGGCGCCCATGAAGCGGAAGCGCGCCTCGCGCGCATAGCGCCGCTTGAGGCTGGCATTGACGATGTCGATGGTGCGCCGCGGGGCGCTGGGTGCTGAAGGCGGGGCTTCTATCTGCATGAGTCAAATCCAATCCATTAGCGAACGGTTTTTGTGTCGTTGTCGTTGTCGTTGTCGAGGTTATCGTAGTACCCCGGATTCTCTGGCATCCCAAATTGCATCGCTTCTCCGATTACGACAACGACAACGACAACGACAACGATTGTGGATTATTCGCAGAGCGCGGCCGGGCTATTCATACTGCTCGCGATACTTGCGCACGATGTGCAGGGCAATGATATTGAGTGCCAGGGTGACCAGGAAGAGCGTGAGGCCAAGCGCGAAGGCGGCCAGGGTCTTGGCGCTGTCGAACTCCTGATCGCCGGTCAGCAGGGTCACGATCTGCACCGTGACGGTGGTGACGCTGGCGAGCGGGTTGGCGGTCAGATTGGCCGCGAGCCCGGCGGCCATCACCACGATCATGGTCTCACCGATGGCGCGCGAGACGGCGAGCAGGATGCCGCCGACGATCCCCGGCAGGGCGGCCGGGATGACCACCCGGCGGATCGTCTCGGACTTGGTGGCGCCCAGGGCATAGGAGCCGTCGCGCATCGCCTGGGGCACGGCGTTGATCACGTCGTCGGAGAGTGAGGAGACGAAGGGGATGATCATGATGCCCATCACCAGGCCCGCGGCCAGCGCACTCTCGGAGGCGACCGCGAGCCCCAGGGACTCGCCCACCGCACGAATCATGGGGGCCAGGGTCAGGGCGGCGAAGAAGCCGTAGACCACGGTCGGGATGCCGGCCAGGATCTCCAGCAGCGGCTTGGCGGTGGCGCGCACCCCGCGCGGGGCGTATTCGGACAGATAGATCGCGGCCATCAGCCCGATGGGCACCGCGACCGCCATGGCGATGAAGGATACCAGGAGCGTCCCGGTGAACAGCGGCACGGCCCCGAAGGCGCCGGCCGCGGCCACCTGGTCGGTGCGCATGGCCGTCTGGGGGCTCCACAGGGTGCCGAGGAAGAACTCCGCGGGGTTGACCTTGGTAAAGAACTGGTACGACTCGAAGGCGACCGAGAGGATGATCCCGAGCGTGGTCAGGATGGCGATCGAGGAGCACAGGATCATCACCGCGAGCACGATCGACTCGACCCGGTTGCGCGCGCGCAGGCCCGGCCTGGTCTGACCCAAGGCCAGGGCCAGGCCGCCGAGCGCGACCGCCAGGACCAGGAGCCACTGGGCCCAGCGGGCCAGTCCCTGGAGACGGCCGTACTGATCCGCCGCCGCCTGGATCGCCGGGGTGACCTCGCCGGAGACGATGCTGCCGGCGGCCAGGTTTTTCACATCGTTGAGCATCAGCCCAAGTTCGCCCGGGGTAAGCCCCACGGCGACGGCCGTCGGCAGGTCGGTGCTCACCAGATGGGTGATGACCTGATCCTGGACGCCGGTCCACAGCGCCAGCAGGAGCAGGGCCGGAATACCGGCCCAAAGGGCGGCGTAAAATCCATAGTACGCGGGCAGGGAGTGCAGGGTGTTGATGCGTCCCGCGCCGCCGGCGCTCGTGATCGCGCGCTTGCGCCCGGCCTGATAGGCCAGCGCCATCACGGCGAGCAGGACGAGTAATAGGGTCCAGGTGTGCATACGGACGGCTCTTCGCCAAGGATTCTGAGATGGGTCCGCGCAGAACGCAAGAGGTGCGGCGGTCCGCACCGCGG
>NZ_CAIKKU010000588.1 GCF_903828115.1 uncultured Thiodictyon sp. | reverse complement strand
TGTCGTAATCGAATAATCCGACCACGTTTACGACAACGACAACGACAACGACGCCCGGTCCGTGAGAACGTCCGGTAGCTGTAGGGTACGCATCGCGTACCCGGCTCCGGCGGTCGGAGTCCCGGCGCAGGCCCTATAATCGACTCCAGTTTCGTCTACCATCTGGAAATCCCCGTGTCGCCCCACTGGAGTCCGCTCCTCTCGCTGCTCGCCCTGTTGCTCCTGGTCAACGGGGCCCCCGCCCTGCTGGCCCTGCTGTGGGGCGGGGCGCTCGCCCCGCCCCTGGACGGGGGGCGCCGGTGGCGGGACGGCCGCCCCGTGTTCGGGAAGGCCAAGACCTGGCGGGGCCTGGTCGCGGCCCTGGTCCTGACCCCGCCGGCGGCCTGGGCACTGGGATGGGGATGGGGGCTGGGGCTCGCCATCGCCCTGGGGGCCATGGCGGGCGATCTCATCGCCAGCTTCACCAAGCGGCGTCTGGGGCTTAAGTCCAGCGCCGCGGTGCCGCTCTTGGACCAGGTGCCGGAGACCCTGATCCCGGCCCTGCTCGCCAAGGGCACCATGGGCCTGAATTGGCTCGACCTGGGGCTGGCGGTGACGGCCTTTACGCTGATTGACCTGCTGGTGACACCCTTGCTCAAGCGGCTGGGGGCGGGTCGGCGAGCCTAATACCGCGTGCAGTATCGGGCCCGCGGTGGCGATGCCTTGCCGTGTGATTTAGGTGTTACGGGCTTCTACGGCCGCCGGACACCTGACTCAAACGACGGTCAGGATAGGGCGGCCGTGCGCACACCGTCATTGACCGACCTCCCAGCCTGTTCTTGCCCTGATGGTGGCAATGAGCGCCGGATCATCGAATTGGATGACCTGGAACGAGCAGGATAGCCGCCCGGTGCCGAAGCCATCGACGCTGCGCAGGCGGATCTCGTACAGTGCGGAATTGTCTGCCCGCGCGTATCTGGTCATCTGGCCGACCTTGAGTTTCTCGGAACGATCCGCGGACCCGGGCGAGCCGACGATGATGTCGATTGCGTGGTTGGGCCAATCGTGGTCGGCGATACCGACCACGAGGTCGTCGGCAAAGAAGCCATGGCTCTGTCCTGACTCCAGGTCTTCGGTTTCAGTTTTCATTGTGATCATCACTTTCCAGGTAACGGTGGCGGCCGCCGCACCTATCGTCAGGTGCCGGCGACCGGGTAGGCAGTGGTCCGGCGTGCGCGTCGCACTGATCGCGACCTTGGTCAGGCGCCTGGTGCGCGACGGATCACGGTGTGTTCAATTAAGCCGACCCCGGTGCGGGCGGCGCCCGCATCAGGGAGCGCGGATTGTACCGCCGTGAGCGCGGTCGTCGAGCGGCGGTGCGGGGCCGGGGGCGACGCTCGTCGGGGCACCACCCGGGCCTCCAAGTGGGTCCGCGGGGCTTGCGAGGAGGCCGTTGCCGCCCGATTGTAAGCCATGTTCCGGGCCTGGGGCGAGCCCTACCGCGGGTCTCGGCGCCGGGACCGCGTCCGGCGGCGTGTCCGCGGCCCGGATCAGCCCCTGCGCGAGGAGGAAATCGTAGAGTGCGTCGGCGGCGATGGCGTGGCCCTGGTTGGCCCAATGGGAGTCATCGGGCAGGTAGACATCCTGGATGCCGGCCGCGACGGCCTCGCGCAGACGCTCGAGGACGGCCGGCGCGGGGATCCCGCTGCGCTCGCGCAGGGCCGGGATGAACCCGCCGTAACTCGCCGGTGCCTCGGCGACATAGGCCGCCGCGGCCGAGAGCTTCCCGGGGGCGTAGAGGACGACCAGCGGGGCGCCCAGGACCTGCTCGACCCAAGTCTTGAGGTTGCGCAGTCCGCAGGCCATCCCCGCGAGATCCAACGAGCGCCAGTCATCCGCTGGCACCTCATAGCCATAGACCAGGAGCGACTGATCCCGGCTGCTGAAGAGGTCGGTGCGGGTGAGCAAGAGCCGCCGCACACCGGCCTCGCCCAGGAGTGCGGCGGCGCGCACCTTGATGATATGCATGGCCTGTTCGATGCGCGGTTTCAGTTCCCAACCCCAGGAGGTGCGGCGGGTATAGGCCGCGAGCCGATAGGGGACGGGGTGTACCGCGAGCGGTTCCCAGGCGCGCGCGGGCGGCAGCGTGCAGTCACCCGCATAGCGCGGCACGAAGTCGGGCAGGTTGAGTTCAGCGATCTCGTAGATCACCAATTTGGGGGGGTTGCGGCGCAGTTCGGGGCTCAACAGGACCTGCTCGGCGGGGCGTCCGCGCAGGTGATAGACCAGCAGTTCCAGTCCGGTGCGGGCGGCGAAGAAATTCTGCCAACCGAACCCGTGGTCCGACTGATGGGAGAAGGAGTCACCGATGATGACCACCGGGGCGCTTGCGATCGGCTCGTCCTTGGCGCGATAGCGGAACAGTTCCGGCGCGAAGCGCGGTTTGGTGTCCTGCCACCCGAAATCTCGCTCGGGGAGTGCGCCGACGCGGGTCAGGTCGCCGCTCAAGGGCTCCTGGGTCAGGGCCAGCCAGGCGGCGATGACCAGCAGTGCACCGACGCCGCCCAGCACCACCAGGTTGTAGGCGCGGGCGCTCATTCGCTCAGAACTGGAAGTACAGGAATTCACTGACACTGGTCATCCAGGTCAGGCTCCAGATCAAGGCCGCGGTGGTCACCAGGGCATAGCCCAGGGCCGGGCGCCAGGTCGGCCACACCCAGGCCCCAAGCTCCAGGGGCAGGCGCTCGGGCGGCAGCACCGGGTCATAACGGCGCAGGAGCTGGTTGCTGTTGGGGGCAATGAGTGTGATGACCAGCAGGAGGCCGATCCAGGGCAGGCCCGCCGACCAATAGACCAATTCGTGTGGGAAGGTCCCACCGAAATTGAGCCCCAGGGCCGGGATTGCCCAGGGCGCCAGCGCCGCGACCGGGGCCGCCAGCCCCCCCGGCAGGCCGATCCCGTTCAACCCCGCCATGGACGATAGCATGGAGCGCGCGGTCTCCAGGTCGGCGGCCCGGAACAGCACCCAGGCCACCGCGACCGCGGTCAGCGTGACCAGGCGGGCACTGACGCGCCCGAGCCGCCCCCCGCTGCCGATGGTGAGACCCAGGCGCCGCCTGATGGCGTGCCAGAGGTGGTTGATAACCAGATAGCACCCATGTAGGGCACCCCAGAGCGCGAAGGTCCAGCCGGCGCCGTGCCAGAGCCCCCCGATCAGCATGGTGGCCATCAGATTGAGGTAGCGGCGTGCGCCGGCGCCGCTGTTGCCCCCGAGTGGAATGTAGAGGTAGTCACGCAGGAAGCGCGACAGGGTGATATGCCAGCGGCGCCAGAAGTCGATGATATTGACCGCCTTGTAGGGGCTGTGGAAATTCATCGGCAGGCGCATCCCGAACATCCGCGCGAGTCCCACGGCCATGTCCGAGTACCCGGAAAAATCAAAGTACAGTTGCAGGGTATAGGCCCAGGCGCCGCCCCAGGCCTCGCTGAAGCTTAAGCTCGTGCCGTGCGCCGCCGCCGCGAAGGCCGGCGAGGCATAGCCCGCCATCCCATCCGCCAGGACCACCTTCTTGAACAGCCCGATTGCGAACAGGGTGAGTCCCACGGCCAGTTTCTCATGACTGAAGCGGAAGACCCCCGGGTCGCAGAACTGGGGCAGCATCTCCTTGTGATGGACGATGGGACCGGCGATCAACTGGGGGAAGAAGGTCACGAACAGGCAGTAATGGAGGAACCCGTGCTCATAGACCTCGCCGCGGTAGGAGTCCACCAGATAGGCGATCTTCTGGAAGGTATAGAAGGAGATGCCGAGCGGCAGCAGGATCGATTCCAGGGTCCAGCCGGTCCCGGCCGTCTGATTGACCGTGGCGACGAAGAAGTTCGCGTACTTGAACCAGCCGAGCAGGCCCAGATTGAGTGCAATGCCGACGCCCAGCAGCCGGCGGCGGCGCCGCTGCCCAGTCGCGGCAGGGGTGAGCAGACGCCCCAACCCGAAGTTGACCACCAGCGAGGCCATCAAGAGCCCCAGATAGATTGGATTCCACCAGGCGTAAAAGAACAGCGAGGCCGCCACCAGCCAACCGAGCGCCAACTGCGTGCGCCCGCCGGCGCCGATCCAATAGAAGAGCACGAGGGTGACGGGCAGGAAGGCGAGGATGAACTCGTAGGAATTGAACAGCACGATCCGGTCCTGGCGCCTCGCGGTACTAAAGCCGCTCCACCACGGCGGTGAGCAACCGGGTCGCCAGCGCATCGCGTAGCGGGATCAGGAGGATCGTATTACGGGGGACGGAGGCGGCGGCGATGGCCACGTCCGCATCGACCCCCATCTCGCGCAGGTAGCGGAAGGAGTCGGCCACATAGATCTGGCCGCCCTCATGGCTGCTGTAGCGCCCCGGGACGCTGCTTTGGTGGACGCCCAGCCGGGCCTTGGGGGTGGCATAGCGTTCGGTCCCGCCGGCCAGTACGTCGATACAGGCCGAGACACAGACCCGATCGACCGCCGCGCGCAGCCCGTTGGCGCGCAGATAGCGCCCGAGCTTGCGCGCCTCGAAGACCGAGCCGCCGGCACTGGTGATGACGAGCCCGACCGCGCGTCTCATCCGCAGTTCACGGATGACCCGGTCGGCGAACCCGCCGGTGATCTCGGCCTCGACCCGCAGCCAGGCGGAGCGCGCCTGCCCGCTCTGCTCGAACCGCACCAGGGCCGGGGCGACCTGCATGACGTCCGCCAGGTTGTTGCAGGCCGCGCCGGCCTGACGGCCCAGGGCCGCCCCGTTCGTCCGATCGCGCAGCAGCAACTGGTTGGCACGCTGGACCACCGCCGCCGGGGTGAAGCCGTAGCGCCGCACGGCAGCGATCACCGTGGCGTCGGTGACCGCCTTGTCCCCGGCCTGGGCGACGCGCAACAGATGGCAGGCCGCCAACTCGGACAGCAACTGATCCCGGGCCAGCCCCCCCGGCAGCGCGCCCGCGTCCCGGCCGCCGCCGGTGGCGCAACCGGCGATGCCCAAGGCGACCACCAGGGCCATTGACAGGGTCAATCTCATCCGTCCACCCAGGTACCGCAAGCTTTCGCTCTCCAATCCGATTCGTCGTAGGGTCCGCTGCGCGGACCGGCGTCGCTGATCGCACCCGGTGGCCGGACCGAAGACCGAGGCCGTCGCGCGGACCGAACCCCACCGGCATCAGGCCCGGGTCTCGATCCCCCGTTCCTGCAAATGGGTCTTGACCGCCGCAATCGGAACCTCCCGCCGATGAAAGATGCCCGCTGCCAGGGCCGCCTCCACCCCGGTCGCGGCGAAGACCTCCGAGAAGTGCTCCACCCGCCCGGCCCCGCTGGAGGCGATCACCGGGATCCGCACCGCGGCGCGCACCGCCCGGATCAGTTCCAGGTCGAAGCCCGCCTTGCTGCCGTCGCGGTCGATGCTGTTGACCAGGATCTCCCCGGCCCCCAGGTCCTCACAGCAGCGCGCCAGTTCCACCACGTCCAGGTCGCGCCCCTCGCGCCCGCCCTTGACGGTACATTGGAACCAGCAGAAGCGCTCGCCGTGCGGCCCCGGGGTGGCGGTCTCGACGGTGACATGCCGGGTTGCCGCCGGTGAGTCCACATAGACCCGCCGCGGGTCGATGGAGATCACCACCGCCTGATTGCCGTAGACCCGGGCGATCTGCTCAACGGAACTGCCCCCGTCCTTGCCGCCGCGCGCCAGGACCCCGAGCACCGTCTCCACCGCGTCCGACCCGATGGAGACCTTGTCCGCACCGGAGCGGAAATAGGCGTGCGCCACGTCGAGCGCGGCGTAGTGCCGACCCTCGCCGTCGGTGAAGGCGCGGATGCCCCCGCCGATGGTCAGCGGCACGAAGACCCGTTCCGAGGTCCGCCGCAGGACCTCCATCATCGGCTGGTCGTCGAGCGGGAAGTCGCGGAAGGCCGTGATGTTGAGGAAGGTCACCTCATCGGCCCCCTCCTCGTAATAGCGCTGCGCCAGTTCCACCGGCTTGCCCAGATTGCGCACGTCGCCGCCTTCGTCCTTCTCGCGGACGTCGTACTGGTCGCCCTTGGTCACCACGAGATCGCCCTGGTCGTTGGCGCGCACGTCCAGGCAGGCAATGATGCGCTTGGCGAAGCGGGTCGGCCCCGCCGCGCTCGCCAGGGCCGCCGGGGACAGGTCGGACTGCTCCTCGCCCGCCAGGAAGTGCCTGAGCACCTTGAGCCCCGCCGCCCCGCTCTTCTCCGGGTGGAACTGGACCGCCGCCACCCGCCCGCGGCTTACGGCGCTCAAGAAAGGCTGGCCGTAGTCCGTGGTCGCAAGCCGCCAATCGGCGTTGCGCGCATCCGGCTCGGCCCGGTAGGAGTGGACGAAGTAGAACTTCTCCCCCTCATAGTCCGCGAACAGCGGCGAGGGGCGCTCCACCCGCACCCCGTTCCAGCCCATGTGCGGGACCGACAGTGAGGGATCGTCGAAGCGCCGGATCAACCCCGGGATCAGCCCGAGCCCGGCCACGCCCGGTGACTCCTCGCTCCCCTCGAACAGCGTCTGGAGCCCGATGCAGATCCCAAGGAAGGGCCGCCCGGCCGCCAGATACTCCTTCAGCGGCTCCACATACCCCAACTGGTGCAGCCGCTCCATGGCCGCCCCGAAGGCCCCGACGCCGGGGAAGATCAGGCGCTCGGCCTTCAGGATATCCGAGGGGTGTTCGATCTCGGTCAGTTCGAACCCAAGGGCTTGGATGGCGTTGCGCAGGCTGCGGACATTGCCGGCGCCGTAGTCCAGAAGGGAGATCATGCTGGGGTCCCGGGTGGTTAGTGGGTGCCGCGGCCCCGGGGGCGGGGCCGGTCGTGGGGGCTAGTGTACCCGTTTGGGGGGCGCTATCGCCTTCCGAAGCGCACCGGCGCGCCCTCGCCACCCGCACAAGCAACACGGCAGTACGCGGGCGCACCCTACGGTCGCGGTGCGGTCAATGGTCCGAGCATTTCCATCGTGTGGCACTCGTTAGCCGCCTCCAGGAGACCTTTATTGATGCGGCCGTCTGAGAAAGCGCTTCGTGAATACGGTCAACTTGGACACTCGCGGAGATAGAGCATGATGTGGAATGATCCGATTGTTGAAGAAACCCGGTGCCGGCGCGACGAGTATTCTGCAAAGCTCAATTACAGCGTACACGCTATCACTGAAGATCTCAAAGATTGGAAGCGCAATGGCTTTCCACTCGCGGTCGACCCTGAGAAAGTGTTCAGGCCCAGGGTCTTTCGCGGGATACCGCATGGTTAGGGTCCGCGCAGGGCGGAACGCGCCGGCGGTTCCGCCTTATGCTGAATCCGGCAGTTGCTCACGCCAAGGCGCCAAGCTCGCCAAGGAATTTCAAGGCGTTGTCGAAGTGATTTGGCTCACCCATCGGGCGATCCGGATGCTGCGCAAATCCCTTTGTTTCTTCTTGGCGTCTTGGCGTGAGCAATTGCCGGACTTAGGTTTACCGTGAAAGTCCGGCGGGGACCTTGTGGGAGCGGCTTCAGCCGCGACGAGGCCTCGCCGGGGCCTTGATCATAACTCCGGCCACACGCGCCC
>NZ_CAIKKU010000587.1 GCF_903828115.1 uncultured Thiodictyon sp. | reverse complement strand
CGTAGGGCATCGCTTCTACGATTGCGATTTAGACAACGACAACGACGACGAAGGTTGCGGTTGGCTCGTTACTTTGGCGATCGGGCAAGGTCAGGACAAGACCTATCCGGTCTGATCGAACTGCTGTTCGTCGTCGGCCTGCTGCTCTGGTTCTGGAGGTCTCAGACCGCGTCGCCGCGCCGGGGCGAGGAGCGGGACCAAGGCAAGGACCACCGGCCGCCACCCGGCGACGGCGCGGCGCCCCCGCCCCAGACCTGAGCCCAAGTCCCCTGCACCGACGATGCCGCTGCGGGGGCTCGGCGACTCAGCCTTTGCCCCCGAAGGCGTCAATGGCCGCGCGCAATTCGGGGTGGGTTTGCGCGTACTGCTCGATACCGACCCCCGCGACGATCGCCTCCCAGGCCTGGCGCAGACTCGCCGCACCGCCGGTCGGCCCCATCGGATGACCGAAGACCCCGCGCCCGGGGATGAAGCCGAAGTCGACACTGCCGACCCGCCGGTAGACCCCTTCCAGCGTCCCGGCCCAGTCGCTTCCACCGGGGATCGGGAGACTGCGGGCGATCGGCCCCATGGGGGCAAGGCAGGCGGCGACCCCGTCCAGGACCTCCGCCTCCTCCATCCCCATGCGCGCCCCAAAGCCGGGCATGACGATCGCATCCAGTCCGGCCAGCCGTTGGAGCTTGATCAGTACCCGCGTGTGAATCCCATAACCCGGCACGCGGCTCAGCGCGGCGATCATGGGAAAGTGCCCGATCAGGGGCACGCGCGCGTGCCCGCTCAACATCCGCACGGCACTCAGGCCCACCGGCAGGGCGTTGATCAGGAGCATGTTCGCGCCGTTCGCCACCGCCAGGTCGTGAAGCGCGAGCAGCCGATCCACCTCGTCGGTGATGTTGGCCATGTATCCCTTGGCCACTCCCGTCACCGCCTCGGCTCGCCGCCGCGCCTCCCCCAGCAGGGCCGAACGACGGTCCAGGGGACACCAGGGAGCATCCGCCAGCATCTCATCGTCCTTGGCCACGTCGAGCCCACCCAGCCAACCCTGATAGCCCAGTTCGGCGAAGGGCTCGGGCGCGAGTCCGATGTTGGGCTTGATAACGCCAAAGAAGATGGGACGGCCGTGGACGCCGAGCAGGTCGCGGATACCATCGAGGCCGAAGCGAGGACCGGAGAAGGAGCTTAGAAAGCCGTCCGGCA
Organism: uncultured Thiodictyon sp.; assembly: GCF_903828115.1. Lineage (GTDB taxonomy): Bacteria > Pseudomonadota > Gammaproteobacteria > Chromatiales > Chromatiaceae > Thiodictyon. Next base: position 21,964 of record NZ_CAIKKU010000587.1, on the reverse strand, counting down.
TCCGCAAATCCAAGAGCTTGATCAGCGGTATGCCCGGCACGAAAAACACCCCTTCACCGGCCACCGCCGACAGCAGGTTGGGGATGCGCGGGCCGAAGTTCCCGTGCGGATGGGCGATGGTGACGCGACAGGCAGAGACCGCGCCTGATCCGGCCGCGGCACTTACAGAGGCCGTCGGGTAACTCGGGGCGGAGCGCTGACCCTCCACATGCAGATCAAGGACCTTTGCGCCGAAACGGGGGCGATAATCCTCGTCGACGCCGATGCGGTGCCACTGCGCGGTCGATTGCTCGCTGCACAGGTGGGCGGCGGCGGCGCGTGGGTCCCCGTAGCACTCGAAGGCGTAGTCGAGTTCGATATAGTCCGCCGGGTCCAGGTCCGCGCGGCGGGCAAAAAAGCCTGGCAGGTCCGCCGGGGTCATTGGCCGAGTAACTGCAGGTGGACCTGACGCTCTGCCCGCGGGCCATCCAGTTCCACGAAAAAGACCGATTGCCAAGCACCCAGCAGGAGTTTACCGTCCGCGAAGGGGACGGATTCAGTGGCGTTCATCAGTAGTCCCATCAGGTGCGAATGGGCGTTGTCCCGGCCGTCGACCGGCGCGCGGTTGTGCCGATAGTCGCCGTCGCGCTCGACCAACCGCATCAGGAAATCCAGCATATCCAGCTGCAACTGCGGCTCGCGCTCGTTGAGATTGATATGGGCCGTGGTGTGGGGGGACATCAAGGTCAATACGCCATCGCGCAGCCCGCACGACTGAAACAGGCGATCCACGTCGGCCGAAATATCGATCAACGCGATTGCGTCGACGGTCGCGAGCCTGAGCGTGCGGGTAATGACCTTCATGCTATTCGGCCGCGGCGGCGTCCAAGACCCGTTCGACGATCAGTTGGAACCAGGGTGTGAAGAGGTGCGGGGACTTCACCAACCCCCGCCTCACGGCACCCACCGGGGTCCAGCGCCAGGCGCCGACCTCGGCCGGATCGGGGCGCGGATCATCCATATAGCGCCCACGAAATACATGCAGATACTCGTGTTCTATCAGTCCGGACTCCGGGTCCTCCGCCCGATAGACCAGTTGCATCTGCTCGGACAGGGGGGTCTGGAACCCGAGTTCCTCCCCCAAACGGCGGACCGCGGCCTTGGCGGTCGGCTCACCGGGGCGCGGATGCCCGCAGCAACTGTTCGACCAGCGCCCGGCGAAGTGATACTTGGCATCCGCGCGCCGCTGCAGGAGCACGTCGCCCTTCGCATTGAAGATAAAAATGGAGAAGGCCCGATGCAGTTGACCAAGGCGGTGCACGTCGAGTTTGTCCCCATCTCCCTGCGGATTGTCATCGGCATCGACCAAGATCACGCGCTCCAAGGCGTCTTGCTGCCCGGCAAACCCGTGGCCTTCACTTATCCCATGCCGGACGATCGCTGCCTTCAAGTTGTCATCTCCAAAACGGCGTAGTAACCGGGCGAGCGCATTGACAAGGGAAACCGCTTCACAAAAAAAGACCGGAGCCCTGCGATAAGGCGCTCCGGCTCACAATTCGTCTGCGCTAAGACCCTCCAGCGCGGCACGTCGGCCCGATCGTCGCCGAGCCTGACCGAGCCGTCCCGCGAGTCTCGTCCGCTACTTCTTGATCACCGCCGCGGGGACCGGGGCTGCCACAGGAGCCGCGGCCTTGACTACGGCTACCCGGACCGGACGCGAGATCGGCGCCTTGGCATAAGCAGTGTCGAGCCAGTTGAAGTTAGCGGTGCTGAGCAGAATCAGGTGGATCAGCAGCGCGAGCACTGCCAAGGAGCCAAAGAGCGCTATCAAGGAACGACGCGGATCGAAGATCAGCCAGATCTTATGCATGTTCAATCTCCAGTGGGTTAAAGGGGTCGGACGGAGAACCAGGCTTTACAGCCAGGGGCGCCAAGCCCAAACCAGGATGTGAGCAACCACCGCGACACCAACAAAGGCCGTCATGCTCGAGGAGAAAAACCCGTGAAACTCCTTCGCCTCGTCTTCCGTCAGCCCCGAAAGGCCAAAGCTCTTGTTTTCAGCCATTTGAATTACACTCCAGATATGACATTGGCCGTAACGGCCGTTTCCGCGCACGAAGCGCGACCTAGGTTGCCGTGGCCGACGGCCACGACGACTTCTTACCGCTCCACACCGCCGAAATCCCAGCGGTCCAGAGCACGCCAGCCCGATCGGCCAGCCCCTGCCCCTGCGTTCTCGGGGCCTTCGCCGGGGATTGGCTCCCCGGCGATCTACATCTTACAACAATACGGAGTCTACATCACCCCTGCCGCTGTCACTGATTGAGCAGTCACCCTGGCCTCGGTCGCCACACCGTCAACAACGTCGGCCTGATCCGCCGCCGGCGCGACCGCTTCCGGGGCCGGCCCGGGTGCCGCCGCCGGGTCGTTCAACGGGCCCAGCTCCGGGTAGTCCTTGAGCATCGGGGCCGCTAACAGGGGCTTGTTGACGCCCTGATGGCAGGTTACGCAAGAGATCCGCATGGGATCACCCAGGGGACCCTTGCGCGAGGCCGGCAGGATGGGGCTGAGCGGCATGATGAATGCCTTGTTGGCCTCGCGCACCATCCGGATGGCGTACCAAGCCTTCACCCGCTGCGGCGAACTCTGCGCCCAGTCCGCGAACTGGCGGCTGTTATGGCAGTGGTTGCAGCCGACTCCCAGCGACTTGGAGATGTACATCATCAGGGCATAGGTACCTTCGCCCTTCATGGTGTTTACCGTCTTCGGCTCGACCGGGGCCACCGCGTTTGTCGGGGTGATCGCGATCACTGTCTCCTTATCGAAATAGGTGGTCAGCGGATCGTACGGCAGCGAGGAGAAGGCCGGGATCGGCGACAGCCGGTTCTGGAGACCGACATAGCCGCTGGCCCGCGGCTTCTCGCCGGGGTTCGTCGTCCAGACATACTGCGGGATCGCGTTGCCGCGATGGCAGGTGTAACAGGTCACCCCGCTGGGAGCCACATGCGCGCCCCAGGACCGGTTGGCACGCTGGGTCATCTGGAGCATCGAGCGCGACACCACCTTCTGGTACTTGGTGTCGGCCTCCATCACCGCGATGTCGTGGCAGTAGACGCAGCCCTGGCCGTCCACCCACTGATCCTTCGGCACCACCCACTCGGTGATGGCCAGCATCAGCCGGGTAAACTCCGTGATCGGCACATCACCCAGGACCTGCAGGTTCTTGTACACCGACCCGGCGGTCACCGCGACCGGCACCGCGGCCGGCTGCGGTGTCGGCGCTACATTCGCCGCGACCTGGGCCGCAAGAATCCGTGGATTGACGAAGGCGTTCTGTCCGACCCCACGGTAACCCAACTGCGTGCTCTGCGGGGGCGGACGCTCGCACCCCCCGGCGACCACCAGGGCCAAGCCGACGGCTGCCAGGGGCAGCGCCTTATGGGTTGAAAAAAAAGTCGTTCTCATTACAGTGCTCCCGGGAGTGAGGCTGGATCGGGAACCGGCACGCCGACGACTGGATAGGGCGGAACCAGCCCGTGCTTGATGCCCCACAGATACCAGTTGTCCACCACCGTGCCCGTCAACAGGATACCGATACCGCCCGTGATCACGACCAACACCGCGAACCAGTAGGCCCAGCGATGGATGGACTCCATCGAGGCGTTGAAGCCCATGGTCCATCTCCAGAACAACGCCGCACGCTCCGCGGCCGTACCGCGATCCACGATCTGATCGATCTCGCGATCACCACCGTAGCGGCTCACCGACAGGATCGTCGCACCGTGCATGGCGAACAGCAGGGCCGCGCCATACAGGAAGGCGATCGAGAGCATGTGGAACGGGTTGTAGTACAGATTGCCGTAGGCAATGGAAAAGGCCGCGGTCCAGTCCAGATGCGGGAAGATGCCGAACGGCGGTGCCTCGGACCAGGAACCCATCATCAAGGGGCGGATGAAGCCGATGACCAGATAGAGCCAGATCGCCGCCGCGAAGGCCCACGCCATATGCGTGCCGACCCCCAGGGCGATGGCGCGCCGGTAGGTGCGCACCCACCAGAGCAGGATCGACGTGGTGAGGAAGAACCCCGCGATCAGCCACCAGCCGCCCTTTGCCAGGGGAGGAATGTGCAACCCATACTCGGGGGCCGGGGGCTCCAGCGCCAACCAGAAGAACTGCTGGGCGAACTTGATAGGACTCCAGCCCACCGAAGCGGCCATGTTCCAGCCGATGATCTCGATGGCGACGAAGCCGAAGATCACCGCGAAAACCCCGCTGGTACCCAAATAGATAGGTCCGATCTGCGCATCGCCGATCTTACCCACCCAGTAGTTGAAGAACGGCTTGCCGATCCGGTCACGGTGGCCCTGATCATGGGGAACCCCAGGATAGGCCGGTGAGCGCACCTGCACCGTCGTAAAGATGTTTTGGTATTCAGCCATAGTGGTACTCCAGGATCAGCCGAAGATCGGAAGGTTGGGCCACCAGGTCCACCATTCCGGCCAGCCGCGGGTCCAGAAGGGACCGCTGATGATGATACACACGGCACTCCAGAAGGCGGCAGACAGGGCCAGGAACAGGCCCAGCCGATGGATGGCCAGGGCGCCGATAGAGTAGCCGACATCATCCCGGAAGAAGGTGTTCTCGTGCTCGGACGTCTTCACCTCCTCACCCTTCGGCGGATTGACCACCGACAGAATCAGCGACCCGTGCATGGACAGCGCCAAGGCGTTGGTGAAGAAGAAGGCGATGGCGAGCATGTGTGCCGGGTTGTAATGGAAGTGAAGGAACTGGTATCCCGTATTCGACACCCAGTCCAGGTGACTGAGAATGCCGTACGGGAAGCCGTGGCCCCAAGCCCCCAATAAGAACGGCCGAATCACCACCAGGGAGAGGTAGGCGAAAATTGCAACGCTGAAGGCGACAGGCACATGGTATCCGATACCCAGCTTGCGACAAATCTCCACCTCGCGGAGCGCCCAAGAGCCGAAGGCGCCGATGGCGCACATGGTGATGATCTGCCACAGACCCCCTTCCGCCATCGGCGCCATCCCGAGCCCGTAGCTCAGGTCCGGCGGCGCGATGCTGATCTGCCACAGATTCCAGGTCGGCCCCATGGCCGCCCCCCAAACAATCAATAGGGTACCTAAAACGGCGCAAAAAATCCCGGTGACGCCAAAGAAGCCGACATAGATCGGCCCCGCCCAGAAGTCAAAGAGATCTCCGCCGATCAGCGTTCCCCCACGAACGCGATATTTTCTCTCAAAACTCAGCATGGCCATGGTTCAACCCTCTAGTCAGGAGTTGCCGTTGCGACAACATCCCCGCGGTGCCCGGAGCGGACGGGAGATAGTGCATCAATCCCCCGTCCGCCGCCCTTGGCGATGGACGCTACTTCGCCGGTGCCGGGACCACGACCGCAGCGGGAGCCGCCACAACCGGGGCCTTCGCCGCAGCCGGGGCAGCAGCAGGGGCCGGGGCAGCAGCAGGGGCCTTCGCCGCGGCCGGGGCAGCAGCCGGGGCCTTCGCCGCGGCCGGGACAGCAGCCGGGGCCTTCGCCGCAGCCGGGGCTGCGACCGCAGCCTTCGGCGCGACGGGCGCCCTGACCACGACCGGACGCGAAACCGGCGGGACGGCATAGGCGGTGTCGAGCCAGTTGAAGTTGGCGGTGCTGAGCAGGATCAAGTGGATCAGCAGGGCGAGGACGCCCAGGAAGCCGAACAGCGCGATCAGGGTACGGCGCGGATCGAAGATCTTCCAAACCTTGTACAGGTCTGCTTGGACGGATGCGGTCATTGGTTAGCTCCTAATACGGTTGAATTGACGTTGACGGTCTTTGGACTACAGCCAGGGGCGCCAGGCCCAGGCCAGGATATGGGCAAATAGCGCGACGCCGACAAAGGCGCCCATGCTCGACGCGAAGAAGCCATGAAATTCCTTCGCTTCGTCATCAGAGAGTCCACTCTGACTCTTGGTGTTTTCGGCCATGGAAATTACCTCCAGATCATGAAAATGGCCTTGCGGCCGTTAACGCGCGTCGCCGCGCGAATCAATGAGGTGCGGCGCACGACGTCGCATCTCGCTACTTGCCCGGGGTCAGCCAAGCAACCAAGTCCCATCACTGGACGTCACAGAAAGGCGAACGGCAGAACTCGATGGGTCACCGCTCGCGCCTCCGCGATCAGGGGCAGGCGTGCGTCGCCGACCGGCGGCCAAGGCCGCCACCGGCTCGGCAATAGCCGCGCCAGCGGGGTGATGATCAAGAAAACCACAAAGATGACCCAGAAGAGCAAGCGGTACTGCCGACGCTCCTGCATGCAGAGTGCGGGGGCGTGGTTGAGAGCGGTCATCATGGCGACTCCTGTGCGGTTTCGCACGACTTACGTATTTGATTGATGCACCTTTCGCCTGCACGGCGACGGGAGCCCGCGGGTCGGCATCGGCAATGCCACGCAAATTCGATTGCGGACCGTTCATGCGGTCAGGTCCTCCAGCACCCGGCCCTGGATGCGGCGCAGCCGTTCCAGGGTCACTGCCGACTCCCCGGCCTTGCGCGCTGCCTGCTCGGCCGCATCACGCAAGCGCTTCGCGGCGGAGATGCGCACCAGGATCGGCTGACTCTCCAGGTCCGCATCCAAGGCCGCCTTGGCCTCGTCGGTCCAGCCCAATTCCTCATAAACGCGGGCCGGCGTCGGATCGACACGATCGAGATCCGAGCCCAACGGCAGGATATGGAACAGGGCGTCGAAAAGGCCGTTGCAGACCTCTTGCACCAGATAGGCGGCGCCGCTATAGCCCATGAAGGGCGTGCCGGTGTGGCGGCGGATGATGGTCCCCGGGAAGGACGCCGGGATATAGGCGGCCCGGGCCCCGATCTCGGCCAGGTACATCCGCTCATTGTAGCTGCCGAAGAGGATCAGCGGGGTCTGTTCCTGCACCTGCCGACGCACCGTATCATTGTCCGGCTTGACCCCGGGGCGACGGGCGACCGCGAAGTTGCAAGGCAGGCCCAGTTCATCGGCCAGATAGTGCCGCAGACCGCGGCTGTAGGTCTCAGTGGCGACCACGCCAAAGCTCGCGGTGCCGAAAAAGTCCTGGGTCACCGAGCGCCACAGGTCCCAGATCGGGGCGAGCGTCGTGCGCTTTTCCGCGGCGATAAAGGGCTCCGGGTCGAGCCCCAACAACTCACCCAGGCTATGCAGAAAACGGGTGGTGTTGTGCAGGCCGATGGGGGCTTGCAGGTAGGGCTTATCCAAGGCCTCGCACAACAGGCGGCCGAACTCCCGGTACATACAGACCGTGGCATCCGCGTCGCGCAGGTGCTCAATTTGCGACAGACTGCACCCCAAAGGAAAGACCAGGTTGATCTCGGCGCCGATACCCTCGATCAGGCGACGGACCTCCGCCAGATCTGACCACATGTTGAAGGTGCCGTACATGGGGCCGACGATATTGACCCGCGGCTTGGCGCCGGACCTGCGCACCTTGAGGCCGCCCTTGGACTTGGCACTCGCCGGTCCGCCGTACTGGGTCCACAACCAGAACAGGGCACGGTCCGCACTCTGCCATTGATCTTCATCGATCGTGCGCGGCAGAAAACGCTGGATGTTGGTGCCGTTGGGGGTGACGCCGCCGCCGATCATCTCGGCGATGGAGCCGGTCACCACCACCGTCGGGCGGTCAGGGTCCAGGGTCCCATGGGCGCGACGCAACGCGGCCTCGGTGCCCTTTTGGCCCAACTCCTCTTCCCCAAGACCGGTCACTACGACCGGCAGGGCGTGTGGCGGCAGGCCGTCCGTGTAGTGTAGGACCGCAGTGACCGGCAGGTTTTCACACCCGACCGGGCCGTCGATGATGACCTGAAGCCCATCGACGGCGCAGAAGGCGTAGACCGCCCCCCAGTAGCCGCCGGCCCGATCGAGGTCCTGAATCAGCATGATGCCAGGTCCTCTGTCCCAATCGCGGCACCGATCCCAGCCGCGTCCCCGGAGCCACCGGGAACAGGCGCACTCAGGGCTGCGGCGCCAAAGAAGGCGTCCATGGCCGCGAAGCGCGGGCGACTCGCCATGGCGGCGTTGATCACCTGCGCCAGCGAGCCGGCTCCAGCCGGTCCGATCAGGGGACGCGCGGAGATCAGGTTGGTGAAATAGAGTGCGGGGGTCGCGGCCTCCTTGGCCTGTTGCACCACCGGCGTGGTCCCGACTACCAACTCGGGGGCAAACTCGGCCATGGCCTCCAAGTCTTGCTCCAGGGTCGCGCGATATTGAACGCGCACGCCCTTCGACTCCAGCCAATCGCAGTCTTGCATTGACCATTGAGTCCGCCCGCAGGCCGTGCCCACGTAGCGCAGATCGGCGCCGCTCTCGACCAACAGGCGGCCGACCAACAACTCGGACCCCTCATACCCTGAGAGGGTGATGCGGCCCTTGATCGGGGACCCGGCGAGGGCCTGTTTGATCGCCGGCAGCCAGCGGTTCTTGGCGCTGTCGAGGTTGGCCGCGCTCACGTTGCAGGCGGCGGCGATGCCTTCCAACCAGACCGCGGTACCCTCGTATCCGACCGGGGCCGAGCCGACGACCGGCCGCCCGGCAACCGCAAATTCGTTGCAGACACCCGTGTACTGGGGATGGATGGCGGCGGCGGCGACCCCGGCCAGCGCGCCATAGAGCTCACGCCACTCGCGCGTCGGGACCACCGGGCCGGCGGCCAATCCGAGGGGCTCCAGCAACATGCCCAGGGTCACCGGATCGACCGGGAACATCTCACCGATCAGGGCCACGGTCGGGCGCGTCGAACGCGCGCCGCGGGGTGCCTGCACCGGACCCAGTTCGGCCTCCTGCCGCGCCCGGCGCAGCATGGCGGCGGACAGCACGTCCTTGGCCTCGGCATGAGTCGCCACGCCGAATCCGGGGACGTCGATACCGATGATGCGCACCCCGTTGATCGACTCGGGCAGCAGCCGCAACGGCACCCCGGAGGCACTGGGGACGCACAGGTTGATGATGACCACTGCGTCGTAGCGCTCCGGGTCGGCAAGCCGGTAAGCGGCCTCACGGACGTCCTCGAAGAGCTTGCCGGTGACCAGGGTTTCCGAGTCGAAAGGGACATAGCCGACACTGCGCCGCGCCCCGTAGAAATGCGAGGTGAAGGTCAGACCATAGGCACAGCAGGCCGAGCCGACCAGCACGCTGGCCGTGCGCCGCATCCGCAAGGCGACACGCAGTGAACCAAAAGCGGGGCACATGCTCTGGGGCTGGTCATGGGCACCGACCATCCGGGCCTTGGACGGAGCCTTGACGGCGCCACGGCTGCCGATCGACACCGCTCCCCCTTCCTGGGACCGCAGGCCGCCAAAACCCTCCGGCGCCCCCACGGGGCGATCGGATTCGGCGGTTCCAGCGGACTTGATCAGGGTTTGGGTCATTATGTGATTTCGGTCTCGGCGCCTGGAGTTGCGGGCTCTTCAGTGCGTGTTGGTCGAATCTCTCAGGCGTCGTCGTAGATGACTTCAAGGGACGGTTTGGGCGCGTAGGCCTTGCCGCGCATGTCCTCGATCGTGGCCGGCTCCAAGACCACATGGCGACCGACGTCGTCGGCCTTGAACAGGTCGAGCAGGCCTTCCGGGCTCAGCGGTGTGGGGCGCTGGGGAATCGATTGCTCGACGTTGAGGGCGAGGGCCTCAAACAGGGGACCCCAGGTACTGCCGGGGGCGCCGACGATCTGGTAGCTCGCACTCTTACGACGGATCTCTTCGTTGGCGGGGATGCAGCCGAGCACCGGAATACCGACGGCCTGGGCGAAGGCCTGGGCCTCGCCGGTGCCGTCGTCCTTGTTGATGACCATACCGGCCACGCCGACATTGCCGCCCAAGTTGCGGAAATAGTCCACGGCGCTGCACACATTATTGGCGACATAGAGCGATTGCAGGTCATTGGAGCCGACCACGATGACCTTTTGGCAGAGGTCGCGGGCAATCGGCAGGCCGAAGCCCCCGCAGACCACATCACCCAGGAAGTCGAGCAGGACATAGTCGAAGTCCCACTCGTGGAAGCCCAGGCTATCGAGCAACTCAAAACCGTGAATGATGCCCCGCCCGCCGCAGCCGCGGCCGACCTCCGGTCCGCCCAACTCCATGGCGTAGACGCCGTCACGCTTGAAGCAGACGTCACCGATGCGCACCGGCTCCCCGGCCGCCTTCTTTTTGCTGGAGGTTTCGATGATGGTGGGGCAGGCACGCCCGCCGAAGAGGAGCGTCGTGGTGTCGCTCTTGGGGTCGCAACCGATCAGCAGGACCTTCTTACCCTGTTGGGCCATCATGTAGGAGAGATTGGCAAGGGTGAAGCTCTTGCCGATCCCGCCCTTGCCGTAGATCGCGATGATCTGCGTCCGGCGGCCAGTCAGGGGAGTCGGCGCGGCCACGGAGCTACCCTGCTGGGGCCGACCCGAGCCGCTCTGGCCCTCGCCAAGGTCACGCTGGGCGAGCACCGGGCTGGTCTGGCCGGTCGGAATGGTCATGCGTCTGGCCTCCAGTCGAGGATCATCTTGAGGCAACGGGGATCGCCGAAGGCGGTCGGATAGGCCAGCGCCGCCGCCGCGGCCGGGTGGCGGTGGGTGATGAGACCATCGAACGACAAGGCCCCGGACTCGGCCAGCCCCTTGGCCTCGCGCAGGTCGGGCTCCTTGAACTCCGCTGCCACCCGCAGCCGCGGCTCGCGCTTGAAGGCCGGGGGAAACAGGAATGACAGAGGCTCACTATAGAAGCCCGCCAGCACGATCTCCCCCTGCGGCGCCAGCCGGGCGATCAGCCGATCGAGCAGGCTCGCGTCGCCGCTCACGTCATAGATGGCGCGGTAGTCCTGACGCGCATCGGCGTCGGGATGGCACACACAATAGCCGACGGCACCGTCGGCGCGATCCGTATCGGTCTCCCAGACGACCGGCGGCTCGCCGCCCAGCGCCAGGGTGAGACGTGCGATCAGGCGCCCGAGGACCCCATGTCCGACGATGAGTTGGGGCAGTTGCGCCGGGGACGCCGCGACGGCGTGGTAGGCGGTCGCGGCCAAGGCCAGCAGCACGCCCCGCTCGGCCAAGGCCGCCGCGATCGGCACGACGCGCGCCCCCGGGACCACGATGCGCGCCGCGGCTCCGCCGAAGAGCCCGCGCACCGGACCGTAGCAGTTGGCGCCCGGCACGAACACGGTCGCACCCTCCTGGAGGCCGGAGCGAGCGCCCGCGATGGCGACCCGACCCACCGACTCGTATCCCGGGACCAGGGGATAGCCCATCCCCGGGAAGCTGGGCATGCGTCCGGTCCAGAGCAGGCGCTCGGTGCCCGTGCTGATGCCGCTCCAGTCGATATCGACCACCACGTCCTCCGGGCCTGGAGGCGTGAGTTCGAGCCGCTCGAGGCGCAATTGCCCGGGCTGCGCGAAGACCACGGCGGTGGTTGTGATATTCACTCGGGTGCTCGGTCGTCTCTGGCGATTCGGGGGGACGCGGGGGCGGCCAAAAAGGCGGCCCGCGAAACTTGTGTCAGTCTAGCCTTACTGCATCGGATGTCAACCAGTATTGACACTCGAATCCTCAGGTACGGGCGACCAGGCGGCGGGGCAGCAGGGGACGACGCCTGGGGACCTCGCGCACCGTCGCGAAGCCGCTCCGGCGCAGCATCGCGGTGAACTCTGCGCTGGTGCGCGCACGCCCGCGGCCCTATGGCCAGGACCATCGGAGCCCAACGGCATCATCACGCGGCAAGCCGCGCGAGTTCCTCCGGCAGGATCCGCCGGGACTCGGCCGCAATCAGCGCCTGGAGGGCGGGCGCCCCGGGACAGGCGGGAACGGCGTCGGTCGCACTGGCGACGAGATCCTTGAGCCGCCGCACGGCACCCTCGATACCCAACTCCTGGACCGCATTCGGGCGCCCCAGCGAACTGTCGCGCCCCAGCGGCTTGCCCATCTCACGGCTGGAGGCCATCGCATCACCCAAGTCGTCCGCCACCTGATAGGCCTCGCCCAAACGCTCGCCGACCAGACGCCAGGACTCGGTCGGGGCCCCGACGGACTCGGCCCCGGCCACGGTGGCGGCGACGAACAGCGACCCGGTCTTGGCGCGGTGGTAATCCTCCAGCACGACCTCGGACTCACACTCCCAGGCCTGTCCGGCACAGATGCCGACCGGGGCGCCGGTGCAGCGCGCGATCGTGGCCATGACCCGGCTGACGTTGCCCGGCGCCGCGATGATCCGGCGCGCGACAATCTCGAAGGCGAGTACGATCAGGGCATCGCCAGCCAGCACCGCGAGTCGCTCCCCGTAGGCACAGTGGACCGATGGCCGGCCACGCCGCAGGGTGGAGTCGTCGAAACAGGGCAGGTCGTCATGCACCAGCGAGGCGCAGTGCAGGAGCTCGATCGCCGCCGCGGCGGCATCCGTGGTTTCCGGGTCGCTGTTGCCGCAGGCCCAGGCGACCGCCAGACACAGGCGCGGGCGGATCCGTGCCCCACCGGGAAATACCGAGTACCTCAAGGCCTGGGCGAAGCCGGGCGGACACCCCGGCCCCTGGGCGGAGACGATAGCCGCTTCCAGTGCCTGCTCGATACGCTGCGTCGGTTCCATGGTAGGCCCTCTCGTGGACGGATTCGGAGTCATCTGTATTTGTCGGTTGACATTTGCATGTGTCAGGTAAGATAGACATTTGCTCCCACCCAGTCAATCCACTTTCCCGCCAATCTGCGGATGCGGCGGGCACTGCTCCCCGCCCTCAGCTCCCCGCCCTCACCACGGTCCTGCGTGACACCGGGCAGGGCGCGGCGGCCGCGACCCTGCGCGGTCGGGCCGCGCCGGTGTCGGCAGGGAAGGGACGGCTGCCAGGCCGCGTCGCCTGAGCCGCAAACACCGTTGACGCTTGCACGCGAAGCCGTTACCCTTATGTTTTGACCAAGATTAAGTGGCTATGAGTCGATTTGTTGACTTCTTGGTGCGTCTGCCCTTTGCAGACGTGGCCTCTGCGGAGCTTCCGTTGCTCCGAATCCTGCGCCTGTCGCTGTTTCAGGTCGCTGTGGGCATGGCGATGGTCCTCCTGTACGGCACCCTTAATCGCGTCATGGTCGTCGAACTCCACGTATCCACCTGGCTGGTATCCTTGATGGTCGCCTTGCCGCTGGTGTTCGCACCGTTGCGGGCACTGATCGGGCATCGCTCCGACTATCATCACTCGGCGTTCGGGTGGCGTCGCGTGCCGTACATCGCGCTAGGCAGTATGCTGCAGTACGGCGGCTTCGCCATCATGCCCTACTCGATCCTGATTTTGTCCGACCCGGCCAACAAGATGCTCATCGTTGGACAAGTCGCGGCCGCCGTGTCGTTTTTGATGGTGGGTGCCGGCATGCATACGGTACAGACCGCGGGCCTGGCGCTGGCGACGGACTTGGCGCCCGTCGCCAAGCGCCCGCGCGTGGTCGCCTTGCTCTATGCGGCGCTGTTACTCTCGATGGTCGGCGCGGCCCTGCTGTTCGGGCATTTGCTCGAGAATTTCTCGCACCAGAGACTGGTCGAGGTCGTCCACGGCGCGGCCCTGGCATCGATCCTTCTCTGTCTGGCCGCGGCCTGGAAACAGGAGGCCATCGATCTCAAGCGGGCGGTGGCCGACATCCCGCGCCCGCCGTTCCGCGAAACCTGGCAGGCTTTCCTCAGCGGCGGCCTCGCCAGTCGGCTGCTGATCGCCGTCGGACTCGGCACCGCCGCCTTCAGCATGCAGGAGATACTGCTTGAGCCCTATGGCGCGCAGGTCCTCGGCTTGACGGTGGCACAGACGACGTCGCTGACCGCATTGTTGGCGGGTGGCGGCTTGACTGCCTTTCTGCTGTCGGCTTACCTATTGAGCCACGGCGGCGACTCGTTCCGTATTGCCGCCGCCGGCGCGCTGATCGGTATCCCCGGCTTCGGCCTCGTCATCTTCGCCGCCACCGTCGATTCGCCCCTGGTATTTCGGATCGGTACCGGACTGCTCGGACTGGGCACCGGCCTGTTTAGCGTGGGTACCCTGACCGCGGCCATGGGGCTGGCGGAGACGGGCCACGCCGGTCTGGCGCTGGGCGCCTGGGGGGCAGTGCAAGCGACCTGCCAAGGTGTCGCGATTGCTTTGGGCGGTTCGATGCGCGACCTGTTCAGCGGCTGGATGGCCGGAGGATCGCTGATCGCTCCCTCGCTCGCTTATCGACTGGTCTATGGCATCGAGATTGCGCTGCTGTTCGCGGCACTGGTGGCGATTGCGCCGCTGGCCCTGCGTAGACAGCGCGATCAGCCCCGGGGGCCATCGCAATTCGGACTTGATCAGCTACCCTAGCCTTGGCGCTCGGGGCGATCCGCGGCAACGCCGCGGATCGCCCCCCGCGGGGTCCTCAGGCCTTGTCACCCTCAGATCCCGCCAGTGGCGAACATGCGCGCCAACGACACGCTCAGGCGGCAGCCCCAACCCGACGAAGCCGCCGGGCTCTCAGGCCTCGGCGTCAGCGCCGGGGCATGCGGTAGGGCAGCAAATGCTGGACCCAGCGCGAGCGAAAACGGTCCAGCGACAGGCTCTCATGCACGGCGGTAACCGGCCGGTCCAGCAGGTGTGACGCGATTACTGAGCGCGAGTAGAATGGCGTGTCTTCCAACGTCTTGACAATCCTCGGCGGATGGCCCGCATCGGCTTGGCTGCTGCGCGCAACTTGCCAGATCGGTGTGCGCGGCAAGCGGTGGTTCGGCGGCGACTCGAATTCGCTTAAGGTGCCGTCGGCTGCGAACCGCAAGGCCAGCGATAGCGGCCCGTCGCTGCGGCGGTCGACGTGATAAAGGATCGCACTCTCCTCCCCCATACTCGCCCGCGACCAGTCCCAGTAAGCGAAGGCATCTTCGAGTGGCTCGGTGCCCCAGTTGCGATCGAAATAGGCGTGACCGCTCCAACTCAGGTCTGGCCGGGACAGTTCGACCTCGACGCGGGCGCTCGGTGCGATCGGGCGCCACTGATGGCGTCCGTTACTATCGAGGGTGAAGGCCCGCTCATTGACGAACAGCGGCGTCACGCGGACCCGGCCGCGCACCCGCTGCGGCAGTGGCGTGCCGATTTCGTCAATATCGATGGTCAGCGTGCTATCGGCGTTCCAACGCAGAGCACTCGGCCCGATGGTCAGCGCGGCGGCTTCCTGGATCACCGCCTTCGACCGCCGCTCAGTCATGGTCCAACGCCGATGTGTGCCGTAGAGACAGACATTCAGTGAGCAATAGTCGTGCGGATTGTCCAGGCCGCGACGGCGGCCTCTGAAATAATACGGCGAAAACACGCTGCCGACGAATGCGATCAGCGTCAACCCGTGGCGGCCGTCGTCGCTCAGCGCATCGACATACCACCAGGCATAGCCCCGGGGACCGACGCTCACACCGAAGTCAGGTCCTGCAGCACGGCCTCCGCGGCCAAGCGACCGGAGATCGCCGCCATCGGCATCCCCGGACCCGGATGCACGCTCCCCCCCACCAGATAGAGCCCCGGCACCCGGCTGCGCGCCCCCGACCGGCTGAATGGCCCCCGCCATCCGTGTGAGGCCCGCCCGTACAGGGAGCCCCCCGTCGCCGGGAACATCCGGTTGAACTGCATCGGTGTAGTGACGACCGCGCTCTCCGGCTGCCACGCCAGGTTCAGGCCGCAACGTGCCAGCAGTTTGACTGTATTCTCCTCGCATGTAGTGATCTCCACGGAATCAAAAGGCTTCTGGTCGCCGCGCGGCGGCGCATTCACCAGACACAGCAGCCGCTCGCGGCCATCGACTGAAAGGTTGCCAAGATCATCGCGATCCTGCGCGCAGATGTAGACGGTCGCCTCGTCGGGCAGGCGACCGCGCTTGAAGATGGCGTCGAATTCGGCCGCATAGTTGCGGCAGAAGAAGACGTTGTGCCGCACCAGCGGTAACCCCGTGGTCCGCGTATACAGGTTCCAGGTCACCGCCGACAACGAGCGCGACGCAACCGGCGTCGCACGCGCCGCGCGCTTGACATTCGGACCGAATAACCCGGCCGCGAGGGTGGCCACATCAGCATTGCAGACGATACCGTCAGCTTCAAGGCATTCTCCGTTGCTCAGTTGAACGCTGCGCGCCCGCCCCCGGCTGACGTCGATCTCACACACGTCAATCCCGTAGCGAAACCTGACGCCGCGCGCGGCGGCCAAGGCTGCCAGCGCTTGCGGTAAACGGTAGGTGCCGCCGTCAATCATCCAGACACCGGCTAACTCCACATGGGCCACGATACCGAGCGTTGGCGGGGCCTGGAACGGTGATGAGCCCACATAAGTCGCGTAGCGGCCGAACAACTGGCGCAGACGTGGATCGGGAAAGTAGCGGCCGAGATCGCGCCAGAGCGTCGAGTAGGGTCTAAGCCTGGCGACATTGAAGAGTCCGGAGTCCAGCACCAGCGACAGCGGGGTCGGATTGGCCCGGTGGATAAACGCCTGCTCAAGGGTCCGGTACATGTCGCTTGCACGCGCGCAGAACGCGCGAAAGAGCAGCGCCTGTTTGACGCCCGCAAAGCGGCCGATGGCGTCGGCAGAGCACTCGGCATCGGCGTACAGGTCCAGCCGCTCATCCTCGCTCCACGCGTGCCGTGCAAGGATGTCGGCGCGGCGTAACGTCACATGCGCGTCCAGGGAGGTGCCGGCATAGGCAAACAGCTCCTCGAACACGGGCCGCATCGTGACCACGGTCGGTCCGGCATCCATCGCCGCCGCTCCAACCATGACTTGGCGAATCTTGCCCCCAGGGTATACGGTGCGTTCAACCAGTGTGACATCCAACCCGCGCGTCGCCAAGCGCAACGCCGCGGCCAATCCGCCGATCCCAGCCCCGATGACGACAATGCGTTTCTCAGACATCGCTTCGGCATTCCCCTTGTGGCCCCTCAATGGCGGCCGCGGTACGTCTGAGTCGGGTTGAGCAGTTCCAACCGGTCGAGCTATCGTAGGCCGGGCGGGGTAAAGGGTCTGAGTCCAGCCTCACTGCGACGCCTTATTAGTCCCCAGCGAGATCCGCGAGCACGGTGGCGGCCGCGATACCGCCCGAGATGGCCGCCATTGGTATACCGGCCCCCGGGTGGACGGTCCCGCCCGCCAAGTACAGGCCGGGGATGCGGGTCTTGGCACCGGGGCGGTCAAACGATGCGCGCCAACCATGGGAGGCCCGCCCGAATACGGCACCGCCGGAGGCCGGGTAGCTCCGCTCAAAATGCGCGGGCGTCGTGATCACGGCCTCACAGGTTTGCTCCAGGGTCAGGCCGCAGTGCTCCAGCAGGCCAAAGACCCGCGCTTCGCACCGGCGAATGTCACTGTCGGCAATGGTTTGGGTGTCGCCCCGGGCTGGCGCGTTGACCACCAACAGTAGCCGCTCGGGACCTTGGGGAGCGGCAGCGTCGGGATTGCCCCGATCCTGCGCGCAAATGTAGACGGTCGGGTCCGACGGCAGCCGCAGCTCATCGAACACGGCATGAAACTCCTGCGCGTAGTCCGGCGGGAAAAAAACGTTATGGTACTGAAGCGGGAAGCCCTGCGGCTTGGCCACAAGATTCCATGTGACCACCGAATGAGAGCGTTTGCCGACAGCGACCGGCGGGATCGCACGGCTCACCTGCCGGCCCATCAACCCGGCCCCGATGGCCGCCGCGTCACCGTTAAACACGACCACATCGGCGTCAAGATGCTCACCGCTGGCAAGCCGCACGCCGGCCACCCGCCCGCCGCGCACGAGGATTTCGGCGGCCGGCTCGCGATACCGGAACGTCACGCCATGCTGCGCACCAAGCACGGCCAGCGCCTCCGGCAAGCGGTGAATTCCCCCCTCAATAGCATGCACGCCACGGCTTTCGACATCCGCGATCAGCATCAGCGTGGCTGGCGAAAGATATGGCGACGAGCCGACATAAGTCGCATAGCGTCCGAACAACTGGCGCAGACGCTGGTCTTTGAAAAAACCACCTAGGGCGCTCCACAGCGACGTGAGTGCCTTGATCTGCATCAGCTCGCCGAGATCACTCACACCAAAACGGCCGAAGATCGAGATCGGGGTCGGCCGCGGCGAGAGCATGAACGGGCCCTCCAGCGCGCTGAATACCCGCTTGGCATGTTGGGCAAACCGGAGAAAACCCGCGGCCTCCGCCGCGCCCGCGAACTCACCGATGGCCTGCGCCGAACGTTCATGGTCGGTGTATAGGTCCAGCCGCTGATCCGGGCCCCAAGCATGGCGGGCAAGCACCACGGCGCGGTGCAACACGACGTGCTCGCGAAACGCCGCACCGGCCTCGGCGAAGATCTTCTCGAACACCCAGGGCATGGTCAGGACGGTGGGGCCGGTGTAGTAGCTGCGCTCGCCGCTATGCTGCTCGCGGAGCTTTCCGCCGCAGTGCGTACCGCGCTCCACCAGCGTCACGTTGAGTCCTTGGACCGCCAGCTTGAGCGCGGCGGTCAGGCCGCCCATACCGGCCCCAATGATGACGACTCGTTTCTTACCCATTGGCCCGCCTTGTCAGGTTACTACGCCGCCCAGTACAGAGCGTCTAAATTTAGAATCTGGATTCTGAACTTTCCAGTTTACAGGGTTTGCACCAGCTTGGGCAACTGGTAAGCTAGCCGGGATACCTGATCGCAGGTCCGCGGGTAGGCCCGCACCGCCCATCGTTATTCTTACGGCGGCCGTCATTGTGAGCTTCCGCTCCCGCCTTTATCCAGGAGGGGCGGCGGGGGTGGCGATCGGTGGATGTTTGCGGGCGCGCCCCACGATCGGCACTAGGGCCAGCGAAAACGCCTGCCCCCAGGCGCCGGGCCCTGGGCCACGCCGGAACTGTCATCGTTCAGTTCCCCTTCGCTCGCGGCTCGACTCAGCCGCGCAAGGCGCCGACTTTCTTGCCCCCTTGCTGGGGAGGGTTGAGGTGGGTGGGTTGAACCTGATCCGGAACACCAACACCTGATTATTGCATGGTTTGCACCAACTTGAGCGAATCGTTAGTATTGGAAGGGTTTCGCGCCCGCTTTAAGAGCGAGCTCGCAGCATGCCGCCGACTCATCGTGAGCGCGCGGGTCAAACGCCTGAACATCATTTAAGTCAATGAGGGTCACCACATGAACTACGCGGGGAGACGAACTTGGCCGGACAAATCCAAGTCCTGGGAATACCTTGGGGCCGCCGAAAGCATCGAAGATTTCGCCTTGCGCTTCGCTACCGATTGCAGCCTCGACGCCAATACCGAGTTTGTGGTGATCGAAAAGGCGGGGGCGGAATCCGACATCCAGTTTTTCAAGGTCTCGCGCGTGGCGCCCTATGCCTTGATGCCGGCTGAACCGCGGGTCGAGGGTGCGCCATCGGCTGGGCAGGCGCCCCCCCCGCAACTCACGAGCAGTCACGACATACGCAAGACACTGCTGGCGAACGCTCGGTTTTACCTCAAGGTCTGTTTTACCGCCGTCGCTTTCTTCGTGTCCGCCGCGTGGTTGATGCACATTTTCGGCTTAACCAAGTAAGCACGTCCGCCGCCGGAGGTGCGCCAAGCCCCGACCCGCGACACATTACTATCCATCCGGTGATGTGGGTTTATCAGCGCAGATACCGGGCAAGATCCCGCACGCCCCGGCGCGCCGCCGACAGCGGGCGCTCCCGGGGTGCAACGGATACCAGGCGACTCCGGTCCCGCCCCCGCTATTCGCTGGTTACTGGCGGTTGTGTCTCTGGGCGTCGCGCCCACCCCTTCGGTGTCCACGGTGCCCCCACCCAGAGGATGCGCCACTGATCCGCCAGGGTGGTTTCCATCGCGAAGAAGCGGTGGATGACCGGGTCAGGCAGGAGATAGAACCGCTCCATGAGCTTGCGCCTCTGGGCATCATGGAAAAAGCCGAACATCAGCCGATTCAGGAAGGCGAAAAAGACCGCCTGGACACGCATGCGGCGAACGAGTCCCCGCCACTGCGGCCC
This sequence comes from uncultured Thiodictyon sp., assembly GCF_903828115.1. Classification (GTDB taxonomy): domain Bacteria; phylum Pseudomonadota; class Gammaproteobacteria; order Chromatiales; family Chromatiaceae; genus Thiodictyon. Next base: position 2,005 of record NZ_CAIKKU010000587.1, on the reverse strand, counting down.
AAAAACCTGTTCGATCGGCACCTGCGAGAGATGCTCGGCGAGACGGATCGCCGCGGCAAACGAGTAACCGGTACCGGGATTGAACCAGCCACCGGTGTACCCACCTTGAATCGGACCGCGGGCTTGCGGATTAAACACGTTACGCGAGGGCATCGGCAGCACGCCGACCTCGGTACGCAAGACCCGCTCGATGTCCAACCCCATGGCGGCGGCATCGGCGATGAGCGGGGCGCGTAACGCGTCGGCGTCGATCTCGGGACTATTGGAAAAGTAGGTGTCCTCGACAAGCACACGATCTGGTGCGAACGGTAGCACATACAGGAAGCGGAAGCCGTTCCTTTGGGTGCAGCGTGTGTCCATCAGGATCGGTGCAGTGATCGGCGCCGGGCGGCGCAGCTTGCACTCCAGGCCCACGAACTTCTGGTAGCCGCCACCGCTTGCGCCCGTGCGACTTTCCGGCCCACGGGCATCAATCACCAGGCGGCCGCGCAGCACCGTTCCGTCTTCCAGGGTGGCGGACGTTGCGTCGCTCGCCCGGACCCTGACACCGGTGCGGATCCGGATGTTCGGGTTGTCGACTTCCGCCTGCCTGAGCAGTCGCTCAAGGTGCTCAGAGCTCAATGAGCTGTAGGTGCCGCCGACCCAGCGCGACGACTGATGGAAATACAGTTGATACCCCGGCCAGGTGTATTCGGCCACCGGCGCGGCCCACGACCTGGCCGCGACCGGCAGATCCAGCGCCTGAAACGACCAAATGTGATTACCGCCCAGGGACTGGTCCTGCTCCAGCATGAGCACGGTCGCGGTGGGGTTGCGCTTGGCCAACGCCAACAGGATCAGCGCATTCTGTAATCCCCCGCCAATGAGCAGATAATCGGCGGCGCTTTGCTCGTAAAGCCGTGATGTCATCGGGTGTACCTGTGGTCTTCGTAAAGGGATCGCCGCCGCGCGGTCCGCGGGGCAATGCGCCCGCACCGCGACGGGGGCGTCGCAGACATCGCCGGCCTGCGCGGCGCGGCGCGGCGATCGGCGATATCCGTGTCATGGTAGCATACGCACCGTCCGTTTCTCACCGCTGCGGCGACCCACGGTTAGCTTGCTCGCGCTTGACGGAGGTCAAGGCTGGCGATCCCCGTTTCGCCTGAACTGGCCGGTGGCCAGGGTCCGGGGTTCCGGGTTGCGGCTGGCACAACGACAGGATCGGTTTCCCCGCATTGGGGGAGGTCGAGCGATCGAGGTCATTTGAAGAGAGTAAATTGTCAACTATGAAACGCCGCATTTTCCTTCGAAACGTCGGACTCGCGACATTGGCTGGAACAGCCGCGGGCGCTGCTGGCCTCGCTGCCATTCAGCCGCGGCGAACGATCCTGCCGTTCGCCGCCGCGGACAACGATGCGCTGCCGGAGCGCCCCGTCGTTGCGAAGCGGGTCCTGGTGGTCGGCGGCGGTCTGGCCGGCATCGCCGCAGCGTATGAATTACTGAAGCGCGGATTCGCTGTGATCTTGGTCGAGCGGGCGAGCCAACTCGGCGGTCGGCTGACCGGGTGGGAGGTGCAGGTCGAGGGCGAAACCATGGCCATGGAGCACGGCTTTCACGGCTTTTTCAACCAATATTATAACCTAAAGGGACTGCTCGCCGAGGCCGGACTGCTGAAACACCTGAAGCCGGTGCGCGATTACCCGATCCTCTTCAAGGACAAACCGATGGAGAGCTTCACCAATACCACGACCCTTTTTCCGTTCAACCTGCTCGCGGTCGTCGGCCAGGCCAAGTCCGTCTCCCTGCTGGATTTCTACCCGCCCTCCGACGCGCTGTATGAATTGATGCGCTACCAGCCGGAACGGACATTTCGTGAGTTCGACGGCGTCGACTTCAAGAGCTTTTGCCAGAATATCAACCGGCCCATGGTCGATACGATCATCGAACCCTTCGCGCATACCTCCTTCAATCAGTTCCATCAGTATTCGACCGCTGAAGGTATCCGTTTTTTTCATTTTTTCTACCT
>NZ_CAIKKU010000586.1 GCF_903828115.1 uncultured Thiodictyon sp. | reverse complement strand
TGTCCGGGCGCTGAGCCCCGCCGGGCGCGCCGCACCCGGTGCGGCGCGACCCGGGTCGGCGATCCGGAGTCCAAGGCTTCAGCCTTGGGGCTCCCCCAGCCAAGGCTGAAGCCTTGGACTCCGGTTCCGGCGAGCTATCATGTAGGAAAACACTTGGCCGGCGTCGCGCTCATGAGTAACTTACAAAAGGCATTGCGGGCATCGCAGCCCACCTGCCGTGACTACGAGGCGGACCTCGTCGGCTGGGCGCTCGACAACGCCGCCCTGCTGCGTGCGGGCCGCCTGTCCGAAATCGACGCGGCGCACCTGGCCGAGGAGTTGGAAGATTTGGGAAAGAGTGAGCGCCGCTCCCTGGGCAGTCACCTCCGGGTCCTGGTGACCCATCTGCTCAAATGGCAGTACCAGCCTGGGCTCCGGGGGGCGAGTTGGCGTCTCTCGGTCCTCAACGCGCGGGCAGCCATCCGCGGCATCCTGGCGGACAGTCCCAGCCTGGTCCCCGAGGCGCCGCGTCAGTTGGAGGCCAATTATCATCTCGCCCGCGCCAACGCGATCGGTGAGACCGGCCTGGCGGAGGGGACCTTTCCCTCGACCTGCCCCTACAGTATTGAACAGGTTCTGTCCGACGGGTTCTGGCCGCAGTAGTTCGTGCGTGTTCGGAATTTCCGCCCGTGGGAGCAACATCCATGGTCAAGCTCCCGAAGCTGGATGCGGACATTTGCTTTCCCGCCCTGCTGGAAGGGTTCCTCGGGAGTCGGCAATAGATGGCGGCCCGGCTCGGTAAGCAGGGCGGCAGCGTCACCAGCACGGCCAAGACCGATGCGGCGCGCGCCAACGGCCGCCGTGACGGTCGGCCCAAGACGGTTTCAGTAACGTGACTCCGGGCGCTTCCCCCGACGGTGCGCCCGTTCAGACGTCACGGTGCCGCGTTACAAGGCGGCGCGGGACGCATTTGTCCCCGCCTATTTCATCAGCCACGCGGAAAGATAGTTGGCGATAATGGCGGTCAGAATCGCCACGACCATGCCGCCGATACCCAGCGTGACGTGGTTCCGCTTGGCCTGTAAGAACCTATCGCGGGCGGCCCTTGCTTCGTCGGTCAAGAGCAGAAAGCTGCGTTGCCGATGATACTGGAGCCATGACCAGAGTGATAGCCAAATAAGAGTCGCCGTCACAACTATTACTATAATAGTCTGAGTAACAATGTTGCGTGTCTCGCCGTCAGTTCTCTCCCGATCATTTTTTTCGTGCTCGCGTGCTGCCAGGTAATCTGTCAAGCCTTTGCGCAAGTCGATGCTCAGTGAGGGTTGCGCCGTGACGTCAGTGATGTACGCGTCCCTTTTTCCATCCATTAGACTCGATAATATAATAAGTTCTCTTTCGCTGAGTTGCCCCGAATAGAATAGCTTTTTCAGTGGCGATTCGGATTCCGAGGTCGTTTCGTACATGTGACTTGCCGGTTCTGATCCAGGCACATAATGACTTATGAATCCCAAGAGGATCAACGCCAGGCTAAACATCGCGACCATCATGAACTGGGCGCCAAAACCGGCGAGAAAGCGTATAGATGTCGCGTCGAAAAAGACGCGCCAGAACGAAATAAAGCGGGGAAGCCGACCAAGTTTCTTCCGAATCTGATTCGACAGGAGATTGAGGACTTCGATGCCCCAAACCGGATTGGAATGCTCGATGCTCAGTTGAACGCGTCCGTCGATGAAGCCCTTGGCGATCAGGAACGAGAGATTGATCTTCTGCGTTTCGATGGTCGGTGCGTCGGGAAAGCGAAAGACCAAATGCCAGGTCAGCGTGACCCCGGTCGGTACGACGTTCCGCGTCTCGTGAAATTTCTCCAGACTTTCAAAGGATGTGAGCGTGCGGGACGTGTCGTCGTCATAGTTGATCGCCGCCTGGAAGAACTCGAGGCGCGTATTGACTTCCTTGCTGATCTTGGCGTCCAGCAAGAGATAGAACTGTCGCAGGTCGTTCAGGTCGAGGATGAAGAAGGTTTCCTTACTGAAGGAAAGCCGTTCACGCTGACCCAGGAAATTCACGATGATGTCGGCAAGGACATCCCTGGGCAGTGCCAGGCTGAAGTCCCGATCGTCCCCTCGTTCGCTTAATTTCTGCATGTCATAGCCCCTTTCTGTTCTCAGGTTTGTGCATTGTCCGTTGGCCCATCGCCATTGAGGTTCCCGTAGCGGGCCAAAAACCGAGCAAACTGTTCACGCTGCAACCGGACCCGCTGCACTTGGCGGGGGTGGTTCTCGTGCTCGAAGGCCTCCACGCCAAAGGCCGCGGGCGGCGGCAGCGCGTCCAGCAAGTCGATCCCGTGATGGAAGAAGGTGCGCTTGCCCGCATCCGTCAGGGCGAGATCAAAGACCCGGTTGGCGATCTTGATCGCTTCGTGCGCTTTGCCTTCGGCGATCAGACGCAGCAGATAGCCATGACACACCCGGATTGCGGCCCGCAGTTGGTCGTAGCCGCGGGGGGTGCGCTTGCCGGGAATCAGCATGATGTTGGACAGGCGACTGGCCAGGCAGTCGAATGGATGCAGCACAAAGAATGAGTGCCCATTGGCCGTTGTCATCGGCACGCGGCGGCGCAGGATGTCCGTTTCGTTCAGCCCCGCCACGTAGGCCAGAAAGTCGGCCACGACCACGCCCGCGTCGTCGATGAGGATCGCCGTATTCGGCGTCGGGTCCTGGGCCTGCGGTATCCGGCAGCGGTAGTTGAGCGCATCCGCCAGGCCGAGTGCCTGCGAGGCATCGCCGAGAAAATCGATATCGACGGTCTCGGTGATGACCGGCAGTCCGAGTACAGTCTCCCACAGGGCAACGGCCTGCCCGCCGACCAGGGTCAGGTCCTCGCCCACGCAGTCCAGCCACTGAAGGACCCGCTCGATGTTCACAGTTCCTCCAGGAACGCGGCATAGTCATCCGGAGACCGATCCCCCACCCGCACCTCCAACCCCGCGAACACGCAACCGACCTCTGCGGACTTACGGGGTCGCGGCGGCGGTGCCAAGGGAGTGCCTGGCGGCGTGGCCGCGGCATTGCTTCGGTCCGTCGGCAGGGCCGGCTGCGCGTGATCTGGCGGGGGTGTGCTGATACTCATGGGCACATACTATACCGTCAGGTTTTCAGTCTTCGGTTTTTCGTTCCTGGTTACGCGATGTCGGCCAGGATCTTACGAAAAACCAGAAGGCCAAAACTCAACCCGGTTGGGTATAACGCCGAAGGCCGGATCAGGCACCTGGGGCGCCGGGCGCCGGCGCGGCGTTCTCGGAGGATAACAGTCGCACCTCCCGCTGCGGGAACGGAAAGCCCAGCCCGGCCGCATAGACGGCCTGGTAGACCGCCGCCGCGAGCGCGCTGCGGACCTCGGTCGTGTCATCGTAGTCGGTCCAGACGCGCAGCTCGAAATTGATCGAGCTGTCGCCGTAGCTCATGAAATAGCAGCGGGGCTGGGGTTCACGCAAGACCTTCGGGTGGGCCTGGGCGACCCCCTCCAGCAACTCGATCACTTGGCGAGGCTCACTGCCGACGGCGACGCTGACCGGGAGTTCGAGCCGCCGCTGCCGGTCGCTCAGGGTCCAGTTGGTCACCTGATTGGCAGTCAGTTGGGAATTGGGGATGATGACCTCGGCACCCTGCGGTGTGCGCACCAGGCTGGCGCGAATGCCGATCCGGCGCACCCGGCCCTGCAGTTCGCCGACCTGGACCGCATCCCCCACATGGATCGGCTGCTCGAACAGCAGGATGAGCCCGGAGGCGAAGTTCTGTACCACGTTCTGGAGGCCGAATCCGATGCCGACCCCCAGGGCGCCGGCGAAGACCGTGACCTGGGTCAGTGTGATGCCCAGGAATCCGAGCGCGATGAAGAAGGCCAGGATGGCGATGCCGTACTGGAGCAGGCTCGATGCGGCATAGGAGATACCGCTCGGGACACGGCTCCTGGGGTAGACCTCCTCCTGCAGGATGAAGCGCAGCCCGGCCGACACCAGGTGGGCGACCCAGAGGGTGACGGCGAAGGCCAGGACGTCCCCGGCGGAGGTGCTGAAGCCGCCGAGCGTCAGCCGGGCGGCGAGGCTGTACTGGACGGCCGCCGTGAAGGGCGCCCAGAGGCCGAGGTAGTCCAGATAGCGGTACCACCAACTCAGGATTGCGACCCAGATGAGCAACCGTTGGCCCCGCAGCAGCAGCCACTTGCGGTGATCGCGGACCATATTCAGGGACCGCAAGGGCCAGACCCGAAGCGCAAAGGCGAGGACCGCGGTCAGCACCCGGACCGCGGTATAGAACCACAGGACATAGACCCACCCCACCAGGACCGCCGGTGTGCTGAGGCGGGCGAGGCGCAGACTGCCGACCAGGCTGGCGGCGAGTCCGACCGCCAGCGTCACCAGGGCCGCGCCCGCCAGGAGGCGCCAGACCCAGCCCCTGCCCGGCTGCCCCCGTTCATCGGGCCCGGCCCGCTGCCTCAAGTGATAGAGCAGCCACAGGAGCGCGATCCCCCCGGCCAGGGACTCTATGAAGATGAGCGCCTGATCGACCAAGGGGGGGGCGCCGCCGAAGGCGTGCCGCACCCGGTCCAGGGCGAAGAGCAGGCCCAGGGTAAAGAGCGGCGGGCGCAGCGCCGCGTCGAGCAGGGGGCGGGCGAGCAGGATCAAGGGTGCCAGTGCCAGGGCCCCGAGCAGTTCCTTCACCTCCGCCGGGGCCGGTGACGCGAGGCTGGTCGCAAAGATGAGTGCCACCACCAAGGCGGCGGCTACGGGGCGGTCGAAGACGACGGTGATGCGCGCGATGTCCTCGCCCGCCGCCGCCCATTGCCGCAGTCGTCCCCGGGCCGCCCGCAGGGCGATCAGGGTGGCGAGAAAGATCGCGAGATGCAGCGGCATCCGGTTCGCGGGTTCGTGCAGGTACAGACCGATCTGGGCGCGCAGGGTGGCGGCGATCTGGTGGGCGCGCCCCGGGATGGCGGCCAGGCCCTGGGTCCAGAGCGCCGGGCTCCAGAGCGGGCGGCCGGTAAGGGCGAAGACCCCGCCCACGTTGCCCTCCTGGGCCTCCAGGATGCGCGTTCTGGCGGTCTCACAGCGGGCGACCTCGCGGGCGACTCCGGCCTGAAGGTCGAGTGCGTCGTCGCGCTGGGCGCGATAGAGCGGCTGTGCCGCCGCCAGCGTCGCGAGCGTGTCGTCGACCTGCGCCAGCACCGCGGCGGGGCTGGCGGCGGCCTGCGCCGCCTGTCGGGTCAGGGTCCAGGTCTCGTGCAGCCGTGCGAGACTGGTCGCCGCGTCCTGGAGCCTGGCGGCCCGCCCGGTGAGGGTGTCGAGCCACGCGGTGAGGGCGAGCTGACGGGCGCGCCAGCCTTCCTCCTGGGCCTGGAGCGTCTCCAGGGAGGGCTGTTCCCGCAGCAGGTCCAGGAGTTGCCCCTGGTCGGTTCCGAGCGCCGTGCCGACGCTGGGCAGGGTCGTGCGGATCGATTCGATCTCGGCGCCTGGGATCAGGTCCCCGGCCAGGTGGCGCAGGAGCTGCGCCACCGCGGTGGCGGATGGGGCGATCTGTTCGAGTGGGATCGGGGCCGGGGCCGGGATGGTCGCCGCGGGTGGCGCCGCGGCCGGCCCATCGGCGGCGCCCGCCAATGGTGCAGGCACCCACAGGACCAGCAGCAGCGCGGCGGCTGGCCCCAGGACGGCCGAACTGATTCCCGACTGGTGCTTGCTACTCATGTCCGTTGCGGACCGCTCTCTCAGACTTACACAAACCTACGCAGCAAGTTTGTCGCTGAGTTCCTGCTTCACAGGGGCCGGTTTCGTGCGCACCTTGCGGCCCGCACCAGCGCCTTCCCCTCCACAGGCAGACACCGCGGAACTCGCGGCGTAATTGGCGAGGTTAATCGCC